>CALLKI010000112.1 GCA_938008415.1 uncultured Luteimonas sp. | reverse complement strand
TGGTCGGGGTAGCCGGATTCGAACCGACGACCACCAGTCCCCCAGACTGGTGCGCTACCAGGCTGCGCTATACCCCGGTCGGATGATTATACCGCGGACTGCGGCCCGCTTGCCTCCGTGAATGGCGGGCGGGACGCCTCAGCGGCGCAGGAGCTGCAGGATTTCCTCCAGTTCCATCCGCACCTGGCGCACGATCTGCGCGCTCAGGGTGGATTCCCGCCTGGCGTGCTCGCCTTCCAGTCGCTGCCGCGCGCCGCCGATGGTGTAGCCCTGTTCGTACAGCAGGGCGCGGATCTGGCGCACCATCAGCACGTCGTGGCGCTGGTAGTAGCGGCGGTTGCCGCGGCGCTTGACCGGGTTGAGGCAGGGGAACTCGGTTTCCCAGTAACGCAGCACGTGCGGCTTGACGTCGCACAGCTCGCTGACCTCGCCGATCGTGAAGTAGCGCTTGGCCGGGATCGGGGGGAGCTCGCGGTTGCTGCCGGGATCAAGCATGGTGGCCGGCCCCCGTGTAGGCCTCGACCCGCTCCTTCAGCTTCTGGCCGGGGCGGAAGGTGACCACCGTGCGGGCCGAGATCGGGATCTCCTCGCCGGTCTTGGGGTTGCGGCCGGGACGCTCGTTCTTGCGGCGCAGGTCGAAGTTGCCGAAGCCGGAGAGCTTCACCTGCCGGCCCTGGTGCAGGGCCTCGCGCAGCGCATCGAAGAAGGCATCGACGAATTCCTTCGCCTCGCGCTTGTTCAGGCCGACCTCCTCGTAGAGCTTCTCGGCCATTTCCGCCTTGGTCAGCGCCATCCTGATTCCCCTGGATAACCGGCTTCAGCCCCGGATCACGGCGCCGTGTTTCCCGCCCAGCGACGCGACCACCCGGGCCACCACTCCGTCGACTTCCTCGTCCGTGAGAGTGCGTGAATCCTCCTGCAGAATCAAGCCCATGGCCAGACTCTTGCACCCCGGTTCGACCCCCTTGCCGACGTAACGGTCGAACAGGACGAGCCCGGCCAGCAGCGGCCCCGCCGCCTCCCTGACGGTGGCCTCGACCGCGGCCCAGGGCACGTCCTCGGGGACGACGATCGCGAGGTCGCGGCGTACGGACGGGAAGCGGGAAATCGCTGCCACGCGCGGCAGGTCGCGCGCCTGCAGCGGCGCCACGTCGAGCTCGAACGCGACCACCGGGCGGTCAAGGTCGAGCTCCGCCTGCAAACGTGGATGCAGCTCGCCGATCCAGCCGATGCGAACGCCGTCACGATAGACATCTGCCGAGCGTCCCGGGTGTCCATGCGGCGCCTGCGACGGACGGAACTCGAGCGCGGCGCCGGCGCAGGCGGCCAGGCTCTCGAGGTCGCCCTTGACGTCATGGAAGTCCACCGGCCGCGCCGCCTCGCCCCACTGCTCGGCGCGTGCGTCGCCGGTGGCCGCCGCGGCGATGCGCAGCGTCTCGACCGGGGCCCCGCCATCGCCCGCGGCATGGAACACCCGGCCGATCTCGAACAGGCGGATGCGCGTCTGCTGGCGCGCGGCATTGCGCGCCAGCGCGGCGACCAGGCCGGGCAGCAGGGCCGTGCGCATCACGCCCAGCTCGGCGCTCAGCGGGTTGGCCAGTGGCACGCTGCCGGCGGCGGCCTGCCAGCGTTCCAGCAGGCCGGCATCCACGAAGGCGAAGTTCAGCGCCTCGTGGTAGCCGCGCGCGACCAGCTGCGCGCGCAGCTCGTGCCCGCCCACGCGGGTCTCGTCGGGCGCCGCGATCCGCGCCGGTCCGGCGGGCAGCGTGGCCGGGATCCGGTCGTAGCCGTGGATGCGCGCGACCTCCTCGACCAGGTCCTCCTCGATCGCCAGGTCGAAGCGGCGGGTCGGCGGCACCGCCTCCCAGCCTTCGGCGTGCGCCGAGACCGAAAGCCCCAGCGCGCGCAGGATCCGCTCGACCTCGGCGTCCGGGATCGCCAGGCCCAGCACCCGGGCCAGCCGGTCGCGGCGCAGGATGATGGGTTTCGGGCGCGGCAGGTGCTCCGGCAGCGCGGCCTCGACCACCGGGCCCGGACGGCCGCCGGCGATGTCCAGGACCAGCCGGGTGGCACGTTCGATGGCGGCGCGCGGCAGCTCCGGGTCCACGCCGCGCTCGAATCGGTGCGCGGCATCGGTGTGCAGGCCGAGCCTGCGGCCGCGGCCGATGATCGCGGCCGGCGCGAAATGCGCGGCCTCCAGGAACACGTTGCGGGTGTCGTCGGTGACCCGCGTGTCATGACCGCCCATCACCCCGGCCAGCGCCACCGGGCGGTCGGCGTCGGTGACCAGCAGGAATTCCCCGTCCAGCGCCGCGTCGCGGCCATCCAGCAGCTTCAGCGCCTCGCCCGGGCGGGCGCGGCGCACGCCGACCGGGCCCTGCAGGCGGTCGCGGTCGAAGGCGTGCATCGGCTGGCCCAGCTCGAGCATGACGTACTGGGTCACGTCCACCAGGAAGCTCACCGGGCGCACCCCGGCGCGGCGCAGGCGCTCGGCCATCCACACCGGCGTGCGCACGCGCGCGTCCACGCCCTCGATCACCCGGCCGCAGTAGCGCGGCGCGTCGGCGCCGGCCTGCAGCCGGACTTCGATCCGCGCGTCGCTCGCCGCCGGCACCGGTGCGGCCTCGAACGGCACGACCTCGCCGCCGAGCGCGGCGGCCACGTCCCAGGCGACACCACGCACGCTGAAGCAGTCGGCGCGGTTGGGCGTGACCCCCAGCTCGAACACGGTGTCGGGCAGGCCGAGGTACCCGGCCAGCGGGGTGCCGACCGGCGCGTCGTCCGGCAGCTCCATCAGCCCGGAAGCGTCGGCATCCAGCCCCAGCTCCTTCGCCGAGCAGAGCATGCCGTTGGATTCGACCCCGCGCAGCTTCGCCGCCTTGATCGTGATCCCGCCCACGCGGGCACCCACGGTCGCCAGCGGCGCCACCAGCCCGGGGCGCGCGTTCGGCGCGCCGCAGACGATCTGCAGGAGCTCGCCGCGGCCGGCGTCCACCATGCACACCTGCAGGCGGTCGGCCTGCGGGTGCTTCTCCGCCGACACGATCCGCGCCACCACCACGCCGTCGAGGCCGTCGCCGATCCGCTCGGCGGCGTCCACCTCCAGGCCGATCATCGTCAGCGTGCGCTCGAGCGCCGCGTCATCCGCGTCGACGCGCACGTGTTCGCGCAGCCAGTTGCCGGAAACCCTCATCTCGTCGCCTCAGCCGAATTGGCGCAGGAAGCGCAGGTCGTTGTCGAAGAACGCGCGCAGGTCGTTGACGCCGTAGCGCAGCATCGTCAGCCGCTCCACCCCCATGCCGAAGGCGAAGCCGGTGTAGCGCTCGGGGTCGATGCCGACCGCGCGCAGCACGTTCGGATGGACCATGCCGCAGCCCAGCACCTCCAGCCAGCGGGTGCTGCCGTCCGGGCGCTGCCAGGCGATGTCGACCTCGGCGCCGGGCTCCACGAACGGGAAGTAGCTGGGGCGGAAGCGCATCTCGAAATCGCGCTCGAAGAACGCGCGCACGAACTCGGCCAGCGTGCCCTTGAGGTCGGCGAAAGTGGCGTGCTCGTCGACCAGCAGGCCCTCGCACTGGTGGAACATCGGCGAGTGGGTCTGGTCGGAGTCGGAGCGGTACACCTTGCCCAGCGCGATCATCCGCAGCGGCGGCTGGCGCCCGGTCATGTAGCGCACCTGCACGCCCGAGGTATGGGTGCGCAGCAGGCGGCCGTCGCCGAAGTAGAAGGTGTCGTGCATCGCGCGCGCCGGATGGTGCGGCGGGAAATTCAGCGCCTCGAAGTTGTGCCAGTCGTCCTCGATCTCCGGGCCGTCGGCCAGCTCGTAGCCCAGGCGCCCGAAGATGTCGGCGATGCGCTGCATGGTGCGGACCAGCGGGTGCACGCCGCCGCGCCCGCCGTTGCGGCCCGGCAGGGTGACGTCGATCCGCTCGCCGGCGATGCGCGCCTGGAGCGCGGCCTCCTCCAGCTCCGCCCGGCGTGCGGCCAACGCCGCGGCCAGCTCGTCGCGCACGCGGTTGATCGCCTCGCCCGCGGCCTTGCGCTGCTCCGGCGGCAGCGTCCCCAGGGACTTCAGTTGCGCGGTGATGCGCCCCTGCCTGCCCAGCAGCGCGACCCGCACCGCCTCCAGCGCCTCCAGGCTGGAGGCCGCGGCGATGTCCGCCTTCGCCTGCTTCGACAGCGATTCGATGTCACTCATTCGCGATGCATCCCGTCCGTCTGCCACCCGTCGCGCCGGGGGGAAGTCGCGCCCCGGCGCAAAAAAACATGGGGAAGGACCTGCGCCCTTCCCCATGCGTGTTGCCCGTCTGCCCGCCGCACGCGCGGCCCGCGCGTGCCGGACGCGGGACGTGACATTACGCCGCGAGCGCGCCCTTCGCCTTCTCGGCCAGCGCCGCAAACCCCGCCGCGTCGTGCACGGCGATGTCCGCCAGCACCTTGCGGTCCAGGGTGATGCCGGCCTTCTGCAGGCCGTTCATGAAGCGGCTGTAGCTCAGGCCGTTGATGCGGGCCGCCGCGTTGATGCGGGTGATCCACAGCGCGCGGAAGTTGCGCTTCTTCTGCTTGCGGCCGATGTAGGCGTACTGCTCGGCCTTGATGACCGCCTGCTTGGCGACGCGGAAAACCTTGCGCCGGGCGTTGTAGTAGCCCTTGGCGAGGGCAAGGACCTTCTTGTGACGGCGGCGCGCCTGCACGCCACGCTTGACTCGTGCCATGGTTCAGCCCTCCTCAGAGATACGGCAGCATGCGGTCCAGGCGGCCCGCATCCTCGGCGCGGACATGGTTCGTCTGCCGCAGGTTGCGCTTCCGCTTGGTCGGCTTCTTGGTGAGGATGTGGCTGCGGTTGGCGTGGCCGGCCTTGTACTTGCCGGAGGCCGTCTTGCGGAAGCGCTTGGCGGCGCCCCGATGGGTCTTGATCTTGGGCATTGCGATGTCCTTTCTTCGTCTCGAGTACTGGCCCGGGCGGTGCCTGGCGGCACGCTTTCCATCCTGCCTGGCCGGTTTGAGGCCGCCGTCCACGGGGAACCGCGGCTGGTCCAATGAAACATGCCCCGGCGAACCGGGCCGGATATTATGCCCGGCCGGGGTTTCCCTTGCAAATCAGCGGGTTTGGCCCCGGCCGGCGGCCGGGGGCGTTCACTTCTTCTTCGGTGCGATCAGCATGACCATCTGCCGGCCCTCCAGGCGGGGACGGGACTCGATGACCACGTCGTCGCCGAGGTCGGCCTCGATCCGGGCGGCCATCTGCCGGCCCAGCTCCTGGTGGCTCATCTCGCGGCCACGGAAACGGATGTTGATCTTGACCTTGTCGCCGTCCTCCAGGAAGCGACGGATGTTGCGCATCTTGATCTGGTAGTCGCCCTCGTCGGTGACCGGCCGGAACTTCAGTTCCTTGATCTCGACCTGCTTCTGGCGCTTCCGGGCCTCGCTGGCCTTCTTCTGCTGCTCGAACCGGAACTTGCCGAAGTCCATGATCTTGCAGACCGGCGGATCGGCGTTGGGCTGGATCTCGACAAGGTCAAGGCCTTCCTCCTCGGCCAGCTGCAGTGCCTCGTCGCGAGAGAGGATGCCGATCATTTCGCCGTTGGAGCCGATCACACGCACGCGCGGCACGCGGATCTCGTGGTTGCGGCGATGCTGCTTTTCGAGGGTGCTAATACTGCGGTCTCCGGAATGGTTGGGGGTCCGGCGGCCCTGCCGCCGGATGCTGCATACAGATTCTTAACGGATTTCCGCCGCGATACAACCGGTCAGGCGCGGTTTTCGGCGGCCAGCCGGGCCGCGAACGCGTCCACCGGCATCACCCCCAGGTCCTCGCCCGAACGGGTACGGACGGCCACCGTGCCCGCCGCCTTCTCCCGGTCGCCGATGACCAGGAGGTAGGGGACCTTCTGCAGGGTGTGCTCCCGGATCTTGTAGCCGACCTTCTCGTTGCGGACGTCGGCCTCGACGCGGAAACCTTGTGAATTCAATGACTTGGCCACTTGCGCAGCGGCATCGGCCTGGGCATCGGTGATATTCATCACCACCGCCTGGACCGGGGCCAGCCAGGCCGGGAAGGCGCCGGCGTGGTGTTCGATCAGGATGCCGATGAACCGCTCCATGGAGCCGACGATGGCCCGGTGCAGCATGACCGGGTGGCGGCGCTGGCTGTGTTCGTCCACGTATTCGGCCCCCAGCCGGGCCGGCATCATGAAATCCACCTGCATGGTGCCCAGCTGCCAGGTGCGGCCGATGGCGTCCTTCAGGTGGTACTCGATCTTGGGGCCGTAGAAGGCGCCCTCGCCCGGCAGCTCCTGCCAGTCCACGCCCGAGGCCCGCAGGGCGTTGCGCAGGGCCTCCTCGGCCTTGTC
>CALLKI010000111.1 GCA_938008415.1 uncultured Luteimonas sp. | reverse complement strand
GTGACCCACAGCGGCCGCCAGCCCTCCTCGACCAGGCCGAAGTCCCTGCCGGCCTTCAGCCGCACCGCGCCCATGAAGTCGCACACCTGCTTCCACGGGCCGGCACCGAAGAACACGATGTCGCCGTTGCCGGCGCCCACGTGGGCGAGCACCGCGGCGAACGCGGCCTCGTCGAAGAACTTGGCGATCGGCGAGTTGACCGCGCCGGACTCGTCGATCTTCGCCCAGGCCAGCCCCTTGGCGCCGAACCTGGCCGCGTGCGCTGCGTACTCGTCGATCTGCTTGCGGCTGAGCCGGGCGCCGCCCGGGATGCGCAGCGCGGCCACGCGGCCCTTCGGGTCGCTGGCCGGGCCGGCGAACACCGCGAAGCCGCAGTCCTTCACCAGGCCGGCCACGTCCACCAGCTCCAGCGGGATGCGCAGGTCCGGCTTGTCCGAGCCGAAGCGGCGCATCGCATCCGCGTACGTCATCCGCGGGAACGGGTCGGCCAGCTCGACGCCGATCACTTCGCGGAACACGTCGCGGATCATCTGCTCCACGGTGTCCTGCACGTCGCGCTCGCGCACGAAGGCGAACTCCATGTCGAGCTGGGTGAACTCGAGCTGGCGGTCGGCGCGCAGCGCCTCGTCGCGGAAGCAGCGCGCGATCTGGTAGTAGCGGTCGAAGCCCGCGATCATCAGGATCTGCTTGAACAGCTGCGGGCTCTGCGGCAGCGCGTAGAACTCGCCCGGATGCATGCGCGCCGGGACCAGGAAGTCGCGCGCGCCCTCGGGCGTGGCCTTGGTCAGGATCGGGGTCTCGATGTCCTGGAAGCCGCGCGCGTCGAGCCAGCGGCGCAGTGCCTGCACCAGCCGGATGCGGGTGCGCTGCTTGCGCTGCATCTCCGGGTGGCGCAGGTCGAGATAGCGGTACTTGAGGCGGATGTCCTCGCCCGGGTTCTCGTGGTGGTGGAACGGCAGCGGGTCGGCCTTGTTGAGCACGGTGATCCGGCTGGCGACCACCTCCACGCGGCCGGTGCGGATCTTCTCGTTGACGCTGTGGCGCGCACGGACGGTGCCCTCGACCTGGAGCACGTCCTCGTAGCCCAGGGTGGTGGCCACCGCGAACGCCTCGGCGTTGTCCGGCTCCACCGTCACCTGCACGATGCCCTCGTGGTCACGCAGGTCGATGAAGCACACGCCGCCCAGATTCCGGGCGACGTCGGTCCAGCCGCACAGGGTCACGGTTTGGCCGATCAACGACTCGTCGATCAGCCCGCAGTAATGGCTACGCATGGGAACTCCGGGAAAAGTCGTGCCGGCGGGAACCGCCGGCATCCCGGCATTTTACCCCCAGGCCTCGCGGCCCGGTTCAGTCCGTGGACGCGGCGGCCGCCGGCTTGCTCCCGGACTTGTCCGCGGCGGAGGCGCTGCCGCCGTCGCCCTTGTCCCCGGACTTCGAGCCGCCACCGTCACCGGCAAGGTTGCGCTTCTTCTCGCCATCGCGCTTGAAGTCGGTCTCGTACCAGCCGCTGCCGGCCAGCCGGAACACGGGCGCGGTCACCTGCCGCCTCACCGTGTCCCTGCCACAGGACGGGCAGGCATCGGGATCGGGGTCGGACAGCTTCTGCAGCCTGTCGAAGCTGTGGCCGCAATCGGTGCATTCGAAAGCGTAGATCGGCATGGCAACTACCGGGGTAACTCCATCTGCCGGTTTGTATGGTCGGCCGCGCCGGGTTCAAGCCCCCCCGGGCTGGCCCCGCGCGGCTTCCGCCGGCGCCGGTTCCGGCCGGACTTGCGGGGCGGGCCGCGGATGCAGGACCTCGTCCTCGACCGGCTCGACGTCGAACGGGGCCCGGAACACCAGCGACGGCAGCATCGTGGTCAGGGCCGCGTACAGCAGCAGGCCGCCGAACAGCGCCGGGTCGATACCGAACCGCGCCAGCAGGATCCCCGCCAGCACCAGGGTGAAGATCAGGGTCGGCGCCAGCGCCAGCGATACCCGCAGGCTGTTGGCCGGCGTCTCCTCGCGGAACAGGATCCGCCGCTGCACCCAGAGGATGCCGATCCGCACCGGCAGCGCCAGCATGGTGAGCCCGAGCCCGATCCACAGCGCGTCCAGGCTCAGCGCCTCGGGCGGCACCTTGGTGCCCGCGTTGAAGAAGTAGAACGGCACGAAGAACGACGCGAACAGGCGCACGGCGTGCAGGTTCTCGGCGGACGCCAGCTTGGGCATCCGCTCCTGCAGCAGCCTGGCGATCAGTCCGGCGAGGAAGGCGCCGACGAGGTAGTACACGCCCAGCTTGTAGGTGACGTACGCGGCCACCAGCCCGACCATCACCAGCAGCGAGAACTCCGAGCCTGGCGCGTGCGGCACCACCCAGCGCCCGAGCGCGACGAACAGCAGCGGCAACCCGACCAGCATCACCGCCAGCGCCAGCGACGACAGCCCCATCCGCGCGGGGTCGTCCGCCTGCAGCACCACGAACAGCGCCGCCAGCGCCAGCAGTTCGCCCGCGATCGCCTTGCTGGTGACCCAGAACCGCTCCTGCTCGTCCAGGCCCAGGCGCGAGAGCGAGTCGAGGATGAAACCGGTGGACGGGGTCAGCAACGCGAGCGCGAGCAGCGCGGCCGCCTGCCAGTCGAGCCGCAGCCAGCGCCAGGCCATCCACGCGACCAGCGCGAGCATGGCCGTGCGGACCACCAGGTGCGCCACCAGCGGCAGCAGGCCGCGGCGCAGCTCGGCCAGGTCCACCTCCAGCCCCGCGAACAGGAACAGCGAGGAAATGCCGAGCGTGGCGAGCAGCCCCACCACCGCATCGTGCGCGCCGTCGCCCCAGGCCAGCATCGCCGCGATGCCGAACAGCAGGCAGGTCAGCGGCGCCGGGAGCTTCCAGCGCTGCAGCGCGCGGGGCACGACCAGCAGGCCGAAGATCAGCAGCAGGTAGACCAGTTCGCGGCTCATGGTGATGACGATTCCTTTCGATGTGGAGCCGCGGGTGCGGCACGGGAGGCAGGGGCTCAGTGTCCCCAGGGCGGCGGCGGGGGCTCGACGGGACGGGAGAGGTCGAACTCCACCTGGAACAGGCGGCCACCGGGACGGCTCAGCTCATAGAGGAAGCGCCTGCCGGGCTCGACCTCAAGCGCCCAGGTGTTGGTCAGCGATTCCTCCAGCCCTTCCCTGCGGAACAGCGCGATCGAATGCTCGTCGACCGGGAACTCCTGGCGCACGGCGGTGCCCCTGGCACGGGTCTCGCCGCCGTACATGGTCACGCGGTCCGGGCGGCCGTCCTCGTGGCGGTGGTCGTGCCGCAGGCGCAGGCCCCGGTACGTGCGCGTGACCACCCACGTGCGCGAGCGGTCCTCGCCGACGTGGAACGGGATCCGCAGCTCGCGCTCCGGGTCCTCGCAGCCGCTGACGTGCATCACCAGGCGCCTACCCTCGAACGGATCGGGGCCGGCCGGCTCCGGTTCGTTGGCGACGACGCGCCCGGCGAACGCCTGCCCGCAATGGCTGGCGAGCGCGGCGAGGAAGGCGTCGTGGGGCGTGCCGGCCGGATCGGTCGCGGCCTGCAGCTCGGGATCCTCGGCCGCGGCGTCCGCGGCGGCCGCGGCATTGCGGTTGAGCCCGGAACCATCATCGTCGCTGACGCGGACGCAGGCGGACAGGGACAACGCAAGCAATCCGACGAAACACCAGCCGTGTCCAGTCATCACTCCCATCTCCATTTCCGGATCAGGCGCAGCCGGGGACGAGGCCGGCCATCCACGCGGCCCCACCGTGCGGTCCACGCCCACGCACGGGCCCGCCGGGCCGCCAGCGCGTCACGGCCCATGCCGTTGGGCCGGAGCACCCGCCGTGAGGAACCCTGGTTGCCTTCATGGCGGCAACCGTAACGGCGCCCCCCGGTCCCCGCAAGCCGCCCTCAGCCATACAGCAGCTCGAGCAGTTCGTTCTCCGCCTCTTCCAGTTCGGCGCGCAGCCGGACCTGCCGCTGCCCCAGCTCGGCGAGCTTCCCCGGCTCGGAACACACCTGCGGGTCGCACAGCGCCGCCTCGATCCCCGCCAGTTCCGCCTCCAGCGCCGCGACCCGCGCCTCGGCCCTGCCGATCCGGTGCTGGTTGGGCCTGGACCGCGGCTTCGCCTGCTGCGGCGCGGGTGGCGGCTCCGGCGCCTTGCGTTCCGGCTGCGCCTGCTCCCCGGCCGGGCGCGCGCGCAGCCAGGCCGCGTACCCGTCGAGATCGCCGTCGAACGGCTTCACCGTGCCGTCGGACACGCGCCAGAAGCTGTCGCTGACCAGGCCGACCAGGTGGCGGTCGTGCGAGACCAGCACGATCGCGCCCTCGAAGTCGGACAGCGCCTCGGCCAGTGCCTCGCGCATGTCGAGGTCGAGGTGGTTGGTCGGCTCGTCGAGCAGCAGCACGTTCGGTTTCTGCCAGGCGATCAGCGCCAGCGCCAGCCGCGCACGCTCGCCGCCGGAGAAGCCGTCCACGCTTTCGAACGCGCGGTCCCCGGGGAACGACCACTTGCCAAGGAAATCGCGCAGCGCCTGCATCGGCTCGTCCGGCGCCAGCTCGCGCAGGTGGTCCACCGGCGAGGCGCCGGCCTTGAGCGACTCCACCGTGTGCTGCGCGAAGTAGCCGATGCGCGCGTCCGGATGCACGAAGCGCTCGCCCGCAAGCAGCGGCAGCTCACCCACCAGCGAACGCACCAGGGTGGACTTGCCCGCGCCGTTGGGCCCCAGCAGGGCGATCCGGTCGCCCGCCTCCAGGCCGAAGTCCACGCCGGCGAGGATGCGCGCGTCCGCACCGTAGCCGCAGGTGCCGCCGCGGATGCCCAGCAGGGTATGCGGCAGCTTCGCGGGCGCCGGCAGGTCGATGCGGAACTCGCGCTCGGCGCGCACCGCCTCGGTGCCCGGCAGCTTCGCCAGCCGCTTCATCCGGCTCTGCGCCTGGCGGGCCTTGCTGGCCTTGGCGCGGAAACGGTCGATGAACCGCTGCAGGCGCTCGCGCTCGGCCTGCTCCTTCTCGTGGGCGATCTGCTGCTGGCGCAGGTGCTCGGCACGCTGGCGCTCGAACGCGGTGTAGCCGCCGGTGTACAGCTTCGCCCGGCCATCGTGCAGGTGCAGGGTGTGCGTGCACACGCCGTCGAGGAACTCGCGGTCGTGCGAGATCACCAGCAGCGTGCCCTCGTAGCGGAGCAGCCACTGCTCCAGCCACAGCACCGCGTCGAGGTCGAGGTGGTTGGTGGGCTCGTCGAGCAGCAGCAGGTCGCTGGGCGTCATCAGCGCCCGCGCCAGGTTCAGGCGCACGCGCCAGCCGCCGGAGAACGAGGACACCGGGCGCCGGTGCGTGTCCACCGGGAACCCCAGGCCGTGCAGCAGCCGGCCGGCGCGGGCCTCGGCGTCGTAGCCGCCCAGCTCGGACAGCCGCTGGTGCGCCGCCGCCACCGCTTCCCAGTCGCCGCGGGCCTCGGCCTCCGCCGCGGCGCGCAGCGCCAGCGAGATCTCCGCGTCGCCACCGAGCACGAAATCGAGGGCCGGCCCGGGCAGCGCGGGCGTCTCCTGCGCGACGCTGGCGATCCGTACCCGCCCCGGAAGCTCGATGTCCCCGCGGTCGGGCTCCAGTTCCCCGCGGATGGCGGCGAACAGGCTGGATTTGCCGGTGCCGTTGCGGCCGACCACGCCGACGCGCCAGCCCCCGTGCAGGGCCAGGTCGACACCGGACAGCAGCAGGCGCTCGCCCCGGCGGAGGGCGAAGTTGCGGAAAGCGATCATGGGGCGCGGATTCTACCGCGGGCCCGCTCATTCCCCATTGGAATCAGCTCATGCCAAACGGTTTTTTCACGTATGGCCGGGTAACTGTAAAACCGGGAATCCCCCCACACGCACATGGAGTGTCCGCATGATCCGCAGCCCGCTTGCAACCGCCCTGCTGGCCGCGCTCGCCGCGCCGGCCTTCGCCCAGTCCACGCCCGCCGACGAGGCGAGCACGCTGGACACCATCATCGTCACCGGCACCCGGGTCAGCGGGCGCACCGTGGCCGAGTCCCAGTCGCCGATCGACATCCTGACCCCCGAGGCGCTGCAGGCCACCGGCACCACCGAGCTGGCCACCGCGCTGGCGCGCGCGCTGCCCTCGCTGAACTTCCCGCGCCCCGCCATCACCGACGGCACCAGCGGCGTGCGCCCGGCGCAGTTGCGCGGCCTGTCGCCCGACCAGGTGCTGGTGCTGGTCAACGGCAAGCGCCGCCACATCTCGGCGCTGGTCAACGTCAACGGCACCATCGGCCGCGGTTCCTCCGCCGTCGACCTCAACGCGATCCCGATCTCCGCGATCGAGCGCATCGAGGTGCTGCGCGACGGCGCTTCGGCGCAGTATGGCTCCGACGCGATCGCGGGCGTGGTCAACATCGTGCTCAAGGGCGCGACCGGCGGCGGCGGCCTGGCGGTGGACGCCGGCAGGTACTCGGCCGGCGACGGCTCGCAGTACCGGCTTTCGGGCGATGCCGCCGCTCCCCTCGCCGGCGACCGCGGCTTCATCCACGTGGCCGGCGAGCTCGGCCGGAAAGGCCTGACCAACCGCGCCGGCCCCTACCAGGGCACCGCGCCCAACACCGGCAACAACCCGGACATCGGCGAGGTCGCCTACATCTACGGCGATCCGGAGGTGGACAACGCCGTGGTCTCGCTCAACGCCGGGTTCGGGCTGACCGGCGACGTCGAGGCCTACGCCACCGCCATCGCCGGCAACCGCGACATCGTCTCGTTCGCGTTCTACCGCTCGCCCGGCCACAACCCGGTGGTGCCGCTGGTCTATCCCGACGGCTACGTGCCGGAGATCAACCAGGTCGCCAGGGACCGCTCGCTGGTCGCGGGGGTGCGGGGCTCCACGGGCAGCGGCTGGCGCTGGGACGTGAGCTACAACTACGGCTACAACAAGCTGCACTTTTACACCCAGAACACCATCAACTACAGCCTCGGCGTGGACAGCCCGTCGCGCTTCTACGACGGCGCGCTCGAGTACACCCAGAACGTGCTCAACGCCGACGTGTCCAGGGACGTCGACTGGGGCCGGAACCTGCCCGCGACGCTGTCGTTCGGCGCCGAGTACCGCAGGGAGAAATGGAACCAGTCCCCGGGCGAACCGGACTCCTATGCCGGTTCCGGCGCGCAGGGCTTCGCCGGCTTCAGCCCGCGCAACGCCGGCCACTACGACCGCCACAACTGGGCCGTGTACGCGGGGCTGGAAGCGGACCTCAACGACCGGTTCTCCGCCGGCGTCGCCGTGCGCCACGAGGATTACTCGGACTTCGGCAGCGAGACCTCGGGCAAGCTTTCCGGCCGCATCGGGTTCAGCGACGCGGTCGCGCTGCGCGCCACGGTGGCCAGCGGCTTCCGCGCGCCGGCGCTGGCGCAGCAGAACTACCAGGCGGTGACCACCAACTTCACCAGCGGCATCGCCTACGAGACCGGCACCTTCCCGGTCACCGGTGCGGCCGCCCAGGCGCTGGGCGCCGAGCCGCTCAAGGCGGAAACCTCGCTCTCGTACAGCCTGGGCCTGGTGCTGCAGCCCGCCAACCGGCTGTACCTGACCATCGATGCCTACCAGATCGACATCGACGACCGCATCGTGCTCTCCTCGAACCTGCCGCTCGCGGACAACGCCGCGGCGCAGGCGCTGCTGGCGAGCCTGGGGATCACCAACGTCACCAGCGCCCGCTACTTCACCAACGCCGTGGATACCCGCACCCGGGGCATCGACATCGTCGGCACCTGGTCCGTGCCCCTCGCCGCCGGCACCCTGGACCTGACCGCGGGCTACAACCGCAACAGGACCGAGGTGACCCGGATCGCGCCGAACCCGCAGGAGCTGGAGGACCTGGGCGCCAACCTCGAGCGCATCGGCCGCGACGAGCGCGGGCGCATCGAGGAAGGCTTTCCGCGCGACAAGTTCACCCTCGGCGCCACCTGGCGGCTGGCGCGCTGGGACTTCAACCTCGGCGCGACCCGCTACGGCGAGTTCACGACCCGCCACGCCAGCAACCCGGACCTCGACCAGACCTATGGTGCCAAGTGGATCGTCGATGCCTCGGCGACGTTCCGCCCGTCCGAAGCCTGGACCCTGACCCTGGGCGCGGACAACCTGCTCGACGAGTATCCGGACCGCACGATCTTCGCGAACTCCAACAGCGGCCAGTTCCCGTACAGCAGCCAGTCGCCGACCGGCTTCAACGGCGCGTACGTCTACGGCCGGATCGGCTACCGCTGGTAGACGGCCGCAGACCGGTCGAAATCCACGGGCGTGCCTGGAGGCACGCCCGTTTTTTTCCAACCGCCGGAAACGGAAAACCGGCCGCGGCGCAACACACCGGCGCGAAAATTGCGAATAAAGTCGCAAATATGAAAAATCGCATCGCGCCGGAACTTGCTTTTCCCCCCGCGATTCCGCCGACGATGCGGCAAAAGGATGGTTTGACCGGTTTTTTCCGGGAAAACCTGTTGAGTCAGGGACGAAAATCAGGGGGACAACAAAGTGCATACGACCGCGGACGCCGTGCGCCCGGGATTGACTCTATGCGTCTCGGGGCTCGAGCCAGGGGACCAGGCCAAAGTCCGTTGCGTCGCACTGCTGGGCGCATCGAGACTCCAGCACGCCTGGCGGATCGGCACCATCGACGCGGATGCCGATTGCATCCTCCATCCCCCCCTCCTCGCCATCCGAACGCACCACCTCGATCGAGCTGCGCCATGCCGACGGCAGCAGCATGCTGTTCGAACTGAACTGGCCGCTCAACGAGGAATCCCTGATCGAGACGCTCGACCGCATTGGCCAGCACTGCGAATCCCCGGAAGGGCGTGAAAAGCGCGGGAAGGGCGCGCGATCCGAGCGCTGCGGCTCTTGGCTGAGCCAGCTCATGGGCCGTCCCGCCGCCAACCTGCCCATTCCCCCGGGGCAGTCCGCACAGGTGCATGACCTGCGCAGCGTGATCAACGGCTACCTCACGCGCTTCGGGATCCGCCAGGACCGGCCGACCATCAACCTGCTGCTGGTCGGCTCCCCGGGTTCGGGCAAGACCACGGCGATCCGCACCGTGTCCACCGGCAAGGTGCACTCGACCGAGGTCGAGGCCACCGACACGGTCGCCACGCTCAAGACCCGCACCACCATCGCCCTGGACTACGGCGAGTGCGAGGTGGACAGGTACAGGCTGCGCCTGTACGGCACGCCCGGGCAGCTGCGCTTCGCGCACATGATCCGCCAGCGCCTGGCGGCGACGGATGCGCTGCTGGTGCTCGCGGACGCGACCAGCAACGACCCGTTCGGGGACGTGCGCCGCTACATCGAGCTGCTCGGAGGTTACATCCACCGCCATCCGGTCCTGGTGGCCTACACCCACCTGGACCAGGGATCCATGCCGCGGAACATGCGCGACCAGCTGGCGCGCCTGCTCGGCCGGCGGGTGCCCACCATCCCCATGGACCCGCGCGATCGGGGCAGCGTGCTGCGCGCGCTGTCGCTGCTCGCAGGCACGCCGGGGCCATCCCACATGCCGGTCGACGCCATGCGCTGCGTGGGGGCCGGTTGATCCACATCCCAGTCCAACGCCAACCCAATCACGAGGAGAGCCATGAGTGCCGACGCCATTGTCCAGTCCCTGATGTCCAATGTTCCCAAGGCCATCGCCGCCGGCGTGGTCGACATGGGCAGCGGCATGCTGCTTGCGATCAAGACCGTTGATTCCCATCCGCAGGCGGTCCTCGACATGGTCGCGGCCGCGACCAAGGACCTCTACGAGGGTGACACGGTCATGAGCATCGAGAACACCTTCAAGAAGGCCCGTGGCGACAGCTATTCCGGGCACTACTTCCGCGAGATCATCGTCACTTCGAAGAACCTGCTGCACATCTTCGCCCGCCTGGACGGCCAGGAGAACGTGGTCGCGGTGGTGGTCGCCCGCATCGACACCAACCTGGGCCTTGCGCTGATGAAGACCCGCGAGGTCGCCAGCCAGGCCAAGGTCTGAGTCGCGGACGGCAGGAAACGGGTAACGGACGTGGGGAAGCCGGTCCAATGACACTCATCCAGCAGGTCCGCGAGCAGCTTTCGGTCTGCGTGGACGGGCTCCCGCGCGCCCTTTGCGCGTTCCTTGCCACCTACGACGGACACCTGATCGACCTGTACGCGCGGGAGGAGCTGCCGGTCACCGAGCGCCTCCCGCTCGCCAGCTCGATCCTCGGGCTCTCCCGATCCCTGGTCGCCGGGCTCGAGCCCGGCGCCAGGCTCGACGACGTCATCGTCCGCAGCGGGGAACGGGTCATTTCGATGGTCGGCGTCGGCGACGAAAGCAACGTGCTCTACGTGGGCATCGTCGCCGAACGCATGGTCAACCTCGGGCAGATGCTGGTCCGCGGCAAGGCCTGCGCCGAAGCGATCAAGGCGCTGTCCTGAGCCGATGCGACGCATCCCCCCCACACGCGAACCGCCGGAGCGCGGCCGGCTCGAGATCCGCGACCTGCGCATCGGCTACGGCGACGAGGAAATCCTGCACCTGCCGGAACTGGCGTTCCCGCCCCGCCGCATCACCGCGCTGGTCGGGCCGGTTGCCGCGGGCAAATCCACCCTGCTCCGGCACATCGCCGGCCTGAGCCACCTGACGCCGTCGTGCTGGCATTGCGGGGGAGGTCCTGCTCGACGGCGCCAGGATCGCCACGGGAAGCGGCGACGGCACCGAAGACCTGGTCGCCTTCCTGCCACAGAAGTCGCGCCTGTACGAAGGCACCGTGCTCGAGAACCTCGGCACCACGCGCGACGACCCGCGGCTGGCCTGGTGGATCGGCCTGCTCGGGCTGCACGACCGGATCCAGTCGAAGCTGGACTGGGAGGTGGGCATGCTCAGCTTCGCCGGCCACCGCATCGTGCTGCTGCTGCGCATGCTGCTCGGCCACCCGCGCGTGCTGCTGCTGGACGAGCCGCTCACCGACGTCGCCATCTCCGACGAACCCTGGGTGATCGAAACCCTGCGCCGGCTCTCCGGTCGGATGACCGTGGTCGTCATCACCCACAACAAGGCCCAGGCACGGGAGCTGTCCGACCACGTCGCCCTGGTCTCCGGCGGCGTCCTGGCCGAACTGACCGGAACCGGGGAATTCTTCCGCTCGCCGCGCACGGAACTGGGCCGTGGCTGGCTCGAGAGCGGCAGCGCCTGGCCGGCCCCGAAGTGGGACGACGAGGCGCCGTCGCCCGCCCCGCCGGCGCACCCGCCGGCGCTGGCCCCGCGCAGCCTCGGGTTCCACTGGATCATCCCGAGGCGCCTGGGCGGCATGCACCAGCCCGGCCTGCTCGGCGACCTGGACGGCGACCTCGCCGTGCTGGAACGGCTGGGCGTGAACCACCTGGTCTCGCTGACCGAGGCGCCGCTGGACACCTCGGGCGTGGATACCCGCGGCATCCGCATCGACCACTTCCCGATCCGGGACATGGACGCGCCCGACCCTGCACGCTGCGCCGAACTGCTCGGGCGCCTGCTCGAGAGCCACGACGGTGGCGCCAACATCGTCTTCCACTGCCGCGGCGGCCTGGGACGCACCGGCCTGATGCTGGCCTCGTTCCTGGTCGCGCAGTCCGGGACGAGCGCCCACGCCGCGATCGAGCAGATCCGGCGCCTGAACCCGAACTACATCCAGTCACCCCGGCAGATGGACTTCGTGCTGGATTTCCCGGCGTTCTGGGCCGGCTGGCGCGATTCCACCACGCGAGGCGAAGCGGGACGGGACGCCGCGCCGCGTTGATCCATCCGGCGCCATCCGCCACACTGCATGGCCGGGCCCCCTGCCCGCGTCCCGTCCCCCGATGCACCACGACACCGACCTGATCAACATCGTCGCGGTTGGCCTCGGCCTCGCCTTCGTGCTGGGTGCGATCGCCAACCGCCTGCGGCTGTCGCCGCTGGTCGGCTACCTCATCGCCGGCATCGCGGTCGGCCCGTTCACGCCAGGCTTCGTCGCCGACCAGGAGCTGGCCAACCAGCTCGCCGAGATCGGCGTGATGCTGCTGATGTTCGGCGTCGGCCTGCACTTCTCGCTCAAGGACCTGCTGGAGGTCAAGGCGATCGCGATACCGGGCGCGATCGCGCAGATCGCGGTCGCGACCGTGCTCGGCTGGGCATTGTCGGCGGTCCTCGGCTGGCCCACCCTGCACGGCGTGATCTTCGGCTTCTCGCTGGCCACCGCCAGCACCGTGGTGCTGCTTCGGGCGATGGAGGAACGCCGCCTGCTGGAGACCACGCGTGGCCGGATCGCGGTCGGCTGGCTGATCGTCGAGGACCTGGCCTGCGTCATCGCGCTGGTGCTGATGCCGGTGATGGCCGACATCTTCATCGGCACGGACGGCGCCCGGGCCCCGACCTTCGGCTCGGTCATGAGCACGGTGCTGTGGACCGGGCTCAAGGTCTCCGCCTTCGTCGCGGTGATGCTGCTGGTCGGCCGGCGCGTGATCCCGTGGATCCTCGAGCGCATCGCCGGCACCGGCCAGCGCGAGCTGTTCACCCTCTCGGTGCTGGCGATCGCCCTGGGCGTGGCCTTCGGCTCGGCGCTGCTGTTCGGCGTGTCGTTCGCGCTCGGCGCGTTCTTCGCCGGCATGCTGCTGAACGAATCCGAGTTCAGCCACCAGGCCGCCAACGACTCGCTGCCGCTGCGCGATGCGTTCGCGGTGCTGTTCTTCGTCTCGGTCGGCATGCTGTTCGACCCGATGATCCTGGTCAACCGGCCGGTCGAGGTGCTGGCCACCGCCTTCATCATCATCTTCGGCAAGTCGGTGGCGGCCTACTTCATCGTGCGCGCGTTCGGCCATCCCAACACCACCGCGCTCACCATCTCGGCCAGCCTGGCGCAGATCGGCGAGTTCGCCTTCATCATCGCCGGCCTGGGCGTGAGCCTCGGGATGCTGTCGCCCGACGAGCAGTCGCTGGTGCTGGCCGGCGCGCTGATCTCGATCATGCTCAACCCGATGATCTTCCGGGTGCTCGACCGGCACCTGGAAAAGCTCAAGGCCGCCAGGGATGCCACCGAGGAGGCCGCCGCGGCGAAGGCCCGGGCGGAAGCCGAACAGCTCGAACGGGACCGCCCGCGGCTGGACATCGACAACCACACCATCGTCGTCGGCTATGGCCGGGTCGGCCGGCAACTGGCGCTGCTGCTGAAGGAGCGGGGCGTGCCGGTGGTGGTCGTCGAGGAGGAAGCGGACCTCGCCGAGAAGGCGCGCACCGAGGGCATGCCCGCGGTGCGCGGCAACGTCGCCGCCGAGGCGGTCATGCTCGAGGCCCTGCCCGAGCGCGCCAGGCTGGCGGTGTTCGCCATCCCGCGCGCGCTGGAGGCGGGCGAGACCATCGAGCGGATGAAGAAGCTCAACCCGGAGATCACCGTGCTGGCGCGGGCGCACAGCGAGAAGGAGGTCAAGCACCTGCTCGCCCATGGCGCCGACGGCACCGTGCTGGCCGAGCGCGAGCTGGCGTTCTCGCTGGCCGAGATGGTGATGTCCACCCCGCCCTACCGCCCCGCGCGCAAGCCCGACGGCGACGACGACGCCCCGCCGAGCGCGCCCATGCCCGCGGCGGCGTGACCTGCGCGGCATGCGCATCGCCTTCCTCACCGGCGCCGGAATGTCGGCCGAGAGCGGGGTCCCGACCTTCCGCGACGCGTTGACCGGGCTGTGGGCGCGCTTCGATCCCGCCGGGCTCGCCACGCCCGAAGCCTTCCGCCGCGACCCGGCGCTGTGCTGGGGCTGGTACCGCTGGCGCGCCGCGCTGGTCCGCCGCGCGCGCCCGAACGCGGGCCACCTCGCGATCGCCGGCCTCGCCGGCCGCGGGCACGAGGTCACGGTGGTCACCCAGAACGTGGACGACCTGCACGAGCGTGCCGGCTCGCGCGACGTGGTCCACCTGCACGGCAGCCTGTTCGCCACGCGCTGTTTCGATTGCGGTCGCCCCGCCGTGCCCGACCCCATCCTCGAGGGCCTGGACGCGATCGGCGGGGAAGGCGCGCGCGAGGCACCTCCCGCCTGCGTCGCGTGCGGCGGCCCCTGCCGTCCCGGCGTGGTCTGGTTCGGCGAACCACTGCCGGCGGACGCGTGGGAACGCGCCTGCGAGGCGCTTGCCGCATGCGAACTGCTCGTGGTCGTGGGCACCTCGGGACTGGTGCAGCCGGCCGCGTCATTGCCGCGGCTGGCACGCGAAGCCGGCGCGCGGGTGGTCGAGATCAACCCGGTCGAAAGCGCCGTCAGCGCGCTGGCACACGAATCGCTGCGCATGGGCGCCGGCGAAGGCATGCGCGTCCTGGCGGAACGGCTGGGCTGACAGACCAGCCCCTGCCCTCCCCCGTCGACGGGAGAGGGAGAAAGAACCTCCCCCGCGGCAGCGGGGAAGGCCGGGAGGGGTGGCAATGAAGCGCCGCCCCTCCGATGCCCGGGCTCAGCCCTTGTCGAACACGATCTGCCCGCCCGCGGCGTCGACCCGGATGGTGTCGCCGCTGCCGAACGCGCCGGCCAGGATCTTCTGCGCCAGCGGGTTCTCCAGCTGTTGCTGGATCGCGCGCTTGAGCGGACGCGCGCCGTACACCGGGTCGAAGCCCACGTTGCCGAGCAGCTCCAGGGCCTTCTCCGACACCTCGAGGCGCATGCCGCGCTCGGCAAGGCGCTTCTCCAGCCCGGAGAGCTGGATCCTGGCGATCTGCCGGATCTGCGACTTCTCCAGCGGGTGGAACACCACGATGTCGTCCAGCCGGTTGATGAACTCGGGCCGGAAGTGCGCCTGCACCACGCCCATCACCGCGGCCTTCATCCGGGTGTAGGCCTCCGGCGTGTCCTCGACGGCCATCTCCTGGATCATCTGCGAGCCGAGGTTGGAGGTCATCACGATCACGGTGTTGCGGAAGTCCACCGTGCGGCCCTGGCCATCGGTCAGGCGGCCATCGTCCAGCACCTGCAGCAGGACGTTGAACACGTCCGGGTGCGCCTTCTCCACCTCGTCCAGCAGGATCACGCTGTACGGGCGCCGGCGCACCGCCTCGGTCAGGTAGCCGCCCTCCTCGTAGCCGACGTAACCCGGGGGCGCGCCGATCAGGCGGGCCACGGAGTGCTTCTCCATGAACTCGCTCATGTCGATGCGCACCATGGCCTCGTCGGTGTCGAACAGGAACTCGGCCAGCGCCTTGCACAGCTCGGTCTTGCCCACGCCGGTCGGGCCGAGGAACAGGAACGAACCGTTGGGCCGGTTCGGGTCGGACAGGCCCGCGCGCGAGCGGCGGATGGCGTCGGACACCACCTTGATGGCCTCGTCCTGGCCCACCACGCGGCGGTGCAGCGCCTCCTCCATGCGCAGCAGCTTCTCGCGCTCGCCCTCGAGCATCTTGCTCACCGGGATGCCGGTCCAGCGCGAGACCACCTCGGCGATCTCCTCGGCGGTCACCTTGTCCTGCAGCAGCCGGAAGCCCCTGGATTCGGCCTTCTGCGCCTCGGCCAGCTGCTTCTCCAGCTCCGGCAGGCGGCCGTACTGGATCTCGCTCATCTTCGCGAAGTCCTGGCGGCGCTGCGCGGCCTCCAGCTCCAGCCGGGCCTGCTCGATCTGCTCCTTGATCCTGGTCGCGCCCTGCACCGTGGCCTTCTCGGCCTTCCAGATCTCCTCCAGGTCGTTGTACTCACGCTCGAGCGTGGCGATCTCCGCCTCGAGGTCGGCCAGGCGCTGCTTCGAGGCCTCGTCCTTCTCCTTGCGCAGCGCCTCGCGCTGGATCTTGAGCTGGATCAGGCGGCGCTCCTTGCGGTCCAGCTCCTCCGGCTTGGAATCGATCTCCATGCGGATGCGGCTGGCGGCCTCGTCCATCAGGTCGATGGCCT
>CALLKI010000110.1 GCA_938008415.1 uncultured Luteimonas sp. | reverse complement strand
GCCGAAGCGAAGGTGCTGATCGAACGCTGGCGGCAGTTCTACAACGAGCAGCGGCCGCACAGCGCCCATGGCTACAACCCCCCGGCGACCGTTCGCCGGAACTGGTCGAAACCCGATACCATCCACCCCGGACTCACTGCCTGATTGGCTACAAGTTCCATACTCAGGTCACATGCACTGGACGAACCCCGCCGGGCGCTGCTGGCCGACGTCGCCGCGTGGATGGAGCGCAAGGACGTCACCGCGCCGGACGAACTGGCCGCGCTGCGCGCCCGCATCGCGGCGATGCGTCCTGAACCGTCGGCCGCCATCGACACCCTGATTTCCAGCAGCCTGCTGCTGCGGCTGGACGAGCTGGTGGAGCTGTGGGCCGATTGCCGGCGCCTGCAGCGCGACATCGCCGCCGGCCGTTCCGACCCGGACGAGCGCGGCCTGTTCCGCCTCGACATGGGCCGCCTGAACGTGCTGCGCGAACGCCACGTGGACTGGCCGATGCTGGGCTTCGCCGCGCTCAGCCCCGGCATCAGCCTGATCGCGTACTGCGTGCTGTGGATCGCCATCGGCTGGGACGGCGGCGGCTTCGGCGCGATGCTCGGCGTGGTCGCCGCCTCGTTCTTCGCCTCGCAGGACGACCCCACCCCGCAGATGACCAAGATGCTGGTGGCCACGCTGATCTCGCTGGCGCTGGTGGCGTTCTACCAGTTCGGCGTGCTGCCGCTGGTGCACGACTTCGGTGCGCTGGTGCTGGTGCTGTCGCCTGCCTTCCTCGTGCTCGGCTTGCTGATCCACGACCCGAAGACGATGCCCTACGCGTTGCCGATGACGGTCAACATGGCCACCCTGCTCAACCTGCGCAGCACCTACACCGGCGATTTCCAGTCCTTCGTCAATTCCAGCGTGTCCATCGTGCTGGGGGTGGGCTTCTTCATCGTGATGACCCGGCTGTTCCGCTCGGTCGGTGCCGAACTGAGCGCGCGCCGGCTGGTGCGCCGGGCGTGGACGGTGATCGCCGAGGCGGCGGCCGGGCACGGCGTGCTGGACCGGGACGTGTTCACCGCACGCATGATCGACCTGCTCGGCCAGCTCGCCCCGCGCATGGCCGCCGTATCCAGCGACAGCCACTTGGCTACGGTCGACCTGCTCGACGAAATCCGCGCCGGCCTCAACGTGATCGAATTGCGCCGCGCGCGCCGGGTGCTGCCCGAAACCAATGCCGCCGCGCTGGACCGCCTGCTCGATGCGGTCTGCCGGCATTACCGCGAACAGGCCGCGCATGGCCGCAAGCTGGCGGCGCCGGCCGCGCTGCGCGAGGCGATCGACGCATCGCTGGCGCGCGTGCGCACGCTGCCGCCCGGCACCGGCCGCGACGAGGGCCTGCTCGGCCTGATCGGGCTGCGCCATTTCTTCGCCGCCGGCGAGGCCGAAGCGGCGGAAATCGCGGTCCCCGCCTGCGCGGCGGCCTTCACGCGCCGCCACATTCGGCCGCGCTTTCATGCCGGATGACCGGTTTCACGCTGCACATGGTTCAATCACGCAAGCAAATCCATTCACCACCGCACGTCTGGACGGCATCGTGTCCGTTCGGCAACCATCGCCCGATCGGGAACCTTCATGCCGGATGCATGCACGGTTCCGGATGACGCGCTGGTCACCACCACGCGGATCGCGACGGGCTGCACCGCCGCCGCGTGGCCTCCCCCACCTTTCACTGACCTGATCACGGAGAAACCTCATGGTCGACACTCCCTTGCCGGGACAGGGATCCGCCTTGCGCGCCATCCCCCGGCTGTTGCTCGCCCTCATCGTCCTCGCCACCGGCGTGGCGCTGACTTATGGCGGCATATCGCTGCTCAAGCTGGGCGGCTCCGCCTATTACCTGATCGCCGGCCTGGCCTACCTGGTGCTGGGCGTGCTGGTGCTGCTGCGCCATCGCCACACGGCCGCGTTCTCGCTGCTGGTGTTCGTTGCCACCGCCGTGTGGGCGCTGCTGGACACGCCGCGCTTCGGCTACTGGGAGCTGCTGCCGCGACTGGTGTTCCCGGCGCTGGTGCTGATGATGACCTTGTGGTCCGGCGCCGCTTATCCGGGCGTGTCGGCCATCACCCGCCGGCTGGGCAACAGCGGTGCGCTGGCCACCTTCGTCGCGCTGCTGGCCACGCTGGTGGCCGCATTCTTCCCGCACGGCACGATCTCCAACCCGGCGGCCATCACCGCCGATCCGGCCGCCGCCAAGGCCTCTGCGGCCAACCCGGGTGACTGGGAGTTCTTCGGCCGCAATGCCGCCGGCACGCGCTTTGCGCCGTTCGAGCAGATCACCCCGGCCAACGTCAACCAGCTGCAGGTGGCGTGGACCTATCGAACCGGCCGCCGCACCGTGTCCGAACCGGGCGCGGCGGCGGGCGTGGACGAAAACACCCCGCTGCAGATCGGCACCTCGCTGTATTCGTGCACGCCCGAGAACCTGGTGACCGCGATCGACGCCGATACCGGCAAGGCGATCTGGAAGTTCGATCCCAAGGCGCACACCGCCGAGCACGTGACCTGCCGCGGCGTGGGCTATTACGACATCGACAAGGACGCCAGCCTCGACGCCGCGCAGAAGGCCGCGTACACCGGGCAGACCTGCCGCCGCCGCATCCTGGTATCCACCGTCGATGCGCGCCTGTTCGCGCTGGATGCCGCCACCGGCGCACAGTGCCCGGGCTTCGGCCAGAACGGCGTCGTGGACCTGAAGCCGCACATGGGCCCGGTGGAAAACAGCAAGCGCTACCACCCGACCTCGATCCCGGTGGTGATGGGCCACCTGGCCGTGATCGGCGGCTGGGTGCGCGACATCATGGAAGGCGAGCCTTCCGGCGTGGTGCGCGCCTACGACGTGCGCGACGGCTCGGAAGCCTGGGCCTGGGACGTGGGCAAGCCCGACGAGCTGGCCAAGCCCGGCGAGGACTACACGCTGGCCACGCCGAACGTGTGGACCATCCCGACCTACGACCACGAGCTGAACCTGGTCTACCTGCCCACCGGCAACGGCCCGCCCGATTACTGGGGTGGCAGCCGCAACCCGGCCAAGGAGAAGAACGGCTCGGCGGTGATCGCGCTGGATGCTTCCACCGGCAAGGTGCGCTGGGTGCGCCAGCTGATCCACCACGACGTGTGGGATTACGACCTGCCCTCGCAGCCGGTGCTGCATGACGTGACCGATGCGCAGGGCCGCAAGGTGCCGGCGCTGATCCAGACCACCAAGACCGGCCACATCTTCGTGATCGACCGCCGCACCGGCGAGTTCGTCACGCCGGTGGAAGAACGCCCGGTCCCGACCACCCCGCACGCGCAGGGCGACACCCTGTCGCCGACCCAGCCGTTCTCGGTGGGCATGCCGATCATCGGCGCCGATACCCTCACCGAGCGCTCGATGTGGGGCATCAGCCCGTTCGACCAGCTGTACTGCCGCATCAAGTTCAAGGACTCCAACTACCAGGGCGCCTTCACCCCGCCCAGCGAGAAGCCCTACATCGAGTGGCCCAGCCTGCTGGGCGGCATGAACTGGGGCGGCATCTCGATCGACGAATCGCGCAACCTGATGTTCGTCAACGACATGCGCATGGCACTGCGGATGCAGCTGATCACCCGCGAGGACGCCAAGAAGTTCAAGGTGTCCACCGACGAAGTGCCCGGCTTCATGGGCACCATCCGTCCGCAGCTGGCCGGCCCCTACGGCGGCGTGAAGATCGACATCCTGCAGTCGCCGCTGGGCGTGCCCTGCGTGGACCCGCCGTTCGGCACGATGAGCGCCATCGACCTGACCACCAAGAAGCTGGTGTGGCAGGTGCCGCTGGGCACCGTGAAAGACACCGGCCCGCTGGGCATCAAGACCCACCTGTCGATGCCGATCGGCATGCCGACCCTGGGCGGCCCCACCTCCACCGCTTCGGGCCTGGTGTTCTTCGCCGGCACGCAGGACTACTACCTGCGCGCGCTGGACGCGGCCACCGGCAAGGAAGTGTGGAAGGCCCGCCTGCCCGTGGGCGCCGTGGCCGCGCCACTGGTATACGTCTCGCCGAAGACAGGCAAGCAGTACGTGGTGATCTCCGCCGGCGGCACCAGCCATTCGCCGGACGTGGGCGACTACGTGATCGCCTATGCGCTGCCGGACAGCATGACGAAGAAGTAAGCCGCACCGGCCGGGCGGCCGATGCCGTCCGGCCGATCACGCCGCCGCCCATCGCGGCGGCGGTGCAAACGGAAAGGCCCGGCAATTGCCGGGCCTTTTCTTCATCCGGGAAAACAGCACTGCGGCCGATGCCGGCGCCAGCCTTCAGATCAGCTTGCCGGCGTTGTCGAGCACGTAATCGCAGCCCTTGTCCTTGAGCTTGTCCGAGACCGCATCCAAGTTGAAGGACTGCCCGCCGTCGCCCTGCAGGATGCCCTGCAGGCCACTCTTGTAGCCGCTGTCCTGCTGCGCCTTCTTCTCGGTGCCCAGCCCGTATCTGGACAGCAGCTTGTCCTTCACCGAGGCCACCGCGTTGCCGCTCAGGTATTTGCGCTTCACGCAGTACTCCAGCACGCCGGCCGCGTTGCCCGCGGTCTTGCCGCTGATGCCCGGCAAGGCCAACCCGCCCAGTCCCCCCAGCGACGACACGCCCTCGCTCGATTGCGCGGACGACTCGCTGCCGCCCAGCGACTTCTTCAGGCTCTTGAGGTCCACGGCCGAGGCCGACCCGGCCACGGCCAGCAGGCCGACGGCGATGACGAAACGACGCAGGTTCATGGAGTGATTCTCCCGTTGACGTGGCGGGCCGGACGGCCCGATGCAGGGCCGATCATAGCCGCACCATCGCCGGTGGCCTGTCGAGGCGGGCGGCGGCATGCGGGGAGAAGATGCTGCGCACGGCCGACATGCCCGCCATGCCGGTCACGGCGTGACCCGGGCATGTAAACCGCGCCTTAGCGCCTGCGGAAAATCGCGTCGATCTTGCCACTGCCGGCAACCGGCACCGACGCGCCTGCCGTACGATGTCGCCACCCCGTCGGCCGCGCTGCGCACGTTCCACATGAAGGCTCACCTCCCCGCAGAAGCCGTGCCGGCATGAGCCACGCATCGCTGCGCACCTCGCCCCGGGCCCGCACCCGGAGCGAGCGGCTGCAATCGTGGGTGGCGGCCTTGGTCAGCGCCTTGCTGCACCTGCTGCTGTTGCTTCTGCTGTTGTCGTCTTCGGTACCCACCGTGTCCGACCCCGACGGCGCCGCCGGCGGCAGCCGGATGAAGGTGGATTTCGTCGGCGACGCCTCGCCCCAGCCGGTGCAGAGCAAGCAGCCCGCATCGCCTTCGGCCCGCCACGCCAAGGCCAGCACGCCGGTGCAGACCACGCTGGTGCAGCATGCCGAGCATCCGCTGCCGCCGCATGCCGAACCCACGCGGACGCATCACCCCGAAGTGCGGCAAGCCACGCAGGCCGCACAGACCCCGGCGCAAACCCCGTCACAGGCCGTCGCAAGCCTGCCGCCCAGCGCCGACCGCCATCCGGAAACCTGGACCGGGCGGCCGCCGGGCATGCTCGAACAGGACAGCGCCCGCGAAAACGCCGGCCTGGCCGACAGCGCCTCGGTCAGCCACGGCAACGGCCGCACCAACAACAACGCCTCCGGCTCCAGCCTCGAAGTGGGCGTCTATCAGGTGTACTACGACCTGCTCAGCGAAGAACGCCTGCGCGCGTGGAAGGCGCAGGGCATGAAAGAGCTGTTCATCCCGTTGCCGGGCACCGAGTACCAGATGGTGTGCCCGCTGGAAGTCGCCCTGCGCCGCGGTTCGAGCAAGTGCCGGCTGCTGCCGCCGGACTCGCCCGAGCTGAAAGACATCGGCGATGCGCGCAAGGCCATCATCATGATGGACGTCTACCACTGAATCGCCCCGGCTTCTGTAGACACCCCGAAGCCTCAAATTGATTGCCGCTTTTCGAACTCTACCGGAGGCAGGCCATCGTTGTGCCCGTGCTGCCTGCGGGTGTTGTAGAACATCTCGATGTAGTTGAAGACGTCGGCCTTGGCCTCGTCCCGGGTGGCGTAGATCCGGCGCCTGATGCGCTCGCGCTTGAGGAGCTGGAAGAAGCTTTCGGCGACCGCGTTGTCATGGCAGTTGCCGCGGCGGCTCATGCTGCTGACCAGGCCGTGGGCTGTCAGGAAATCCTGCCAATCGTGGCCGGTGTATTGCGTTCCCTGATCGGAGTGAATGAGCAGTCCGGCGGGCGGCTTGCGGCGCCACACCGCCATCATCAACGCCTGCAGCACCAGGTCGGTGTGCAGGGTCGATCCCATCGCCCAGCCGACGATCTTCCGGGAGAACAGGTCCATGACCGCCGCCAGGTACAGCCAGCCTTCGTGGGTGCGGATGTAGGTGATGTCGGTGACCCAGGCACGATTGGCGGCTACGGGGTCGAACTGCCGTGCCAGATGGTTGTCTGCGACCACGGCCGGCTTGCCTCCGCGCATGCCGGGTCGGCGGCGATAACCAACTTGCGCCCGCAAGCCTTCGCCACGCATCAGCCGGGCCACCCGGTGCTTGCCGCAGCGCTCGCCCAGATCACGCAAGTCGCGGGCAACCTTGCGGTAGCCGTACACGCTCCCGCTCTCCAGCCAGGACTGCTTGATCAGGCCCAGTACGCGCCGATC
>CALLKI010000109.1 GCA_938008415.1 uncultured Luteimonas sp. | reverse complement strand
CAGACGTGTGCTCTTCCGATCTGCCTGCTGGTGGAGACGCGGCAGATCCGCAAGATGATTTCGTCCTACGTGGGCGAGAACAAGGAATTCGAGCGCCAGTTCCTCTCGGGCGAGCTGGAACTGGAGTTCAACCCGCAGGGTACCCTCGCCGAGCGGCTGCGCGCCGGCGGTGCCGGCATCCCGGCGTTCTACACCCGCACCGGCTACGGCACGGTGGTGGCCGAGGGCAAGGAGACACGCCGGTTCGGTGACCACTGGTACGTGATGGAGACCGCGCTGCACGCGGACGTGTCACTGGTGAAGGCATGGAAGGCCGACGAGGCCGGCAACCTCGTGTTCCGCAAGACCGCGCGCAACTTCAACCCGGTCTGCGCCATGGCCGGCAAGGTCTGCGTGGCCGAGGTGGAGCAGCTGGTGGAGATCGGCGGGATCGATCCCGACCACGTGCACCTGCCGGGCATCTATGTGGACCGCATCGTGGTCAATCCCAACCCCGAAAAGCGCATCGAGCAGCGCACCGTCCGAGGAGCGAAGTGATGGCCTGGACCCGCGACGAGATGGCCAAGCGCGCCGCGTGCGAGCTGGCCGACGGCATGTACGTGAACCTGGGCATCGGCCTGCCGACCCTGGTGGCCAACCACATCCCCGAAGGCATGACCGTGTGGCTGCAGTCGGAGAACGGCCTGCTGGGAATTGGCCCGTTCCCGACCGAGGACGAGGTGGATGCGGACCTGATCAACGCCGGCAAGCAGACGGTCACCGCCGTGCCAGGTGCCAGCTTCTTCGGCAGCCATGACTCCTTCGCCATGATCCGGGGCGGCCACATCGACCTGGCCATCCTCGGGGCCATGCAGGTCACCGGCAAGGGGGACCTGGCCAACTGGATGGTGCCGGGCAAGATGGTCAAGGGCATGGGCGGGGCCATGGATCTGGTCGCCGGCGTCAAGCGCGTGGTCGTGCTGATGGAGCACGTGGCAAAGGACGGCAGCCACAAGATCGTGCCGGAGTGCACCCTGCCGCTGACCGGGGTGGGCGTCGTTGACAGGATCATCACGGACCTGGGGGTGTTCGACGTGACCCCGTCCGGCCTGGTGCTGCGGGAGCTGGCGCCCGGCGTCACCCTGGACGAGCTGAAGGCCAGGACCGGGGTCCCATTCACGCACTGACCCCCGGCAGGCAGCGGCCCCGACGCCCGGGAGGGGACGGAGGTTCCCTCCCGTTTAGCTTCCGGCCATGCAAGGAGATGCCTTAAGCTGCCAGAATGACCCACTCGGGGGGTCCGCCAACATCCGTCACTGGAAACGCCAAAATGCGCATTTATCTGGCTGGCATCGCCCTGATTGCCACTCTCATCGCTGGCTGCTCCGCCGACCGGGATCCGGTCCAGGCCAGCCAGAGCCCGGGTGCCACCGGCAGCAAGGCTCCGGGCATGCCCATGGACTCCCTGTCTTCCCGTCCGGCGACGGCCAGCTTCGCGTCATTGCCGGATCGCGGGGAACTGCTGCGCTATTCGCCGGCGCGCCGGCCTGAACGCTCCGGGGCCTATACTTTCCATCCGGTCGACATCAGCGAGGCGCACGCCCTCAACGCGATCGCGACCGGCGAGCTGCGCCTGACGACCCCGGACGGCAAGCCCGTCAGCGTCACCTTCGAGCGGATGGAAGAGCACCCCGAGGGTGATTGGACCTGGGTCGGCCGCAGCCCGGACGATGGACATGCGGTCCTGACCTTCGGCGAGCGCGCCGTGTTCGGCGAGATCCTGGCCGGCGGGCGTACCTACCGGGTACTCACGCGCCGCGGGTCCGCCTGGCTGGTCGAGACGGATTACTCGCGGCTGGCGGGCTCCAGCCGCGGCCAGCGCAGCAAGGGCCCCGATTTCCTGTTGCCGCCGGAACTGCCTGCCAGGAAGGGTTCCGATGCCGGGGCGGGCATGGTCATGGCCGGCGCGAAGGCCGTCATGGCGCAGGCCCAGGGCATCGCCGTTTCGCCCATGGCCGCCAATGCCGTCGTCGACGTGGTGATGGGCTACACCAACGGCTTGGTTACCGCATACGGCAACCAGTCCGTGGTGCAGACCCGGATCAACAGCCTGGTTGCGATCACCAATGCGGCCTATGAGCGCAGTGGCGTGAACATGCGCATCCGGCTGGTCCGTACGGTCCAGGTGAACTACCCGGACAACACGGACAACGCCGATGCCCTGCAAAAGCTCAGCGGGTATGACGCCCGGAGTGGTCAACCCATCACGCCCGATGCCGCCTTCAACGAGCTGCGCAAGGCGCGTGACGACTACGGCGGGGACCTGGTGGCCCTGCTGCGGCCGTTCCGTGAGCCGGAGCAGGATGGCTGTGGCATCGCCTGGCTGCTGGGCGCGGGACAGAGGCAGATCACCAGCAGCGACGAATCTCTCGCGTATGCGGTGGTCAGCGACGGCGATGATGTCGGCAACGATGGCCAGACCTACATGTGCAGCGACTATTCGCTGGCGCACGAGCTGGGCCACCTGATGGGCCAGGCGCACAACCAGGCCGACAGCCAGTACCCGGGGACGCACGCGTATTCATACGGCTACCGTGAATCCTCCTCGTCGGGCTTCTTCACCATCATGGCCTACCCGCAGGCCAACAGCAGCCAGTTCGAGATCGCGTACTTCGCGAATCCCTCGGTCAGCTATGACGGCAGGCCCACCGGCGTCGCCAACCAGTCGGACAACGTCCGCAGCATGAACCAGACGATGCCGATCGTGGCCGAATTCCGGGAAACGAAGGTTCCCCTGATGGGTATCCCGCCAAGGGACGTGGACGGTGATGGCCGTTCGGAATTGCTCTGGCGGCGCACTGATGCCAACAACGACAACTTCCGCTACTGGAAGGTTGACGAGCAGGGCAAGATCACAAAGAGTCCCTATTTCACTTTCTCCCGCTCCTACACGCTGGCAGCCACGGGCGACTTCAACGGCGATGGCCGGCTGGACCTCGTCTGGGCAAATCCATCCACGGGGCATGTCACCGTACGTCTCGGCAATGGCACTTCCTTTGCTACTCGCGTCGACCTGGGGAATGCGTTGACGGGCAGCTGGAAAATCATCGGCGCTGGTGACGTCGACGGAGATGGCCGTTCGGAGCTTCTGCTGCGCAGGACCAATGCTGACGGCGATAATTTCCGGTACTGGAAGGTCAACAGCAATGGCAACATTACCCGTGGGCCATTGTTGTCATTCACCAAGAGTTACCTTCTGGCTGCGACCGGTGATTTCAATGGCGATGGTTTCCTGGACCTGGTCTGGGCGAACCCGAATACCGGGCATGTGACGCTTCGTCTCGGTGACGGTACCAGGTTCGACAAGCGCTACGACCTTGGCTACGGGTACAACAGCGCCGGATGGAAGATCGCCGGTGCCGGAGACGTCGATGGGGACGGGCGCGCCGAGCTGCTTTGGCGCAGGTCCAATACGGACGATGGAAACTTCCGTTTCTGGCGAATCGGCAACAACGGAGAAGTGACCAAGAGCCCGTATTTCTCGTTCGCCAAGGCATACGTTCTTGCCTCGACCGGTGATTTCAATGGCGATGGTTTCCTGGACCTGGTCTGGGCGAACCCGAATACCGGGCATGTGACGATGCGGCTTGGTAACGGGTCTTCGTTCCAGAAGAAACTGGATCTGGGCTCCCCCTACAGCAAGAACAGCAACGGCTGGCGCATCACCGCACCCGGCCCCTGATCCGGGAATCGCCGGATCCCGGCGGACTTTCCACACCCCCTGCCGTTTCTGACGGCAGGGGGTGTGCTTATGGCGGAGAGCAGGCAAGAGGGCAGGGCATGCCCGGCATTATCCGTTTGGTGGAGATCGGCCTTTCCGAAGCGGACATCTCCCTGGCCAAGGCCTGGCTGGACGAGGAGTCCGCCACGGCCCTGTTCCGGACGTTGCATGACGGGTTGCCGTGGACGGTGCACAGGGTTCGCCTGTTCGGGCGCGAGCTGGCTGCGCCGCGGCTGAGCTGCTGGATCGGCGACCCGGACGCGGGCTACCGCTATTCGGGCGTGCGCCACGAGCCGGTGCCGTGGCCTCCCGTGCTCCTGCCATTGCGTGAACGCCTGCAGGCGGAGACGGGCGTGGCGTTCAACAGCGTGCTGGCGAACCTCTACCGCGACGGCCGTGACTCGATGGGTTGGCACAGCGATGACGAACCGGAGCTGGGCCCCGCGCCGGTGATCGCCTCGCTCAGCCTGGGGGCCACGCGCCGCTTCTCGTTGCGGCACCGGTGCCGGGCCGGGCAGCGAGTGGACCTCGAACTGCCACACGGCAGCCTGCTGCTGATGCGCGGCGCGACCCAGGCGAACTGGCAGCATGCCGTGCCGCGCACGGCCAGGGCGGTTGGCCCGCGGATCAACCTGACGTTCCGTTACGTCATCCCGGGGCGGATGCCGGGGCCGGCAGCGGATGCTTGACCTGCCGGCCGGGGCCCACCGCATGGGCACGGCCGCTGCGGCCATGCCCTTGCGGAATGGATGGCAACGCGTGCACGCCGGGTCAGGGGCTGGAAGCCCGTGCCCGGGAGTGCGCCGTGCGCTCGTGCGTCTCGCCGCTTTCCAGCACCCAGCCGGACACGTCGCGGGCGATGGCCCCGAGCGAGCGCGAGAAGGCCTCGACCACCTGCGGGACGTCGGGCGAGGTGGCAGGTTCGGCGTGCAGGAACGTGCGCGAGGCGACGATCTCCTGGTCGGGGCCGTGGACCAGCTTGGCGCTGACCTCGATCACGGCCGCGGGCACGGCGCGCCCGGCGTAGTCGGACTCGAACCGGCGCAGGTCGAGGAACAGGCGGTAGTCGGCGACGAAGCCGACACCCTGGCGGGCCACCGCCGGCAGCCTGCCAGAATCCTCCAGCGTGCGCAGGATCGCGTCCTGCAGCATGTCGCCGGGCGTCTTCGCCCAGCTCGCCCCGCGGTAGACCTGCAGTTCGTTCGGGATGGGGCGCACCGCGATGCGGTAGCCGTCGATCATGCGCGCCGCGGTCGGCTGGGCCAGCGACAGCTGCCAGTTCACCTCCGGCCAGGAAGGGTCGGCGGCCACGCGTGGATCGGGCGCGTAGATGGTCGAGGGCGTGCGCTGTCCGCCGGGCAGGGCGCAGGCGGAGAGTACGGCCAGCAGGGTGGCGGCCAGGAGGCGCTGTCTCATGGTTCGAACTCCCTGGGCGTATCGCGGCCCAGCAGGTAGCGCGCGGGATTGGCGTCGAGGCGGTCGCTGATCCGGCGCAGGTCACGGACCAGCGCCCGCAGTTCGGCCAGGGTCGGGCCGAGCTGCCCGAGGCCGTCGTTGGCGAAGCTGTGGATCGCGGCGCGGTTCTCGCCGAGGATCGCGTCGGCGTTCTGCGCCGCGGAATCCAGCCGCGCCAGCGTGCTTTCCAGCCGGGCCGTGATCGCGGGCAGCTTCTGCACCAGTTCGCGGTCGAGGCTGGCCATGGCGTTGCTGGTGGTGGCCAGGGTCTGCTCCAGCTGCGCGCTGGCGCGGCGCGCGCTGGCGATCATCTCCGCCAGGTCCGCGCGTTCGGACGCAACGGCACCGGTGATCTGCTCGATGTGCTCGAGGGCAGCGGTCATCCTCGCCACGTTGTCCTCGCTCAGCACGCGGTCCAGGCGCTCGACCAGCCGGTTCGCGGTGTCGGAGATGTTCTGCAGGGCGGACGGCGCGGTCCGGATCACCGGCACTTCCCCGCCGGGGCCCGGCAGCAGCGGAGGTGCCTCCGGGCTGCCGCCGGTGAGCTGGATCACCGGCGGGCCGGTCAGGCTGGTCATGGACATCCGCGCGCTGGTGTCGGTGCGGACCGGGGTGGTCGCCTTGAGCTTCAGCCGCGCGATGACATGGCGCGGGTCGTCGGGGGAGAGCATCAGGCTTTCGACCGTGCCCACGGCGATGCCGTTGTAGAGCACGCTGCTGCCCTCGGTCAGGCCGGTGACCGGCTCGGCGAAGACCACGTCGTATTGGTTCCAGCTGCGGTCGGAGGAGTATTTCGCCGCCCACAGCGCGAACAGCAGCAGGAAGACCGTCACCACGATGGTGAAGGCGCCGATGAGCACGTAGTTGGCCTTGGTTTCCATCAGCCCTCCTTGCCGCCGGGCGGCTGCCGGGCCCGGTCGCGTGCGGCGCGCGCGGCCCGGGCGCGCGGCCCGTGGAAGTATTCCTGGACCCAGGGATGGTCGACCTGCTCGATCTCCTCGACCGGGGCCGCCGCGACCACGCGGCGGTCGGCCAGTACCGCGACCCGGTCGCAGATCGCGTACAGGGTATCGAGGTCGTGGGTGATGAGGAACACGGTCAGGCCCAGCGCCTGCTGCAGCGTGCGGATCAGCCGGTCGAACGCGGCCGCGCCGATCGGGTCGAGGCCGGCGGTCGGCTCGTCCAGGAACAGCAGCGGCGGGTCCAGCGCGAGCGCGCGCGCGAGGCCGGCGCGCTTGCGCATGCCCCCCGAGAGCTGCGAGGGCAGCTTGTCGACCGCGTCCGCCGGCAGGCCGGCCAGCTTGACCTTGAGCAGCGCCAGTTCGTAGCGCAGGCTCCCGGGCAGTTCCGGGTAGTGCTCCTTGATCGGCACCTGCACGTTCTCTCCGACGGTCAGCGACGAGAACAGGGCGCCGTCCTGGAACAGCACGCCGGTGCTGCGCTCGACGTACAGGCGGTCCTCGGGGTCGTCGGAGTGCGCGTCCACGCCCATCACCTCGATCCGGCCGCCGTCCGGCCTGCGCAGGCCGATGATGCTGCGCATCAGCACCGACTTGCCCGAGCCCGAGCCGCCGACGACGCCGAGGATCTCGCCGCGGTACACGTCCAGGTCGAGCCCTTCGTGGACCACCTGCCGGCCGAACCGGGTGCACAGGCCGCGCACGCTGATCACAGGCGCGTTGGCGGGCGTGGTTTCGCAGGCTTCGGCGATGGCGTCGGTCCTGTCCATGTTCACCAGTCCATGTGCATGAACCAGATCGCCGCGAGCGCGTCGATCACGATCACCAGCGAGATCGTCTGCACCACGCTCGAGGTGGTGCGCTCGCCCACCGACTGCGCGGTGCCCTTGACCTGCAGGCCCTCCAGGCAGCCGATCAGGCCGATGACCAGGGCGAACACCGGCGCCTTGGACATGCCCACCAGGAAGTGCCGGACCTCCATCTGCTCGTGCATCCGCGCAAGATAGGCCTGCGGCGGGATGTCCAGGCTGAACGCGCCGACCGCCAGGCCGCCGAGCAGGCCGCAGATCATCGAGATGAAGGTCAGCAGGGGCAGCATCAGCAGCAGGGCGAGCAGGCGCGGGATCACCAGCAGGTCCATCGGGTCCAGGCCCAGGGCGCGCATGGCGTCCACTTCCTCGCGTCCGACCATGGCACCGATCTGCGCGGTGAACGCGCTGGCGGTCCGTCCGGCCAGCAGGATCGCGGTCAGCAGCACGCCGAATTCGCGCAGGAAGGCGATGTTGACCAGCTCGACCACGAAGATGGTGGCGCCGAAGTCGGCGAGGATCTGGGCGCCGAGGTAGGCGACCACGGCGCCGACCATGAACGCCAGCAGCGCCAGCAGGGGCACCGCGTCGAGGCCGACCTGCTCCATGTGGTGCACCGTGGCCGTGAGCCGGAACCGGCGTGGTTCGCGCACCATGCGCAGCAGCTTGACCAGCGCCTCGCCGAGGAAGCTCACCAGCGCGGCGATCTCGCGCGCGTTGTCGACGACGGCATAGCCCAGCCGCCCCAGCGCCGCGGCGAAGCCGTACTCGCGGCGTCCCTTCGGCCGGTCGTCATGGACGTCCTCGATCGCCGCCACCAGCGCGTGGTGGTCCGGGTGGAAGCGCAGGGCGGAGAAGTCCAGCCCGCGGCTGGCGGCGAAGCGCAGCAGCTGGAGCACGCCGAGCGTATCGAGCCGCTCGACCCCGGTCGCGTCGATGGCCGAGATCCCGTCCGGCACCGAGGCCAGGACGACCGCGACCCGTGTCGCGTTGCGCAGGGTCCAGCGGCCGCGCAGCACCAGCCGCCCGTGGTCCTGCGGGTCGATCTCTGCGCCGGGGGCCGTGCGGACGGGAGGGGTCATGCGCTGCTTGCGGCTTGCGGGATGCCACGAGGATACAGGCTGCCGGTGGCGGCCGTGGCTGCATGCGGTGCGGCGGCGTGTCATGCTGTTGGGAATGACGATCCAGGTTCCTACCGCCGCCAGTTACGCCGCGCGCATCGCCTTCATGGTCGAGCTGGCCGGGCACCTGCATGCCTACGGCACCACGGCCCAGCGCCTGGAAAGCGCGATCGTGTCGGTGGCGCACCGCCTCGGGCTCGAATGCGAGCCGTGGAGCAACCCGACCGGCCTGATCCTGTCCTTCAGCGACCCGCAGCGCCCCCCGGGCGAGAGTGACACCACGCGCGTGGTCCGGCTGCCGCCCGGCGACACCGACCTGGCCCGGCTGTGCGAGGCAGACCGCATCGCCGAGGAGGTGATGGCCGGGCGCATGGGGCTGGCCGAGGGTCACGCCGCCCTGCGCGCGCTCGCCCGTCCGCCCGGCCGGCGCCGCGACCTGATGCAGGTCGCCGGGTTCGGCCTGGCCGCGGCCGGCGTCGCCGGGCTGCTGCGCCTGCCCTGGCTGGACATCGCCACCGCCGTGCTGATCGGGCTGGTGGTCGGCCTGCTCGACTGGTATGCGCGCAAGCGGCCGCGGCTGCGGGAGGCGGGCGACGCGGTGGCCGCGATGGTGGCCGGCGCCATCGCCGTGTGCGTGGCCGCCTACGTGGGCCCGCTCAACCTCAACACGGTGGTGATCGCATCCCTGATCGTGCTGATGCCGGGTCTTGCACTGACCAACGCCTTCAGCGAACTGACCAGCCAGCACCTGGTGTCGGGCATGGCACGCCTGGCCGGCGCGGTGTCCACGCTGCTGAAGCTGACCGTCGGCGTGATGATCGCGCTGACCGTGGCCGACCTGCTGGGGATCGAGCCACAGGTGCGCGCTTCGCGCCCGCAGCCGGAGTGGGTGGAATATTCGGCCGTGGTCGTGGCCGCGTTCGCGTTCGCGGTGCTGTTCCGCGCCAGCCGGCGCGACTACCCGGTGGTGATGCTGGCGGCGATTGCCGGCTACCTGATCACGCGCCACGTCGGCCCGTGGCTGGGAAGCCCGGTCGGGGTGTTCCTGTCGGCGCTGGTGGTCACCGTCGCCGGCAATGCCTACGCGCGCTGGAAGAATCGCCCGGGCGCGCTGATCCGGGTGCCGGGCATCATCATGCTGGTACCCGGAAGCACCAGCCTGCGCAGCCTGCTTGTTGCGGTGCAGCAGCAGGACATGACCGCCGGGCAGCCGGCGGCGGTCACCGTGGTGACCGTCCTGCTGGCGCTGGTGGCGGGCCTGCTGGTCGGCAACCTGCTGCTGCCGGCGCGGCGCAGCCTGTGACGGCGCCGGAAAACGCGAAGGCGGGCCGATGGCCCGCCCTCGCGCTTGCCGGCCGGACCGCGAGGGGCCTGGCCTGGCGCCGGATCACTTCCTGATCAGGAAATCTTCCAGCTTCTTGCCCTTCTTCAGCTGCTCGGCCAGCCAGCGCGGCTGCTTGCCGCGGCCGGTCCAGGTCTCGGACGGGTTGGCCGGGTTGCGGTACTTCGGCGGCACCTTGCGGCCGGTCTTGCGGGCGGCCTTCTTCGTGGCCTTCTTCGCGGCCTTGCGGCTTGCGCCCGCACCACCGAACAGCTCCTCGATGGTGTAGCCCTCGGAGGTGGCGAAATCGACGATGCGCTTGCGGATCGTGGCGATCGGCTTGCGCTTCTTCAGCACTGCCTTGCGCCGCTTGGCCTGGGCGATCAGGGCGTCCAGCTCCCTGGGGGACAGGGCATTCAAATCGATCGTCATCAGCAAATGCTCCGAACGTTCTGGAGAAAAAATGCCTGACCGTGGTCAGGCGTGCGCGGATGATAATCGAAGGGGGCCAGAAAAAGGATAATCCCGCGTGAAGGCAAATCCACGCGGGATGACGGGATTATCCGGGAGCACGGATATCGGATATCGCGCTCAGACCACCCCGAGGCGTTCCAGCAGCGCGGAACGGTCGAGGTTTTCGGATTCGGAGGCCGCGCGCGCGCGGTATTCGAACGTGCCCGAGGACAGCCCGCGTTCCGATACGACGATACGATGCGGTATGCCGATCAGCTCGATGTCGGCGAACATCGGGCCGGGGCGCAGGCCGCGGTCGTCGAGCGCGGTCTCGACGCCGGCGGCATTGAGTTCGCGGTACAGCGCCTCGGCGGCCTCGGCCACGGCCGGGTTGTTCTTCGGATTGATGATGCAGACCACCGCGCGCCAGGGCGCCATCGGCTCGGGCCAGATGATGCCGGCCTCGTCGTGGTTCTGCTCGATCGCGGCGGCGACGATGCGCGAGACGCCGATGCCGTAGCAGCCCATCGCCGGGTGCACGGCCTTGCCGTTTTCGTCCAGCACGGTGCAGCGCATCGCCTCGGAATAGCGGCGCCCGAGCGCGAACACGTGGCCGACCTCGATGCCGCGGGCGATCCGCAGCGTGCCCTTGCCGTCGGGCGAGGGATCGCCCTCGACCACGTTGCGGATGTCGGCGACGTCGTCCGGCTCGGGCAGGTCGCGGCCCCAGTTCACGCCGGCGAGGTGGTAGCCGGCCTCGTTGGCGCCGACCACGAAATCGGCCATCGCCGCCACGCTGCGGTCGGCAACGACGCGGATTTTCTTCCGCGGGGCGACCGGGCCGAGGAAGCCCGGCTCGCTGCCGAGGTGGTCGCGGATTTCCTCCTCGGTGGCGAGGCGGTAGTCGGCAAGCCCCGGCAGCTTGGACAGCTTGATCTCGTTGACCACATGGTCGCCGCGCACCAGCGCCAGCACGAATTCCGGCCGGCCTTCGGCGTCCACGCCCATGACCGCGACCGACTTGACGGTCTTCTGCAGCGGGATGCCGAGCAGCGTGGCCACCTCCTCGCAGGTCTTCTGGACCGGGGTCTCGACCTTGCGCATGGTTTCCGCGGCCTGCGGGCGGGGGCCCGGCGCCACCGCCTCGGCCAGCTCGACGTTGGCCGCGTAGTCGGAGGCGTCGGAGAACGCGATCGCGTCCTCGCCGGAATCGGCCAGCACGTGGAATTCGTGCGACGAGCTGCCGCCGATCGCGCCGGTGTCGGCGTGCACCGCGCGGAACTTCAGCCCGAGGCGGGTGAATACGCGCGTGTAGGCGTCATACATGTTGCGGTATTCGCGCTGCAGGTCCTCGTCGGAAATGTGGAAGGAATACGCGTCCTTCATCAGGAACTCGCGCGCGCGCATCACGCCGAAGCGCGGGCGGATCTCGTCGCGGAACTTCGTGGTGATCTGGTAGAAATTGACCGGAAGTTGGCGGTAGCTGGAGAACTCCTGGCGGAAGAAATCGGTCACCGCCTCTTCCGCCGTCGGGGTGAAGCAGTATTCCTGTTCCTTGCGGTCGCGGATCTTCAGCAGTTGCGGCCCGAATTTCCGCCAGCGCCCGGTTTCCTCCCACAGTTCCTTCGGCTGCACCGATGGCATCGCCATCTCGATGGCCCCGGCGCGGTCCATTTCCTCGCGGACGATGGACTCGACCTTGCGCAGCACGCGCAGGCCCAGCGGCGACCAGGTGTACAGGCCGGCGGCCAGCTTGCGGATCATGCCGGCGCGCAGCATCAGCTTGTGGCTGACGATCTCGGCGTCGGCCGGGGTTTCCTTTTCGGTGCGGATGTGGAACTTCGACAGGCGCATTTCTCGGAAAAATCCGGGCAAAGGGACGCGCATTGTGCCACGCAGCAGCGGCGTGGCCGGAGTTTCAGCGGGCGTCCGCCCGGGCGGGAGGGTGCGGATCGAAGCGGTTGCGCCGGTCGAGGGCGTCCACGTCCACGGCCTCGTAGGGGCGGTCCCGTGGCGGGGTGTCGGTGATCTGGAGCACGCCGTCGGCATCGCGCCAGCGGTACAGCACGCGGGGCGCCGCGGCGGCGGGCGTGCCGCGCGACTCCGGCTGTTCCCGGGTGGAGCGGGGGGCGGCGTCGCGCGCCAGCCACCAGGCGGCGGCGAGGACGGCCAGCAGTCCTGCCGCCATCCACGCCGGTTTCATGTCAGCTTCCCTGGCGGCAATAGGCCCGGATGGCGGCGTTGGCGAGCTCGATCTGGCTCTGGCGCTCGTCCTCGCCGAGCTGGCGGCCGGGCTTGCCGTCCTCGCCGGCCTCGTGCACCGGCTGGCCGCTCTGGAGCACCTCCAGGTTGGCGCGCGCGGCGGCGCACTGCGGGTCCTCGGCGGGCTTGGCCGGCGCGGCGGCCTGCGGCGAGGCCGGGCCATGCGAGGTGATCTGCCGTTGCTGGAACTGGCCTTGCGGGGGCGGCGTCTGCGAGTAGTGGGTCACGCCGTTGGCGTCCTTCCACTGGTAGACCTCGCCGGCCTGGGCGGCCGCCAGGCCGGCGGACAGGCCGGCGATCACGAGGAGCGGGATGCGGCGCATCATGCAGGGGCTCCATCAGGGCAACGGGGGATCCCCGGATTGCAGCACCGCGGGGGCGGACGCGCAAGCGCGGCCGGCGGGGCGGATGCCGGAAGCGTGACGCCTGCGGCGTTCGTGGCGCGGTTACACTGGAAGGATGGACTCCCAGGCCACACCCCCCATGCGCGGACGCGGCATCTACCTGCTGCCCAACCTGTTCACGACGGGCGGCCTGTTCGCGGGTTTCTTCGCCATCATCGCCGCCTCGCAGGGGCGCTTCACCGCGGCCTGCATCGCGATCTTCGTGGCGGCGATGCTCGACGGTGTGGATGGCCGCGTGGCGCGCCTGACCAACACCCAGAGCGAGTTCGGCGTGCAGTACGACTCGCTGGCCGACCTGGTCAGCTTCGGCATGGCCCCCGCGCTGGTGATGTACCACTGGGCGCTGGTGTCGCTGCGCCTGGACGGCCCGACCATGGGCAAGATCGGCTGGCTGGGGGCGTTCCTGTACACGGCCTGCGCGGCGCTGCGGCTGGCGCGCTTCAACAGCCAGGTGGGCCAGGTGGACAAGCGCTGGTTCATCGGCCTGGCCAGCCCGGCAGCGGCGGGCCTGATGGCCAGCTTCGTCTGGGCCTGCCACGAGTTCGGCTGGGCCGGCGAGGACCTGCGTTACGCCGCGCTGTTCGTGACCGTGGCGGCAGCGCTGCTGATGGTCAGCCGGCTGCGCTACAACAGCTTCAAGGGCAGCGGGACTGGCCCCAGGTCGGACCGGGTGCCGTTCGCGGCGCTCCTGGTCGCGGTCGCGGTGCTGATCGCGTTGTGGATCAACCCCCCCGTGACCCTGTTCACCGCGGCGACACTGTATGCACTCTCCGGCCCGGTGATGTGGTTCTGGCGCCGCCGCGAACCGGACAAGGCGGGAGGCGCATGAGCTGGGATCCGTTCCAGCGCGAGGTCCTGGGCGCGCTCGGATACGAGGTGATGGATCTCGCCCCCGGGTTCGGCACCGGCTCCGGTACCGCGCCGGCCGGGGCCGCGCCAGCCGGGGCCGCGCCGCCGGGCCCGAAACTGCTTGCGGCGCTGCTCAGGGCGGCCGGGCGCACCGGCACGGAGGATGTGGCGGGCTTCCTGCGCGAGTGCGGCTGGCAGGGCAGGGCCGACCCGGCCGCCAAGCGCGCGCTGTGGCCGAAGCTGAGGGCGATGCGGGCAAAGGCATGAACGCCACGGCGGTTCCCGGAGACGCGAGGACGGCGCTGCGTCCGATGCGCGGCGACGACCTCGACGCGGTCATGGACATCGAGCGCCGGGCGTACCCGTTCCCGTGGACGCTGGGCATCTTCCGCGACTGCCTGCAGGCCGGCTACCCGTCGTGGGTGATGGTCGAGGGGGATGCGATCCTGGGCTACGGGGTGGTGAGCCTCGCCGCCGGCGAGGCCCACGTGCTCAACATCTGCATCGCGCCCGAGGCGCAGGGACGCGGCCTCGGCCGGCGCCTGCTGCGCGCGCTGGTCCGGATCGCCCGCGGCCACGGTGCCGAGCGCATCTTCCTCGAGGTGCGGCCCTCGAACGCGCCGGCAATCGCGCTCTACCACAGCGAAGGGTTCAACGAGATCGGCCGCAGGCCGCGCTACTACCCGGCGCACAACGGCCGCGAGGACGCCATCGTGATGGCGATGGAACTGCTGCCGGAGGACGGGGGCGCGTAACCGCGCCCGCCGCTCCACGGCACCCGTGAGGGGCTTCAGGACAGGCGCGCGCGCTGCGCGGTGAGCGCTTCCAGCCGCGCGGTCCAGTCGGCCAGGCGCTGGCGTTCCTGCTCCACCACCGCCACCGGCACCTTCTCGGTGAACTTCGCCAGCTTGGCCTCGCTTTTTGCCTTCTCCGCCGACACGCGGACGATTTCCTTGTCCAGACGCGCGCGCTCGGCGTCGAGGTCCACCAGGCCCTCCAGCGGCACGAACAGCTTCAGCTCGCCGACCAGACCAGCGGCGGACGGCGGCGGCTCGCCTTCGACCGCGCCGATGTGCCCGAGCCGGGCGAGGAACTTCAGCTGCGCGTCGAAGCGCTGCAGGCGTTCCTGGTCGCCGGCGCCGCCGCCGGCGACCAGCAGCGAGGCGTGCTTCGAGGGCGGCACGCCCAGCTCGCTGCGGATCCGGCGCAGGGCGGTGACCATCTGCCTGAGCCACTCGACGTCGCCTTCGGCGCGGGAGAACTCCTCGCGCGCGAAGTCTTCCTCCTGCGGGTAGCGCTGCAGGCAGATGGTGTCGCCGGCGATGCCCAGCCTTGGCGCCACGTGCCGCCACAGCTGCTCTGTGACGAACGGGACCAGCGGGTGCAGCAGGCGCAGCATCGCCTCCAGCACCACCAGCAGGGTGCGGCGGGTGCTGCCGGCGGCGGCCGCGTCCGTGCCCTGCAGCGCGGGCTTGGACAGTTCCACGAACCAGTCGCAGAACTCGTTCCACGCGAACTCGTACAGCGCCTGCGCGAGCAGGTCGAACCGGTAGCTGGCGAAGTGCTCGCGCGCCTGCGCGGCGGCGTGGGCGAGCCGCGCCAGGATCCACTTTTCGGCGTCGGTGGCCGGTCCGGCCGGGGCGTGCGAGGCGTCGAAGCCCTCCGTGTTCATCAGCACGAAGCGCGTCGCGTTCCACAGCTTGTTGCAGAAGTTCTTGTAGCCCTCGCAGCGCGACAGGTCGAACTTGATGTCACGGCCCGGGCCGGCCAGCGCGGCCATGGTGAAGCGCAGCGGGTCGGCACCGTGCGCGGCGATGCCGTCCGGGAACTCCCTGCGCGTGGCCTTCTCGATCCGTGGCGCGTCGGTGGGCTTCATCAGGCCCGTGGTGCGCTTGGCCACCAGCGCGTCGGCACTGATGCCGTCGATGATGTCCAGCGGGTCGAGGATGTTGCCCTTCGACTTGGACATCTTCTGGCCGTCCTTGTCGCGGACCAGGCCGGTGATGTAGACGTCGCGGAACGGGATCTTCCCGGTCAGCGCGTCGGTCATCATCACCATGCGCGCGACCCAGAAGAAGATGATGTCGAAGCCGGTCACCAGCACGTCGGTGGGCAGGTACGCGTCGAAGCCGCGCTCGCGCATCGCCTCCCCGTCGGGCCAGCCCATGGTGCTGAACGGCCACAGCGCCGAGGAGAACCAGGTCTCGAGCACGTCCTCGTCCTGGCGCAGCGGCACGTCGGCGGGCAGGCCGGAGCGGGCGCGGGCGTCGGCCTCGTCGCGGCCGACATGGATGTTGCCCGCCTCGTCGTACCAGGCCGGGATGCGGTGGCCCCACCACAGCTGGCGGCTGATGGTCCAGTCCTGGATGTTCTCCAGCCAGTGGCGGTAGGTGTTGATCCAGTTTGGCGGGACGAACCGGACCTGGCCGGATTCGACCAGTTCGAGGCCGCGCCTGGCCAGTCCGTCCATCTTCACGAACCACTGGTCGGTCAGGTACGGCTCGATCACCTGGCCGCTGCGGTCGCCGCGTGGCACCTGCAGCTTGTGCGGCCGGGTCTCGACCAGCAGGCCGGCGGCCTCGAGGTCGGCGAGCACGGCCTTGCGCGCCTCGTAACGGTCGAGCCCGCGGTACTTCCCCGGCGCCTGGTCGTTGATGCTGGCGTCGTCGTTGAAGATGTTGATCAGGGGCAGCCCGTGGCGCTGGCCGACGGCGTAGTCGTTGAAGTCGTGAGCGGGGGTGACCTTGACCACGCCGGTGCCGAAGGCGCTGTCCACGTAGTCGTCGGCGATCACCGGGATCCGGCGCCCGGTCAGCGGCAGTTCGATCGTCCTGCCGACCAGCGCCGCATAGCGCGGGTCGTCCGGGTGCACCATCACCGCCACGTCGCCGAGCATGGTCTCCGGGCGGGTGGTGGCCACGACCACGTGGTCGCGGCTCTCGCGCAGCACCTCGTTGCCGTCGGCGTCGCGCTCGACGTGCTCGTAGCTCGCGCCGTCGGCCAGCGGGTAGCGGATCAGCCAGAGGAAGCCGTCCTCCTCCTGGTTCACCACCTCGAGGTCGGAGACTGCGGTCTTCAGCACCGGGTCCCAGTTGACCAGCCGCTTGCCGCGGTAGATCAGCCCCATGTCGTACAGGCGCACGAAGGCCTCGACCACCGCCCTGGACGGCATCGGGTCCATGGTGAAGACGCTGCGCGACCAGTCCCCCGAGGCGCCCAGCCGACGCATCTGCCGCTCGATGGTGCCGCCGGACTGGTGCTTCCACTCCCAGACCTTCTCGATGAACTTCGCGCGGCCCAGCGAGTCACGGGTCTCGCCCTTGCCTTCCAGCGCCAGGTTGCGGCTGACCACCATCTCGGTGGCGATGCCGGCGTGGTCGGTGCCCATCTGCCACAGCGCGCGGTAGCCGCGCATGCGGTGGTAGCGGACCAGCGCGTCCTGCAGGGTGTGCTGGAACGCGTGGCCCATGTGCAGGGTGCCGGTGACGTTGGGCGGCGGCAGCAGGATGGTGTAGGCCGGGCCGTCGCCGCGCGGCTCGAAGACGCCCTTCGCCTCCCACTCGTCGTAGAGGCGCGTCTCGAAGGTACCGGGTTCGTAGGTCGGGGCGAGTTGGTCGGTCATGGTCGGATGCTGCGGGATAGCCATGGTTCCGGCGCGGCGGCCGCGCCTACATGTCGTACTTGTTCAGCTCGTAGCCGAGCGCCTTGTAATGCTTCCAGCGCTCGCGCAGCGGGCCGCGCGCGGATTCCTCCGCGGGCACCACCTCGAGCACTCGCTCGAAGCTGCCGGTGACGGGGCCGTCACGCAGGTTGATCACCAGCGGGCGCATGGGAACGTCGGTCTGCGGGTCGGCGATCAGCACCGGCGTCATCTCGTCCTCGTCGTCGATGCCGGCGATCTGGTGCGGGATGTAGACGTCGTCGCCCATGTCCCAGAGCAGGTCGTCCAGTTCCTCGGCCTGGGCGGTGTCGCGGGCCAGCACCAGGGTCCAGAGGCCGGCCTCGTAGGCCTTGCGCACCAGCTCGCAGACCAGGCGCAGCGGCCGTTCGCGGAAGCGGGGCCTGGCGATCAGGTAGAAGTCGGCTCTGGGCATGGCGGCGGGTCAGCGGACGTGTGCGGGCCGGGACGCGGACCGGGTGGCGCCGGCCCGCGGGGCATGATCCTGCGCTTGCCCGGTGCCCGTGGTCACGCGCCCGCGGCCCCGGCCCGGTCGAACAGCCACTGCGCCAGCAGGCCGACCGGGCGGCCGGTGGCCATGCCCATCTTGCCGTCGGTGTTGGCGGTGCCGGCGATGTCCAGGTGCGCCCAGCGCTGGCCCTCGGTGAAGCGCGCCAGGAAGCAGCCCGCGGTGATCGCGCCGGCCCAGCGGCCGCCGATGTTGTAGACGTCGGCGAAGTTGGAATCGAGCAGGGTCTGGTACTCGTCCCACAGCGGCAGGCGCCAGGCGCGGTCGAACACGTGCTCGCCCGCGGCCAGCAGCTCGTCGGCCAGGTCGTCGTGCCTGCTCATCAGGCCGGAGGCGAAGCGGCCCAGGGCGACCATGCAGGCGCCGGTGAGGGTGGCCACGTCCACGAGCGCCTGCGGGTTGAAGCGCTGCGCGTAGGTCAGCGCGTCGCACAGGATCAGGCGGCCCTCGGCGTCGGTGTTGCCGACCTCGATGGTCTTGCCCGACATGCTGGTGACGATGTCGGAGGGGCGGTAGGCGTTGCCGTCGATGGCGTTCTCGACCGCCGGTACCACGGCCACGAGGTTGATCGGCAGTTGCAGGCCGACCGCTGCGACGAAGGTGCCCATCACCGCGGCGGCGCCGCACATGTCGTACTTCATCTCCTCGATGCCGCCCTGCGTCTTGAGGTTGACGCCGCCGGTGTCGAAGGTGATGCCCTTGCCGACCAGCACGTAGGGGCGGCTGTCGCCGCCGTTGTTCCATTTCAGCACCACCAGCCGCGGACGGTTGGCCGAGCCGCGCGCCACCGCAAGCAGCGCGCCCATGCCCAGCGCTTCCATCTGCTTTTCGTCGAGGACTTCGGCCTCGGCCCTGTCGAAGCGCGCGGCGAACGCCTGCGCCTGCTCGGCGACGTAGGCCGGGGTGCAGATGTTCGGCGGCAGGTTGCCCAGCTCGCGGGCGAACTTCACGCCCGCTGCGATCGCCTGGCCCTGCGCCAGCGCGGAGGCGTCGTCCCCGGAGATGGCGAGCGCGGACAGGCCGGTCTCCTTGCGCTTGCCGTTGTTGGCGCCCAGGGTGGCGGTGTAGCGGTAGGCGGCGTGGTCGGCCGCGATCACGGCCTGGCGGATGTTCCAGGCGGCGTCGCGGCCCGGGACCTGGAGCTCGGGCAGGGTCAGCAGCGCGCCGGCGACCGGGCCGGTGCGCAGGGCGCGCACGGCGTCGGCCACCGCCTTGAGGTACTGCGGCACCCCGAACTTGCCCGGTTCACCCAGGCCGACGACCAGTACGCGAGGCGCCTTCACGCCGGGCAGGTCGTGGAGCAGGGTGGTCCGGCCGGTCTTGCCGGACACGTCGCCGCGCGCGGCCAAGGCCGAGATCCGGCCGCCGGAGGCCTCGTCGATGGCCTTCGCGGCGGGCGACAGCGTGCCGTCGGCGAAGGCGCCGACGATGATGCAGTCGGCCTGCGCGGCCGCGGGGGCGTCGCGGTTCAGGGTGAATTCGAGGGTCATCGATCAGATTCCAGGGGTTGTTACGTACAATGCCGGGCCGCCTGGCGGTCCCCTGCCTGTGCCGGGAGCCCGCCGCGGCGGCATGCAGCCACCGCTGGCCGAATCCTCAAGTCTAAAGCAACCCCGCCCGATGCCGAAGCTGGACCGCTACCTGTTCCGGGAGTTCGCCGAGGCCACGTTCGCGGCGCTGGTGGTGCTGATGATCGTCTGCCTGGGCGGGGTGTTCACCAAGGTGCTCAGCGACATCGCCGCGGGCCGGATCCCGGCGGGGCTGATGCTGGCCCAGTTCGGCCTGCAGATGCTGCGCTACCTGCCGCTGATCCTGCCGCTCGGGCTGATGCTGGGCCTGCTGCTGGCCATGGGCCGGCTGCACCGCGACAGCGAGATGCCCGTGCTGACTTCGATCGGGGTGGGGCCGGGGCGCCTGCTGCGCCCGCTGATGATGCTGGTGCTGCCGTTCGTGCTGGTGGTCGGGGCCTGCTCGCTGTGGCTGGGCCCGTGGGCGCGGGACTACTCGCTGCGGCTGATCGAGGCCGGGAACCGCAGCCTGCTGGTCTCCGGCCTGGAGGCCGGGCGCTTCACCGAGCTGCCCGGCGGTGGGGGCGTGGTGTACGTCAACGCCATGTCCGGCGATGGCCGGGAGATGGGGCGGGTCTTCATCTACCGGCTCAAGGACGGGCGCATGGACATCACCACCGCGCTCAACGGCTCGCTGCAACTGCAGGGCACGCAGCGCTACCTGACCCTGGAGAACGGATTCCGGGTGGAAGGCCCGGCCGATGGCGGCCTCGATTTCCGCATGATGCGCTACCGCGTCAACGAGGTGCGCCTGCCCGACGCCCAGAAGACCTATGCCGACGACGCCCCCGAGCGCCTGTCCACGCTGGCGCTGCTGGGCGATCCGCGGCCGGAGGCCAGGGCGCAGATCCACTACCGCATCGCGCCCCCGCTGCTGGCGCTGGGCTTCGCGCTGCTGGCGGTGCCGCTGGCGCGCAGCCCGCCGCGGCAGGGTCGCTCGGGCCGGATCGTGATCGGCTTCCTGGCCTACCTGTTCGGCATGAACCTGATGATGCTGGGCACCGACTGGATCGCCGACGGCCGGATCCCGGTCGCGTTCGGGCTGTGGTGGCTGGTGCTGCCGCTGCTGGCATTGGCGACGTGGATGTACTTCGGCGACGGGCGGATCCGGCGCCCGCGCAGGGCGGGGTAAGCACATGGTGCCGTTCCCGAAGATCCACGACCTGTACACCTCGCGCGTCGTCGTCGGCACGGTGCTGCTGACCTGGTCGGTGCTGGTCGGGCTTGACCTGATGCTTGCGCTGGTCGACGAGCTGGGCGACACCGGCAAGGGCGACTACGGCTTCTTCTCCGCGCTGACCTACATCGCGCACACCATCCCGCGCCGCGCCTACATGATGTTCCCGACCTCGGCGGTGATCGGCTCACTGCTGGGGCTCGGCCAGCTGGCCGCGACCTCGGAGCTGACCGCGCTGCGCGCGCTGGGCATCTCGCGCAAGCGGCTGAGCGTGTCGGTGGCGGTGCCGCTGGCGCTGATCACCATGCTGATGATGGTCAACGCCGAGACCCTGGCGCCTTGGGCCCAGCGCAGCGCGGACCTGATGAAGACGGCGGCGCGCTCGAAGGACATGATCGTGGCGCAGTATTCCGGCCTGTGGGCGCGCGAGGGCGATGTCTTCCTCAACGCCCAGGGTGGCCGCGAACACAAGGACGAAAACGGGAGCTGGCTCGAGCTGGACGACGTGCGCCTGTTCGAGTTCGACGGGAACGGACGGCTGCAATCCATCGCGCACGCGCGTACGGCCGAGCACCGCGGAGGCGGCTGGCTGCTGCGCGACGTGAAGCGCACCTGGTTCGAGGAGCGCGCGGTCAGCCGGACCGACGTGGACGAGGAGCACTGGGCCTCGAACCTGGACACCGCCGCGCTCGCGGCCAGCGCCGGCAACATCTGGCGGCCACGCTACATGTCCGCGGCCGACCTGAAGGCCGGCATCGAATACCGGCGCCGCAACCAGCTCGACGCCAGCGAGTTCGAGGAACACTACTGGGGCCGCTGGTTCTACCCGGTCAACGTACTGGCGCTGTGCCTGGCCGCGATCCCGTTCGCGTTCGGCAGCCTGCGCAGCGGCGGTCTCGGCAAGCGCCTGTTCATCGGCGTGGTCTTCGCGCTTGGCTTCTGGCTGCTGCAGAACCAGGTGGTCAAGCTCGCCGCGGTCTACAGGTTCGATTACCGCCTGGCCTACCTCGTGCCGCCGTCGCTGATGCTGGCGGTGTCCTGGTACCTCTTCCGCAAGCGGAGTGGGTGAGGGGGCCTGCCTGCGCGGCACCGCCGCGCAGGCGCTCCGGACGTCCGGCGTGCTTCGCGGGGCGGGGGAAGGCGTGAATCTCCCTCCCCCGCGTGCGGGGGAGGGTCGGGGTGGGGGAGATGGCCTGCGTCGTGGTATTGCCGGCGCCGGCAACGGTCAGCGCCTGGACGGCTTGGGCAGCCGCACCACGCGCGTGCCGCTGAGGCGGTCGTGCAGGGCCAGCCGGTCCCGGTCGAACCAGGCCCACCAGAAGCCGATGCCGGCGGCCAGCAGCGACAGGGTGCCGACGGCATAGCGCCGCCACAGCGCCTGCAGTGGTGCCGGGGCGCCATCCGCACCGACCACCTTCAGCCGCCACGGGCGCATGCCCAGGGTCTGCCCGCCACGCCGCCAGCTCCAGGTGGCGTACACGCCGGTGACGCACCAGCATGCGAGCCACAGCAGCCACTGCATCGCACTGAAGGGGCCGATGTTGTGGCGCACGTCGCCGCTGATCGCCACGTCCAGGAGCACGAACGGGATCGCGGTCAACATCCACAGCGGGACCGCGGCGAACAGGTCGTAGAGCAGGGACAGCAGACGGCGGCCGATCCAGGCGGACGGCGGCCGGGAGGTGGCGTTTTCCATCGCCCAAGGATAACCGCCGCCGCCGTCCGCTAAGCTGTGGGGGTGACGACGATGACGCCCGCCGGACGCCGCGAGCTCGCCAGCCGCCTGCCGCCGTTGCGCGACGGCGATGCGCGCTGGATCGAGCGCTTCCTCGACGCGCAGTGGGCCGAGCACGGCCTGGCGCGCGCCTCGCTCGAGAGCTACCGCCGCGACCTGCAGGGACTGGCGCGCTGGCTTGACCGCGACGAGGGGCTTGCCCGCGCCGCCCTTCCCGACCTCTACGACTACCTGAAGTGGCGCGCGCAGCACGGCTACTCGCCGCGCAGCAACTCGCGCCTGCTCTCGGCGTTGCGCGCCTTCTACGCCTGGATGGCGCGCACGGGCGCGCGCGCGGACGATCCGGCCGCGCTGCTCGAGCCGCCGAAGCTGCCGCGGCCGCTGCCGAAGGCCCTGGGCGAGCGCCAGGTCGAGGCGTTGCTGGCGGCGCCGGACACCGGCACGCCCGAGGGCCTGCGCGACCGGGCCATGCTCGAGCTGATGTACGCCTGCGGCCTGCGGGTCAGCGAGCTGGTCGGGTTGCCGGCGACCGCGCTCAACCTGCGCCAGGGCGTGTTGCGGGTGACCGGCAAGGGCGGCAAGGAACGGCTGGTGCCGCTGGGGGAGGAGGCGCGGCACTGGCTGGAGCGCTACCTGGCCGAGGCGCGCCCGGCGCTGGTCGGCCGCCGCGTGGTGCCGCACCTGTTCGTCACGGCCTCGGGCGGGGCGCCCAGCCGCCAGCAGTTCTGGGCCGCGGTCAAGCGCCATGCGGCGGCGGCGGGCATCGACCCGGCGCGGGTCAGTCCGCACGGACTGCGCCACAGCTTCGCCACCCACCTGCTCAACCACGGCGCGGACCTGCGCGCGCTGCAGATGCTGCTGGGCCACAGTTCCCTGTCCACCACCCAGATCTATACCAGCGTCGCCCGGGAGCACCTCCGCCAGCTCCACGCCAAGCACCATCCGAGGGGATGAGGCGGGCACGCCTGCGCGGCATTGCCGCGCGTGCCCGCCGAATGCCGCGCGCGCTGCGCGGGGCCGGACTCCCTCCCCCGCTTGCGGCGGAGGGTAGGGGTGGGGGCGAATCCGCGTTGGAGGTAACCCGCGCGGCGGATACCGTCGTGCCTGGCAAGCAGTACATCGGCGTGACGCCAGCCGGCCCATTGCGGAACTCCAGCCCCCGGCCTCCCCGCGGGCGGGGGAAAAGTGGCATCCCCTGCCTCTGCCTCGAGGATATCGAGCCGGCCTCCCCGCGGGCGGGGGAAAAGCCAAGGGGTGGGTGGGGGCGCAAGCGGGCCGCAGCGGGGGCTGAACGCCGGGGGCTGCGTCGGGCGGGGTTCCGGGCCGGCGCCGCCCGCCGCATGCGACAATGACCCGATGTCCGCCCGGTCCACACAGATGAAACGACTGGTATCCCTCGTTGTCCTCGGAGCCTTCAGCCTTTCCGCCTGCGCGCAGCAGCCGTCCCAGCCCGCGAAGGGCGATGCCACCGGGCCCGCCGCCGGGCCGGCGCCACGGGTCGAGACCCGGCCCGGCACGCCCGAGGACCGTGCCCGCCAGGCCGTCGAATCGCTCGACAGGGACATCCGGATCGAGCGCATCGCCCCCGCGCCCCTGCCGGGCTTCACCGAGGTGATCGTGCACGGCCAGGCGCTCTACGTCAGCGCGGACGGCCGCTACATCCTGCCGGGGCCGCTGTATGACGCGGACGGCAGGAAGGACCTGAGCGAGCCGTCGGTGGCCGCGGTGCGCAGGGCGCTTCTGGCGCAGATCCCCAGGGGCGACCGCATCGTGTTCGCCCCGGCCAACCCGAAGTACCGTGTGACGGTCTTCACCGACGTCGAGTGCGGCTTCTGCCGCCGCCTGCACAGCCAGATCGCCGAATACAACCGGCTTGGCATCGCCGTCGAGTACGTGGCGTTCCCGCGCATGGGGCTGGGTAGCGAGGATTACCGCACGATGGTGTCCGTCTGGTGCGCGAGCGACCGCCGCAAGGCCCTGACCGACGCCAAGAACGGCAAACCCGTCCCACGGAAGAACTGCACCAACCCGGTGGCCATCCACTACGACATCGGCCAGCGCATCGGCCTGACCGGCACGCCGCTGATCGTGACCGAGGGCGGCGGGATCATCTCCGGCTACCTGGCGCCCCGGGATCTGCTGGAAAGGCTGCGCAAGCTGGAGCAGGCGGACGCGTCCGCCGCGGGCAGCCGCTGAGGTCCTGCCAGCGCGGGAGGCTACAATAGCGGCCCCGCTCCCGATGATCCCCCGGACATGATCGTCCTCGAGGGCCAGCAGGCCCTGTCGCCGTTCCGGCGCGAACGCCTGGAAGCACGCCTGGAGGCCATCTGCCCCGGCGTGCGCGTGCTGCAGACCCGTCACGTCTACTGGGTCGAAATCCTCCCCGGGCAGACCCCCGACATGGCGGCGCTGTGCCGGATCCTGCAGGCCGGCGAGACGCTCGAGCCGGTTCCCGGCGGCGCGGTGTCGCGCTACGTCTCGCCGCGGCTCGGGACGATCTCGCCCTGGGCGAGCAAGGCCACCGAGATCCTGCGCGGTGCGGGGCTGCCGGTGCGCCGCGCCGAGCGTGGCATGCGCGTGGACCTGGCCGGGTGGCCGGACGATCCGGCGCTGCAGGCGGCACTGGCGAAGCTGCTGCACGATCCGATGACCCAGTCGCTGCTGGCCTCCCATGCGGAGGCGGCCGGGCTGTTCGCGGTGCCCGCGCGTGGCGCGCTCGAGCGGATCCCATTGGCGGCGCTGGAGGCGGCCAACGCGCGTCTGGGCCTGGCGCTGGCGGAGGACGAGATCGAGTACCTGCGCGAGCGCTACGCGGAACTGGGGCGCGACCCGTCGGACGTCGAGCTGATGATGTTCGCGCAGGCCAATTCCGAGCACTGCCGGCACAAGATCTTCAACGCGACGTGGACGCTGGACGGCGAGGAACAGCCGCATTCGCTGTTCCGCATGATCCGCAACACCCACGCGCACACGCCGCAGCACACGATCTCGGCCTACAGCGACAACGCCGCGGTGGTGGAAGGCTACCCGGCGAGCAGGTTCCGCCCGGACCCGGCCACCGGCGTCTACCGCGCCGGGCCGGTGCTGGACAGTGCGTTCTGCATCAAGGTCGAGACCCACAACCATCCGACCGCGATCTCGCCGTTTCCGGGCGCCAGCACCGGCGCCGGCGGCGAGATCCGCGACGAGGGCGCGACCGGCCGTGGTGGCAGGCCCAAGGCCGGCCTGTGTGGTTTCAGCGTCTCGCACCTGCGCATCCCGGCGCTGCCACAGCCGTGGGAGGCGCCGCGCCCGCTCAACCCGCGCATGGCGCCGGCGCTGGAGATCATGCTCGACGGTCCGATCGGCGCGGCCGCGTTCAACAACGAGTTCGGGCGCCCGAACCTGCTCGGCTACTTCCGCAGCTTCGAACTGCGGCAGGACGGCGGCCCGGTGCGTGCCTACGACAAGCCGATCATGCTGGCCGGCGGACTCGGCGCCATCGACCGCGTGCAGGTGCGGAAGAAGAAACTCTCGCCGGGCGATGCGGTGGTGGTGCTCGGCGGCCCGGCGATGCTGATCGGGCTCGGCGGCGGTGCCGCCAGCTCGGTCGCGTCCGGCGACAGCGCCGAGGAACTGGATTTCGCCTCGGTGCAGCGCGACAACCCGGAGATGCAGCGCCGCTGCCAGGAGGTCATCGACCGCTGCGTGGCGCTGGGCGGGGAGAACCCCATCCTCTCGATCCACGACGTCGGCGCGGGCGGCCTGTCCAACGCGATCCCGGAACTGCTGCACGACTCGGGCGTTGGCGGCGTGATCGACCTCGACCGCGTGCCCAGCGACGATCCATCGCTGTCGCCGATGCAACTGTGGTGCAACGAGGCGCAGGAGCGCTACGTGCTCGGCATTCCGGCCGGCCGCATCGCCGAGTTCGCGGCGCTGTGCGAGCGCGAGCGCTGCCCGTTCGCGGTGGTCGGTTACGCCACCGCCGAGCAGCGCCTGGTGGTCGGTTACGGCGCCACCCCGGACCACATCCCCGCCGACGCGGCCATCGACCTGCCGATGGACGTGCTGTTCGGCAAGCCGCCGAGGATGCATCGCGACGCGCAGCGCCCGGCGCCGGTGCGCTGGCGCCCGCTCAACACCGCGGGCATGGACCTGCGCGAGGCGGGACTGCGCGTGCTCTCGCACCCGACCGTCGCCGCCAAGAGCTTCCTGGTGACCATCGGCGACCGCACCGTCGGCGGCCTGAGCGTGCGCGACCAGATGGTCGGCCCCTGGCAGCTGCCGGTGGCCGACTGCGCGATCACGCTCTCGGGCTTCGACGGATTCGCCGGGGAGGCGATGGCGATCGGCGAGCGCACGCCGTTGGCGCTGATCGACGCCGCCGCGGCCGCGCGCATGGCCGTGGGCGAGGCGATCACCAACCTGTGCGCGGCCCCGGTGGAGGCACTGGAGCGGATCAAGCTGTCGGCGAACTGGATGGCCGCGGCCGGCCACGAGGGCGAGGACGCGAAGCTGTTCGACGCGGTGAAGGCCGTCGGCATGGAGCTGTGCCCGCAGCTCGACCTGGCGATCCCGGTCGGCAAGGACTCGCTCTCGATGCAGGCGCAGTGGCGCGACGGCGACGGCGCGCACAAGAGCGTGTCACCGGTGTCGCTGGTGGTCAGCGCGTTCGCGCCGGTGCGCGACGTGCGTGGCCAGCTCACGCCGCTGCTCGAACCGGACCTCGACAGTGAGCTGTGGCTGATCGGCCTGGGCGCCGGCAAGCAGCGCCTGGGCGGCTCGATCCTCGCCCAGTGCTACGACGCGTTCGGCGGCCCGTGCCCCGACCTCGATGACCCGGCGCGGCTGCGCGCGTTCTTCGAACTGGTCCGCGACGCGCGCGAGGCCGGGCTGCTGCGCGCCTACCACGACCGTTCCGACGGCGGCACCTTCGCGACCCTGTGCGAGATGGCATTCTGCTCGCACCGTGGCCTCGACATCGACCTCGATGGCTGGGGAGAGGACCGCATCGAGGACGTGATGCGCACGCTGTTCTCGGAGGAACTCGGCGCGGTGGTGCAGATCGCCAGCGAGGACCGCGCGGAATTCGCCGACCTGGTCGCCCGCCACGGCCTGATCGAGTGCGCCCAGCGCATCGCGCGCCCGACCACGGGCGCCGACATCCGCGTGCTGCGCGCTGGCGAGGTGCTGGCCGAGTGGAGATGGCAGGAACTGTTCGACGCGTGGTGGTCGGTGACCCACGCGATGCAGCGCCTGCGCGACAACCCCGAGTGCGCCGACGAGGAACGCGAGTCCGCGCGCGACTTCGCCGCCCCGGGCGTGCGCCCGGTGCTGACCTTCGACCCGGCCGGGGACGTGGCCCTGCCGTACATCAACACCGGCGCGCGGCCACGCGTCGCGATCCTGCGCGAGCAGGGCGTCAATGGCCAGGTCGAGATGGCCGCCGCCTTCGACCGCGCCGGCTTCGAGGCGGTGGACGTGCACATGAGCGACCTGGTCGCCGGTCGGGCCACGCTCGACGGCTTTGCCGGCATCGTCGCCTGCGGCGGCTTCAGCTATGGCGACGTGCTCGGCGCCGGCCGCGGCTGGGCCACCTCGATCCTCGAGCGCCCCGTGCTGCGCGAGATGTTCGCGGCCTTCTTCGCGCGCGGGGACACGTTCTCGCTGGGCGTCTGCAACGGCTGCCAGATGCTGTCGCAGCTGAAGGACATCATCCCGGGCGCCGGCCACTGGCCCCGGTTCCTGCGCAACCGCAGCGAACAGTTCGAGGCACGCCTCGGACTGCTGCTGGTGGAGGATTCGCCGTCGCTGTTCTTCGCCGGCATGCAGGGCTCGCGCCTGCCGGTGGCGGTCGCGCACGGCGAGGGCCGCGCCGAGTTCGCCGATGCCGCGGATGCGGCGCAGGCGAAGGTCGCGCTTCGCTACGTCGAGGGCGACGGCCGCATCGCGACGCGCTATCCCGCCAACCCGAACGGTTCCACCGACGCGATCGCGGGCCTGACCAGCGCCGACGGACGCGCGACCATCCTGATGCCGCACCCGGAACGTACCCTGCGCACGGTCAATTTCAGCTGGGCGCCGCGCGAGTGGCCCGCTGATTCGCCGTGGCTGCGCATGTTCCGCAACGCGCGCAGTTGGCTCGGCTGATTCCGGCTTCGTCCCCACTCGACACGATTCCGGCCGTTTCCTCCCGCTTCCGGCATGGTCCGGTGCAACACCCGGGCGTCCGTGCGCTGATCCCATCCCGGCGCGTCCGTTCGCGGTGGCCCCGCCGGCGAGCCAGCCCATCGGCTCCGGCATCCTGGACG
>CALLKI010000108.1 GCA_938008415.1 uncultured Luteimonas sp. | reverse complement strand
AACAGGCCGGTGTCGACGAACACGCAGGTGAGCTGGTCGCCGATCGCACGGTGCAGCAGCGCGGCCACCACCGAGGAATCCACGCCGCCGGACAGGCCGAGGATGACCTCGTCGCTGCCGACCTGCTCGCGCACGCGCGCGATCTGGTCCTCGATGATGTTGGCCGCGGTCCACAGCGTGCGGCAGCCGCAGATGTCCACCACGAAGCGGCGCAGCAGCTGCGTGCCCTGCTTCGTGTGCGTGACCTCGGGGTGGAACTGCACGCCGTACCAGCGCTTCTCCGCGTTCGCCATGGCGGCGACCGGGATGCGCTCGGTGATGGCGGTGACGGCGAAACCCGGCGGTACCCGCGAGACGTGGTCGCCGTGGCTCATCCACACGTCGAGCCGGTGCGCGCCCGGGTGGTCGGTGAGCCCGGCGAACAGCGCGTCGGCCCTGACCACTTCCACCTCGGCGTGGCCGAACTCGCGCTGGTCGGCGGCCTCGGTGGCGCCGCCCAGCTGCACGGCCATGGTCTGCATGCCGTAGCAGATGCCGAGCACCGGCACGCCGGCGTCGAACACCTCGCGCGGCGCGCGCGGCGAGCCTTCGACCGTGGTGGATTCGGGGCCACCGGAGAGGATGATGCCCTTCGCGCCGAAGGCGGCGATCTCCGCCGGGTCGTGGTCCCAGGCCCAGATCTCGCAGTACACGCCGATCTCGCGGATGCGGCGGGCGATCAGCTGGGTGTACTGCGCGCCGAAGTCGAGGATGAGGATCTTGTCGCTGTGGATGTCGGTCATCGGCAGCCGCCGCTCGGCGTTCCTGTCGGGTTCTGGGGGCTGGTCGCCGTCCGTGGCCGGGTGCGCGCCGGGTGCGGCGCCCCGGCCGGGACGCCGCCACGCGGGACGCTCATCCGAGCCGGTAGTTCGGCGGTTCCTTGGTGATCTGCACGTCGTGCACGTGGCTCTCGCGCTGGCCGGCGCCGGTGATCTTCACGAACTGCGGCTTCCTGCGCATTTCCTCGATCGTGGCGCAGCCGACGTAGCCCATGGTCGCGCGCAGGCCACCGGCCAGCTGGTGGACCACGTTCGCCAGCGGGCCACGGTATGGCACGCGGCCCTCGATGCCCTCGGGCACGAGCTTGTCGGCGTCGCTGGCATCCTGGAAGTAGCGGTCCTTGGACCCCTTCTCCATCGCGCCGAGCGAGCCCATGCCGCGGTAGCTCTTGTAGCTGCGGCCCTGGAACAGCTCGATCTCGCCCGGGCTTTCCTCGGTACCCGCGAACAGGCCGCCGATCATCACCGCGGACGCGCCGGCGGCGATGGCCTTGCCGATGTCGCCGGAGTAGCGGATGCCGCCGTCGGCGATCAGCGGGATGCGGTCCTGCAGTGCGCTGGCCACCATGTCGATGGCGGTGACCTGCGGCACGCCCACGCCGGCGACGATGCGGGTGGTGCAGATCGAGCCGGGGCCCACGCCCACCTTCACCGCGTCGGCGCCGGCGTCCATCAGCGCCAGCGCGGCGTCGCCGGTGACGATGTTGCCGCCGATCACCTGCACCTTCGGGAAACGCTTCTTCACCCAGGCCACGCGCTCGATCACGCCCTGCGAGTGGCCGTGCGCGGTGTCCACCACGATCACGTCCACGCCGGCCTCGACCAGCAGCTCGACGCGGCGCTCGGTGTCGCCACCCACGCCGACCGCGGCGCCGACCAGGAGCTGGCCGTCGCCGTCATAGGCGGCATTGGGGTTGTCGGACTTCTTCTGGATGTCCTTGACCGTGATCAGGCCGCGCAGCTCGAAGTCGTCGTTGACCACGAGCACCTTCTCGATGCGGTGCCTGTGGAACAGGTTGATGACTTCCTCGTCGCTGGCGCCCTCCTTCACCGTGACCAGCTTTTCCTTGCGGGTCATGATGTTCTTCACCGGGTCGTCGAGCTTCTTCTCGAAGCGCATGTCGCGCCCGGTGACGATGCCGACGAGCTTGCCGTCCTCCACCACCGGCACGCCCGAGATCCGGCGCTCGCGGGTGAGCCGGAGCACCTCGCCGATCGTGGTCGTCGGGCTGACGGTGAACGGCTCGCGGATCACGCCGGCCTCGAAGTTCTTCACCTGGCGGACTTCGTCGGCCTGGCGCTCGGCGCTCATGTTCTTGTGGATGATGCCGATGCCGCCGAGCTGGGCCATGGCGATGGCCAGCCGCGCCTCGGTCACGGTGTCCATCGCCGCCGAGACGATCGGCAGGTTCAGGCGCAGCGAGCGGGTGAGGTTGGTGGCGAGGGAGACGTCCTTGGGCAGGACGGTGGAATGCGCGGGGACGAGCGAGACGTCGTCGTAGGTCAGTGCTTCACCCTGGATGCGGAGCATCGGCGGTCCCGGTGAGGTGGGGAAGCACGTAATTGTACCCGGGGACGGGCCATCCCGGGTGCGCGGGGGCCGTGCGCACAAGGCACAGGCAGGTCCCCTTTGCCCGTCAGCACCGGGACGCCTTCCCCGCTTGCAGAGGCAGGCGCAGGAGCGGCAGTCCATATGCTGCCGGCGTTTCACCCCCCACCCCAACCCTCCCCCGCACGCGGGGGAGGGAGAAAAAAGCGTCCCCGCCTGCGGAGGAGCAGGCCACCTGCCCCACCCCGCCCGTGGGGGGAGTGGGCCGTGTTCCTCCCCCCGCTTGCGGGGGGAGGTGCAGGAGGGGGGCGGCGGGAACTCCGGGCCGGGCGGGTTCAGCCCCGCCGCTCGGCCGCCTCGGCGGCCTCGATGGTGTTCTGCATCAGGGTGGCCACGGTCATCGGCCCCACCCCGCCCGGCACCGGGGTGATCCAGCTGGCGCGCTCGGCGGCCTTCTCGAACTGCACGTCGCCGGTCAGGCGGCCGTCCTCCAGCCGGTTGATGCCCACGTCGATGACGACCGCGCCCGGCTTGACCCATTCGCCGGGGATCAGGCCCGGCTTGCCGACCGCCACCACCAGGATGTCGGCCTCGCCCACGTGCCGCTGCAGCACCTCGCGCGGGGTGAAGCGGTGGCAGCAGGTCACCGTGCAGCCGGCGATCAGCAGCTCCAGCGCCATCGGCCGGCCGACGTGGTTGCTGACGCCGACGATGGTGGCGCTGCGCCCGCGCACCGGCTGGTCGGTGTAAGCCAGCAGCGTGGTGATGCCGCGCGGGGTGCACGGCCGCAGCCCGAACTGGCGCAGCGCGAGGTGGCCGACGTTCTCCGGGTGGAAGCCGTCCACGTCCTTGCGCGGGTCGATGCGGTGGATCAGCCGGCTGGCGTCCGGGATGCCCGGCAGCGGCAGTTGCACCAGGATGCCGTGGACCTCGGGATCGGCGTTGAGCCGGTCGATCAGGTCGAGCAGCTCGGCCTCGGTGGTGCCCGCGGGCAGGTCGAAGTCGAAGGAGCGGATGCCCACCTTCTCCGCCGCGCGGCGCTTGTTGCGGACGTAGGCCTGCGAGGCCGGGTCGTTGCCCACCAGCACCACGGCCAGGCCCGGCCGTGGCAGGCCTGCGGCCACGCGCGCGTCCACGCGCAGGCGGAGCTGGTCCAGCAGGGCATCGGCAATGCGCTTGCCGTCGAGGATCCGTGCGGTCATCGGTGCGGAGGGAGGCGAAGGCGGGCCGGATATTGTCTCACGCCGCCGCCCGTATCATGGCCCTCCCCCGCATCCGGAGGTGCCTTGCCATGTCCCTGTCCGAGTCCGACCTGCTGCACATCGAGGCCGCGGTGTTCCGCCGCCTGCGCCGGCACCTGGTCGAGGAACGCCCGGACGTGCAGAACATCGACCTGATGATCCTCGCCGGCTTCTGCCGCAACTGCCTGGCCGACTGGTACCGCGAGGCGGCGGCCGAACGCGGCATCGAGCTGTCGAAGGACGAGGCCCGCGAGCGGATCTACGGCGAGCCCTTCGCCGGGTGGAAGGCGAAGCACCAGAAGGAAGCCACGCCCGAGCAGCTGGCGGCCTTCGAGGCCGCGCGCCGCGGTCACTGACCACCGTCGGCCGGCGGTTCCGGGGCCGCGGGCGGCTGCTCCCGGGGACAGCGCGGCACGCCGGAGCCGACCACACACAGCACGCAGCAGCCCTGCGGCCGCGGTGGCGCGGTCGGGGCCGGCGGCCACCACGCCGGCGGCGGCGCCAGCGAGGCCAGTTCCTGCTGCGGACGCAGCTGCAGCAGCACCGCCCAGTCCTGGCGGTTGGCGTTGCAGCCGGCCGGGGTGTCGGGCGTGCATTCCGGGCTGTCCTGCCCGCGCAGCGGCAGGCCGGCGAAGCGGCCCGTGGCATCGAGCCGCAACAGGCGCATGGTGACCCCGTCGAACACGTTGCCACCGACGAGGTACGCCAGCCCGTCGCCGTCCGGGTTCGTGGCCACCACCACGTCGCAGTGCATCGCCAGCCCGCCGCCGTTGCCGCCGGCCAGCTGCGCCATCACGCCTTCGAAGCCGTACACGCGCGACGGCACCCGCACGTAGCACAGCAGGTCGCCGCGCGCAGGCCTGGCCGCCAGCGGGTGCAGCACGCGGTAGGCGCTGCCGGACGGGTCGCGGTAGGCGCGGCGCACGTAGTCGAGGTGGCTGCCCGAACCGTCATACCCGGGCACCTGCGCGCGCCGCATCACCCAGGAGACGAACGCCGCCGACCACGGCGTGTCCACCACGAAGGCGCGGCACGAGGCCGGCGCCGAACCCGGCACGACCACCTCGCACATGCCCGCCGCCGGCGTGCGGCCGAGCAGGCCGCTGCCGCGCCAGTAGTCGAGCACGCGGGCCCAGGCGGGCTGGCCGTTGGCCAGCAGCGCGTTTTCGGCCTCGCGCACGCGCGAGGCGGCGATGCGGCCGTCGGCGTCGATGAACGGCCGGAACCAGAGCTGGTGTTCCTCGCAGGCCGCCGCGGCGATCCGCGTGGCCACGTCCGGCGCATCCGCCGCGGCGCGCAGCAGCGGACAGGGATCGGCGGCACGCGCCGGAGGCGCCAGTGCCGGGAGGACGGCCAGGGCCAGTGCAATGGCCAGTGCAATCGCGAACCGCCTTGCCATGCAGCGCATCCGCTGTGGGCCCGGTGGCGACTGTAGCCCAACCGCCGCCCCGGCACACGGCGCGGCTCAGCCGCCGGCGCAGAACGCGGCGTAGTCGATGTAGCCCGGGAACGGCCTGCCCGACGCGCAGACCGGGCAGTCGGGATCGGGGCGCAGCCGGGTCTCGCGGAAGCGCATGGACAGCGCATCGAAGTGCAGGACGCGGCCGACCAGCGGGTCGCCCAGGCCAAGCAGCAGCTTCAGCGCCTCGGTCGCCTGCAGCATGCCGATCACGCCCGGCAGCACGCCGAGCACGCCGACCTCGCTGCAATTGGGCGCATCCTCCGGCGCCGGCGGCTCCGGGAACAGGCAGCGGTAGCACGGCGCCACGCCGCGCTGGCGGCCCGCGTCGAACACGCCCACCTGCCCTTCGAACCGGTGCACGGCACCGTACACCAGCGGCTTGTGCAGCTTCACGCAGGCGTCGTTGAGCAGGTAGCGCACCGGGAAGTTGTCGCCGCCGTCGACCACGACGTCCACGTCCGCCATCAGCCGCTCGATGTTCTCCGAGGTCACGCGCTCGGCCACCGGCTGGACCTCGACGCGCGGGTTCAGCGCCGACAGCCGCGTCGCCGCCGACTCGACCTTGGGCATGCCCACGTCGGCGTCCACGTGCAGGATCTGGCGCTGCAGGTTGCTGCGGTCCACCGCGTCGTCGTCGGCGATGCGCAACTGGCCGATGCCCGCGGCGGCGAGGTAGAACGCCACCGGCGAGCCGAGGCCGCCTGCGCCGACCAGCAGGACGGTTGCCGCCTCCAGCCTGCGCTGTCCCTTCGCGCCGATTTCGGGCAGGCGCAGGTGGCGCGAGTAGCGCTCGTGGAAATCGTGGTCCACGTTCGGCTCGGGTTTTGTGAACGGCAGCCCTTCCGCCAGCCACATCGCCGAGCCGCCGCGCACCGACGCCACCCGCGAGTAGCCCAGCCGCTGCAGGCACTCCGCGGCAAGGCGCGAACGCCCGCCGCTCTGGCAGATCAGCAGGATCTCCGCGTCGCGGTCCGGCAGGAAGCGGTGCGGCGCTTCCTCCAGCTCCGCGCGCGCGACGCCGATCGCGCCCTCGGCCATGCCGAGTTCGCGCTCGTGGTCCTCGCGCACGTCGACCAGGAGCGCGCCCTGCCGCATGCGCTGGCTCGCTTCACGCGGGGAGATTTCTCGGATCGTCATGGCAACGATTATCGCGCGCGGGCCGTGAAGTGGAACGCGCAACGGGTGGCACGATCAATACCCGCCGATGCGCATTCAGGGATGTGATCGGGAAGATGCGAACGTGTTCGCACCGCGCATGCCGCACGGGGCGCCTGGACCGAAGTCCCCCGCAGGCCGCGCGTGTCCGTTGCGGTTGCAACCATCCCTCGCGTCCGGCGCGGACGGCTGGCGCCGGGCGGGATTGTCGCGTCAGCCCGGCAAGCCGAAGCAGTGGAAGGAAGGTGGCGGAGAGAGTGGGATTCGAACCCACGGCAGGCTTGCGCCTGCGGCAGTTTTCAAGACTGCTGCCTTAAACCACTCGGCCATCTCTCCGCATGCAGTTGCCGGCGTCAGCGCATTGTGGCACGGGGCGCGGCGTCGCCGGCATGTCCGCGATGGGCGGCGATGTCGGCCGGCGCCTTGATGTCCTTGCCGCAATGCCGGCAGTTGAGGCTCGACTCCTCGATCAGCGGCGGCAGCTTCTCGGCCAGGAAGTCGATGAAGACGCGCACCGCCGGGAGCAGGCCGCGGCGCGAGGCGAACACGGCATGGGCGATGCCCTGCGGCAGGCGCCAGTCGGGCAGCACCACCTCCAGCTCGCCGCTGCGCACGGCGTCGGCGCACATGGTCTCGGGCAGCATGGTGATGCCCAGTCCCTGCTTCACCAGCGCCATCAGCATGGTGAAGTCGAAGCCGGCCACGCGCGGCTTGAGTTCCACCCGGCGGACCTCGCCGTTGGGGCCCTGCAGTTCCCAGCGCTGGCGGGCCTCGTCCTCGCCCATGCTCAGCGTGGTGTGGGACTCCAGGTCCTCCGGCACCTTCGGCCGGCCGGCGCGGTCGAGGTACTTCGGGCTCGCGACCAGCAGTTCCTGGATCTGGCCGAAGCTGCGCATCACCAGGCTGCCGTCGTCGTCGAGCTTCGAGCGCACGCGGATGGCGACGTCGAAGCCCTCGTTGATCACGTCCACGCGGCGGTTGCTGACGTGCAGCTGCACGCGCACCTGCGGGTACCTGGCCAGGAACTCCGGCAGGATCTTCGGCAGCAGCTGCTGGGCCAGGCCCACCGGCACGCTGGCCTTGACCAGGCCGCGCGGCTCGGCGCTCAGGCGGTCCACCACCTCGCGGGCGGCGGCCGCCTCGGCCAGCATGGACTGCGCATGGCGGTACACGCTCTGGCCGACGTCGGTCACCGCGAAGCGGCGCGTGGAACGCTGCAGCAGGCGCACGCCGAGGTCGTTCTCGAGCTGGCTGATCCGGCGGCTCAGGCGCGATTTCGGGATGCCCAGGGCACGCTCGGCAGCGGCGAAACCGCCGTGCTCCACGACCATGGCGAAGTAGTAGAGGTCGTTGAGGTCCTGCACGGGAACACCCCGTATCTGGAACGATGAGTGATATTTAAGCAGCTTTATTCCGGTTTCGCAACAATCCATGCTGTGCCCCGTCTCCTCACCCCATCGGGAGCCCAGTCATGAAACTGCTTCGCATCGATTCCAGCATCCTGGGGACCAACTCGGTCACCCGGCAACTGACCGACGCCATCATCGCACGCTGGCAGGCCAGTGTGCCCAGCCTCCAGGTCGAAAGCCGCGACCTGGAGCGCGATCCGATCGGCCACATCCACTCCGGGACCGTCGCTGGCACCGACGATCTGGAACGTGCCCGGGACGAGGCCGTGCTGCAGCAGTTCCTCGACGCCGACGTCGTGGTCGTCGGGGCACCGATGTACAACTTCGGCATCCCCTCCTCGCTGAAGGCGTGGATCGACCGGATCGCGGTCCGGGGCCGGACCTTCCGCTACACCGCCGAGGGTCCCGAAGGCCTGGCCGGGGGCAAGCGCGTGATCATCGTGGCCGCTGCCGGTGGCCTGCACGACGGCCAGCCCTCGGACTTCGTGGAACCGTACCTGCGGTTCATGTTCCGTTTCCTCGGCATCACCGACATCGAGGTGCTGCGCGCGGACGGCATCGGCCTGTCGCCGGAACACCGCGAGGCGTCCATCACCCGGGCGCTGGGCTCGCTGCCCAAGCCGCTGCGCGAGGCGGCCTGAAGCCGCGCGGGGTGGATGCACCGCGGCCGCTGACCATTGCGTAGCGGCACCCCTCCCCCCGCTTGCGGGGGGAGGCGCAGGAGGGGGGCGATCCAGGCGCTGCGGAACTTCATCCCCCCACCCCGGCCCTCCCCCGTGAACGGGGGAGGGAGAGGCAAGCCCTCCCCCCCGCTTGCGGGGGGAGGGAGTGAGCCTACGAGGGATGGAGTGATGGATCCGGCCCGGCGCAGCGCGCCGGCGTTCGGACGGTCCGCGCGGCAATGCCACGCAAGCGGATCGTCCCCGCTCCACGCGTAGAGAGACACGCGTGGAGAGAAAAGCCGCTTCCCTGCCCGCTCAGGCGATGCGTTCGGCACCGCCCATGTACGGACGCAGCACCTCGGGCACGGTGATCGAGCCGTCGGCGTTCTGGTAGTTCTCCATCACCGCGATCAGCGCACGGCCGACCGCGACGCCGGAGCCGTTGAGCGTGTGCACCAGCTCCGGCTTGCCGGTCTCCGGGTTGCGCCAGCGCGCCAGCATGCGGCGGGCCTGGAAATCGCCGCAGTTGGAGCACGAGGAGATTTCGCGGTAGGTGTTCTGCGACGGCAGCCAGACCTCGAGGTCATAGGTCTTGCGCGCGGAAAAGCCCATGTCGCCCGAGCACAGCAGCACGCGGCGGTACGGCAGGCCGAGCTTCTCCAGCACGGCCTCGGCGCAGCGGGTCATGCGCTCGAGTTCTGCGTCGCTGTCCCCGGGGCGGGTGATCGAGACCAGCTCGACCTTCTCGAACTGGTGCTGGCGGATCATGCCACGCACGTCGCGGCCGCCGCTGCCGGCCTCGGAGCGGAAGCACAGCGAGTGCGCGGTCATGCGCAGCGGCAGTCGCTCGGCCTCGACGATCGATTCGCGCACGATGTTGGTCAACGGGACCTCGGCCGTGGGGATCAGGTAGCGCGCATCGTCGCCGAACGGCGTGCGGAACAGGTCCTCCTCGAACTTCGGCAGCTGGCCGGTGCCGCGCAGGGTGTCGGCATTGACCAGCAGCGGCACGTTGGTCTCCTCGTAGCCGTGTTCGCCGGTGTGCAGGTCGAGCATGAACTGGGCCAGCGCGCGGTGCAGGCGCGCCAGCTGGCCGCGCAGGATGGTGAAGCGGGCGCCCGACAGCCTGGCCGCGGTCTCGGCGTCCAGCCAGCCATGGCGCGCGCCCAGCTCGACATGGTCCTTCACTTCGAAGTCGAACACGCGCGGCGTGCCCCAGCGGTGCTGCTCGACGTTGCCGCTTTCGTCGGCGCCGGCCGGCACGGAAGCGTCGGGCAGGTTCGGCACGCCCAGCGCGATGGCCTCGATCTCGGCGCGGATCGCGTCCAGCCGCTCCTCGCTGGCCTTGAGCTCGTCGCCGATGCCGGACACCTCGGCCTTCATCCGCTCGGCATCCTCGCGCGCCTTCGCGGCGCCGGCGGCGTCGCCCTGCTTCTCCAGGCGCGCGGCGGTGCCCATCAGCTGGCCGATCTCCCGGCTGCGGGTGTTGCGCAGGTTCTGCAGCTCCTGGGTGCGCACCTGGATCTGCTTGCGCTCTGCCTCCAGCGACTGCAACTGCTCCACGGGCAGTTCGAACCCGCGCAGCTCGCGCAGGCGGGCGGCGGTGTCGGCAAGATGCTGGCGCAGGAGGACCGGATCGAGCATGAAGGACACTTCCCAGGTGGACGTATCCTGTCATTATCGCCCGGGAACGGCCCTTCCTGCCGCGTTGCCGCGCGCTTCGCGGGCGCTGTGCCAGAATCGGGCGGATTCCAGGACTGGTGCGCCGATGACCGAAGCCTCTCCCACTTTCCTCGACAGGCTCCGCCGCTGGCTGCCGCGCGGGCGTGGCTGGTGGCTGGTTGGCGGGGCGTTCCTGGCCGGGCTGCTGCTGTTCCTCGTGGTCTGGCTCGGCAGGCGCGACGAATTCGAGTTCTACCGCGCCCCGGGGGGGCCGCGCGCCCAGGACGGACAGGTGTTCGAGCCGCTGCCGGTCCCGCAGACCGACGCAGGCAGGCCGGCCAGCGGCCTGGACGACAAGCCCGCACCGCCACCGGAACAGTCGGCGCGGATCGAGGAACCGCCGCGGCCAGCGCCGTCCCCGCAGCAACCGTCGCAACAGGCGCCCGGCGGCACGCCCCAGGGCCCGGCCACGGCGGCCTACGACACCCCGCCGCGCCCGCTGCACGCGCCGGCACCGCAATATCCGTCCGCTGCGCTGCGCGCGGGGATCGAGGGCGAGGTGGTGATCCGGATCGAGGTCGGGGCCGACGGCGTGCCGGGCTCGCTCGAGATCGTGCGCGGCAGCCGCAACCGCGACCTCGACCGCGCCGCCCTGCGCGCGGTCCGGCAGTGGCGCTTCCAGCCGGCGATGCGCGGCGGCACGCCGGTGCCAGCCACCGTCCAGCAGACCATCACGTTCACCCTGCCCGACTGAGGCATTTGGGCGGCCACCCGCGCTGCCCTCGCGGCACCCGGGTGGCGGCGCCATGGCCGTGGCCCTGCCGCCACCTCCGGCACTCGCCCCGGCCGCGTTTTCCGGCAAGGATTACGCGCCTGTGGCAACAGTACCCAACGATCCCGCATGCGCACACCCGTATCAGGACCGATCCCGTTCCTTGTCCTTGCCCTGTCCGCGGCGGCGTTCCCCGCGCTTGCCGCGGAGCCGTACCGGGTCACGCCGTCCGACCTGCACCTGGAGTACCTGCGCCCTGCGTGCCTGAGCTACCTGGTGTACATGCACGGCGGCCCCGGCACCGGCGTCAGGCGCGCCGTGCTGTCCAGCTTCGAGGTGGCGCAGGAGACCGTGGACGGCAGGCCGGCCTG
>CALLKI010000107.1 GCA_938008415.1 uncultured Luteimonas sp. | reverse complement strand
CGCCCGTGGAGCGCGGCCGGGCAGGTGGCGGCGTTCGAGCGCACCTCCGACTTCATCGACATCGGCGTGCCCGAGGATTACAGCCGCGCGCAGGCGATGTTCGCGGAGCGGGTGGCGTGAGCGTGCCACCGGTCCATGCGCCGATCATCACGGTGCCGCCGGAAGCGGCCGGCCTGGCCGGTCCCGGGCCGCACCGCGTGCTGTTCCTCGACCGCGACGGCGTGATCAACGTCGACCACGGCTACGTGCACACCGCCGAAGAGACCGAGTGGACGCCGGGCATCTTCGACCTCGCCCGCGCGGCGCGCGCGGCCGGCTATGCGCTGGTGGTGGTCACCAACCAGGCCGGCATCGCCCGCGGCTACTACGACATCCCCGAATTCGAGCGCTACACCCGCTGGGTGCATGCGCGCTTCGAGGCCGAGGGCGCGCCGCTGGCGGCCACCTATTTCTGTCCGCACCACCCGGAGGCCGGGCTCGGCGAGTGGAAGGTCGCCTGCGGCTGCCGGAAGCCGAAGCCGGGGATGCTGCTGGCAGCCATCGAACGCTTCCGGATCGACCCTGCAGGCTCCTGGATGCTGGGCGACAACGACAGCGACCTGCAGGCCGCCGCCGCGGCCGGGGTGGCCGGATTGTGGCGCCTGCGTCCGGGTACCCCGCTGGGCGAACTGACCGCCGCGCTGGCCTCCGCAGTCTCCCCCGAAGGGAATGGGCGGGCGGGGGGAACTGTGCTTAAATTGCGCGGATTTTTCCCATGTCCTTAGCGGGAGGAGCCCCGGATGCGTCGTTTTCCTTTCCTCGTGGCGGTTTCCGCCATGATGCTGGCCGCGTGCGGCCCAAGGCCCTCGGACGAGGAGCCGCCCCCCGCGGGGGGGACGGCGGACCACCCGGCGATCGCCGCGGTGGCGCCGGAAGGCGTCGTCGAAGCCGGTCCCTACACCCTGAAGGTCAAGCCAGGTTACGTGTACCGCTGCCCTGGCAGGGACCGGACTGCCGCCCAGGTCAGCTGGAAGGTCACCGATCCGGGCGTCGGGGAGAAGGTGGAGGTGCTCGTGTACGGGCGCGGCGAGTCCGAGGCAAAGCTCTTCACCCGCGGCGGCCTTGAAGGCGCCGCCGATACCGGCGACTGGGTGTTCGAGGAAACCCGTTTCGTCCTGGCCAGGACGGACGGCACCGAACTGGCCAGCTACGTCGTCGGCGGCCTGCCCTGCGGCGACTGAGTCCCCCTGTCCGAAGACCCCCCATATGCAAGTCGCCGTACTGATTCCCTGCTACAACGAAGCGGTCACCATCGCCCGCGTCGTGCAGGACATGGCCCGGGCGCTGCCGGAAGCGCAGATCTGGGTGTTCGACAACAACTCCAGCGACGACACCGCGAAGATCGCCGCGGCCGCCGGCGCACGCGTGCGCCACGTGACGCTGCAGGGCAAGGGCCACGTGGTCAGGCGCCAGTTCGCCGACGTCGAGGCCGACGTCTACATCATGGTCGACGGCGACGACACCTACCACGCCGGCAGCGCGCCGGAACTGGTGCGCTGCCTGGTGGAGGGCGGCCACGACATGGTCGTCGGCGTGCGCCAGGCCCAGACCGACGCGGCCTACCGGGCCGGCCACGCTTGGGGCAACCGCATGCTCACCGGCTTCCTCAGCTGGCTGTTCGGGCGCAACTGCCGCGACATCCTCACCGGCTACCGCGCGTTCTCGCGGCGCTTCGTCAAGTCCTTCCCCGTGCTCAGCGCCGGCTTCGACATCGAGACCGAACTCACCGTGCACGCGCTGGAAATGAAGATGTCCGTCGGCGAAGTCGAGACGCCGTACAAGGAGCGCCCGGAAGGGTCCTTCAGCAAGCTCAGCACCTACCGCGACGGCTTCCGCATCCTCGGCACGATGCTGCGCCTGTTCAGCGCCGAACGGCCGCTGCTGTGCTACGGCGGCATGGGCGCGATCCTCGCCGCCACCTCGGTGCTGCTGATGGTCCCGGTGACCATCGAATACCTGGAAACCGGTCTGGTGCCGCGCCTGCCGACCGCGGTGCTGGCCACCGGCATCATGCTGACCGGCCTGCTCAGCGCGACCGTGGGCCTGGTCCTGGACACGGTCACCCGCGGGCGGCGCGAGGCGAAGATGCTGGCCTACCTGCGCCAGCCCGGGCCGGGCTGAGCGGAAACATGCGCAGCTTCCTGCTGTTCGGGGTAGCGGGTGGCATCGCGTTCCTGGTCGATGCGGGCGTGCTGCACGTGCTGGTATCGGTGCTTGGCGCCGATCCCTATCTGGCGCGGCTCGTCTCGTTCCTGTGCGCGGTGACCACGACCTGGGTGTTCAACCGCAGCATCACGTTTTCCGCCAGCGCGCGCGGGATACCGCTGTGGCAGGAGTGGGGGCGCTACCTGGTGTCGCAACTGGGCGGGTTCTCGGTGAACTACCTGGTCTATGCGGCGCTGGTGGCGACGGTGGGCAGCGTGCGCCAGTGGCCGGTGATCGGCGTCGCCGCCGGTTCGCTGGCGGGGCTGGTGGTGAATTACCTGCTGGCCCGGCGTTACGTGTTCAGGCGGTCGTGATCCAGCACGAATGAGGGAAGAGCGATGAACTGGTCGATCTGGCAGGCCGTGGGCCGCGCCGTACGCAGTCCGGCCGCGTGGCTGGTCGCGGTGCTGGTGTTCCTGGCCTGCGCCATGCGCAACGTGGAGTTGCCAGGGCTGTACATGGACGCGATCAACCCGGACTACCTGGTCGCGCGCTGGTTCAACCCCGCGCTCGACAACACGGTGTGGGTGATGCCCGGCCCGAAGGGGCCGTTGCTGGGCAACCTCTACCACGGTACCCAGACCTTCTGGTTCGGGCTGCTGACCTACGGCTTCCTCGGCACGCACGTGGTATCGGCACGCCTGACCCACGCGCTGTACGGCGCGGTGATCGTGCTGTTCGCCTGGCTGGTCCTGCGTCGCGCCACCGGTCGTCCGTGGCTGGCGCTGGCGGTGGCCACTGCGCTGGCGACCGACATGGCCTTCATCAGTTCCTTCCGCACCCAGGCATACATCATCCTGGCCGGGCAGATGTGGCTGATGGTCTCGTTCCATCTGGCCGTGCGCATCGTCCAGGAAAGCCGCGCCCGCGCGTGGATGCTGCTGCTGTCCGGCACGACGATGGGCCTGGCGGTGTACGGCTACTTCGTGTTCCTGTTCTTCCTGCTGCCGGTGGCGCTGCTGGCGATCCTCGGTCCCGGACGCGCCGGTTTCCTGCGCAGGGCGATGCTGTGGGGTACGGGTTTCGTCACCGGCATGCTGCCTTACGTGGTCGGTTACGTGTGGCTGGCGGTCGAGGTGGGTGGCGTGGCGCAGTTCGTCGAATGGATGCGCAACGCGGTGACCGGGCTGAAGCCCACCGAAGGCAGCCCGAGCTACCTCGACGGCATCGCCAGCGCGCTGCACTACGCGCGCCTGGCGGTGAGCGGAGGCGGCAACGAGACGATGATGGTCGGCGCTCCGGTCGCCTCCGGCTGGGCGCCGTGGCGCACCGCGCTGCTGGCCGGCGCCACGTTGGTCTGCCTCGCCGGCGCAGTGCGGGAATGGAAGGGCAACCGGGTGATGGCGCGGGTGCTGCTGGCGGGCGCGGCGTTGCCGCTGGCGTACATTGCCATCGCCGCGTGGTTCGGCGCGCGCATGTGGGCGCACCACTTCACCGTGCTGATCGCGGTCGGCTACATGGTCGCGGGCCTGGCGGCCTGGTGGATCTGCATGCTCGCCGCACCGCGCGCGGCCGGCCGCGTGGCCGCGGTAGCGGGCGCGTTGCTGCTGGGCGTTTGGCTGTGCGGGAACATGGTCCAGCAGCAGCGGGTGCACGATCGCCTGGTCGCCACCGGCGGCCTGGGCATGAGCACGGATGCGCTGACCGCACTGTCGCGGGCTGCGCTGACCGAACGCTGGGATACGGTCTGGTATTTTCCGGACTGGGGCTTCTTCATGCCGTTCGCCTTCCTCACCGGCAATCGCGTCGCCTACGAGGTCGAACTGACGCCGGCGACGATCGACAGGCATCGGGGGATCCGTGACGGCGTCCGGGTCGCTTTCTGGAAGGAAGAGGACAAAGCAGGGTACATTCGTACCCTTGAGGACAACGGCGTGCACGACATCCGCCATTACGTCGTGAAGAGCCGGGATGGGCGTCCCGCGATCCACGTCGTCGCTGGACGCACGTCGGTGATGCAGGACACGGCGACCGCGCCCTGAGGGCGCCCCTGCCGCAGCAGTACGTGATGCCCGTCCCGCTGGCTGAGGGGCGACGGAACGGGATTCCCCGGCGGGGGAGCATCGATGGCAGCCCCGCGTGCGTGAGGTAGTGGGTTTGTTCGGAGCTGTTGTGCGTGACAGCGGCCACACGCCGAAGCGGCGCCTGTTGCAGGCGGCGGCGATCCTATTGACGCTGCTGGCCGGTCCGCTGTTGCTGTGGGCCTTGGACCGCCAGGCGCTGGGCGTCGCCGCCGAAGCCTATTTCGGACCCCGCGCGGTCGTGGCCAACGCCCTGGTGGGCCTGGGGGCACTGCTGCTGCTGTGGGCGTTGACCCGCCGCTTCGTGTTCTCGGCGCTGCTGGTCGCGGGCCTGCACTGGCTGCTCTACATGGCGTCGAGGATGAAGCTGGAACTGCTGGCCGAGCCGGTGGGCTGGCACGACCGCTTCTTCCTCTCCACCCTGGATCGTTCCAGCCTCGCCCTGTTCGGTTCCTATCTCGGCGAGCAGTGGCACCTGGTCGTGTACGCCCTGGGGGCGGTGGTCGTGGGCGGGGTGGTGTTCTTCTTCGAGAAGCCGTCCTTCCGTCGCTTCGGCCCGATGCAAGCCGGCGTCTTCGTCGCCGGCGTGGCGCTGGCGGTGACGCTTTACCAGGCGGCGTGGCCGTGGACCGCGCTGCTGGACGACAAGAAGGTGCGCGCCTCTCCGCTCAACCTGAGCCAGGCCGTGCTCCACACCGGCCTGGTCGGCAGCCTCGCGCACAGCCACCTGGTTGCGAAGTCCAAGGTCCTGAAGATCGACGAGGCCGCGCTGCGCGAGGCGATTGCAGCGGTGCAGCCGCAGGCGCCAGCGATCTCCACCGCGCCTGACCCGCTGCCGGACATCGTCGTGGTGCTGAGCGAATCCTTCATGGACCCGCGCGTGCTCTCGGGCATGGACCAACAGCCGGAGGCGATCCCGAACGTGCGCGCGCTGCTGGACGGCGGGCGCGGTGGCATGCTGATGGTGCCCACCTATGGCGGCGGCACGGTGCGAACCGAGTTCGAAGTGCTGACCGGGATGCCGCTGGCCGTGCTGCCGGGCTTGGACTATCCCTACGCGACCCTGCCGGCGAAGAACGTGCAGGGCATGGCCAGCGTGCTGCGCGAGAAGGGCTACGACACCGCGGCGGTGCACGGCAATGCCGGCTCGTTCTGGAAGCGCAGGACGGTGTTCCGCGCGATGGGCTTCGACCGCTTTATCACCGATGCCGAGTTCGAGCAGGCCGGCGGCGTCCGCGACGGCCTGTGGTATTCGGACGAATCGATGACCGAGCGTATCCTGCACGAGCTGGACCACGACGATCGGCCGTCCTTCGTGCTGGCGATCAGCATGGAGAACCACGGTCCGTACGACACCAGGCACAAGGTGCGGGATCCCGAGGCATGGAGCGCGACCCCGGTGCCCGATGGCCTGGAAGGCGACGCGGAACGTACCATGCGCAACTATCTCTACCACCTGGGCAACGCGGACCGCGAGTTCGCGCGGCTGGTGGAGGAGATGAGGGGCAGAGGACGGCCGTTCATCGTCGCCTTCTTCGGCGATCACCTGCCGGCGATGCCGGAGGTCTACGAACTGCTCGGCTTCGTCGATGGCGGCGCGCCGGAACAGCAGCGGGTGCCGTGGGTGCTGGTCAGCAGCGAGGACGACGCGCCGCTGCAGGCGGCTTCGCTGCCGCTGCATTCCTGGCGCCTCGGTGCCGAGGTGCTGGCTGCCGCCGGCGTCGAGGACCCGTGGTTCCGTTTCGTCCGCGAGCTGGGCCGCAAGGCCGAGCAGATGGAGCCGTCGCCCGAGAAGGACGCGCTGCGCAACGGCTTGGCCGCCGGTGCCGCGGCACGGCTGACCGGTCGCTTCGAGGAGTTCGCGAAGTGAGGCCGTTCACCCCACTCCGTGCGCCGGCACTGGGGGCTACGCTGGCGGTCCTGCTGCTGGGGGCCGGCTGCAATTACCGTCGCGCCGAGCTGGAGATCACCCCGCAGGTCGTGAGCGGGTGCGACACGCCAGCTGCCCTGCAGGTGCGCTGGGACGTGTCCGGCCTGGGCCTGAAGTACGCGCGGATCGAGGTCAACAACGTCGGCAAGCGCCCCAAGGCGTGGATGCCGAAGACCGACTCTCGTGGCGAGGCCGAGACCGGCGGCTGGGCCCATGACGGCTTCACCATCACCGTGCGCTCGATGAACGGCGTGGTGCTGGCGCGCAGGACGATGGAAGCCACGCCCTGCAGCCCCAAACAGGCCGCGATGCGCCCGACCTCGACGAAGATCTGACGGGCGCACGCGGGCGCGTGGTTCAGAGCGCCGCTTCCAGCTCCGGCAGGATCGTGAACAGGTCGCCGACCAGGCCGATGTCGGCCACTTCGAAGATCGCCGCTTCCGGGTCCTTGTTGATCGCCACGATCGTGCCGGCGTCCTTGATGCCGGTCAGGTGCTGGATCGCGCCGGAGATGCCCACGGCGATGTACAGCTCCGGGGCGAT
>CALLKI010000106.1 GCA_938008415.1 uncultured Luteimonas sp. | reverse complement strand
CAGGGCGCGGTGCAGGGCATCGCCGACCTGATCGTGCGCCCGGGCCTGATCAACGTGGACTTCGCCGACGTGCGCACGGTGATGAGCGAGATGGGCCTGGCGATGATGGGCACCGGCTCGGCCCGCGGAGACGACCGCGCCCAGGCCGCCGCCGAGGCCGCGATCCAGAACCCGCTGCTGGACGACGTCAACCTGGCCGGCGCCAACGGCATCCTGGTCAACATCACCGCCGGCCCGGACTTCACCATGGCCGAGTTCGACGAGGTCGGCCGCACGGTGGAGCAGTTCGCCAGCGAGGACGCGACGATCGTCATCGGCACCGTGCTCGACCCGGACATGCAGGACGAGGTGAAGGTGACCGTGGTGGCGACCGGCCTGAACCGCAACGTCGCCCGCGTCGGCGTGCGTGGCGGCGACTTCGGCCATGCCGAGGCCGTGCGCCAGCGTCCGCAGGTGCATCTGGTCAGCGGCAAGCGCGACGGCACCACCGGCATGCCGATCGACGCCGTGGCCGATCCGTTCGTCCCCGGCGGCGGCATCGGCGCCATCCTGCGCGGCCGCAGCAGCGCGCCCGCTCCGGAACCGGCCCCGTCCGCCCCGGCCGCGGCCGACTTCGGCAACGACAGCAGCTACCTGGACATCCCGGCGTTCCTGCGCCGCCAGGCCGACTGACGGCCAACCGGGCCCCCCGTCCCGCGGGGGCGGCCCGGTTCCGGACGGGTGCCCGCGTGCACCCGTCCAGGCGGGATTGCCATGTCCCTCGCGCCGCCGGGCCTGCGCCGGCCCGGCGGCCCTTTCCGGGGGCGTGCCACCCCCGCGTTGATTCAGGTTCAGGACGCCCGGTGATAATCTGGGCCGTTCGTCCGGCCCCGGAAAGGCCCGTTTTTCCGCACCAGGTTCCTGCCGATGCCGCAGCAACGCACCATCAAGAACGAGATCAGGGCCACCGGAGTCGGCCTGCACAGCGGCGAGAAGGTCTTCCTGACCCTGCGTCCCGCGCCGCCGGACACCGGCATCGTCTTCCGCCGCATCGACCTCGACCCGGTGGTCGAGATCCCGGCCTCGGGCGAGCTGGTGACCGAGACCGTCCTGTGCACCGGTCTGACCTGCAAGGGCGCCAAGGTCCAGACCGTCGAGCACCTGATGTCGGCGCTGGCGGGGCTGGGCATCGACAACCTGTACGCCGACCTGTCCGCGCCCGAGGTGCCGATCATGGACGGCTCCTCCGGCCCGTTCGTGTTCCTGCTGCAGTCGGCCGGCATCGTCGAGCAGGGCGTGCCCAAGCGCTTCATCCGCATCAGGCGGCCGGTCGAGGTGCACGACGGCGACAAGATCGCCCGGTTCGAGCCCTACGACGGCTTCCGCCTGAGCTTCACCGTCCGCTTCGACCACCCGGCGATCCCGGACTCGCTTTCCTCCGCGGAGATCGAGTTCTCGACCGAGAACTACATCCGCGAGGTCAGCCGCGCCCGGACCTTCGGCTTCATGCGCGACCTGGAGTACATGCGCGAGCGCAACCTGGGCCTCGGCGGCTCGATGGACAACGCCATCGTGCTGGACGAGTACCGGGTGCTCAACGACGACGGCCTGCGCTATGCCGACGAGTTCGTGCGCCACAAGATCCTCGACGCCATCGGCGACCTCTACCTCGCCGGCCGGCCCATCCTGGGCGCCTTCCACGGCTACAAGTCGGGCCACGCCCTGAACAACAAGCTGGTCCGGGCCCTGCTGGCCGACCAGTCGGCCTGGGAAGAGGTCAGCTTCCCGCTGGACGAGCCCGCGCCGGTCGCCTACGGCAGCGCGGTCGCGACGGCCTGAGCCCAACCCGTTGATGGACAAGGAAAATCCGGGCTTGCGGCTGGCGTGACGCCGGTCGCGGAACCGCGTTCGCGCGCCCCGGGCGCGCCCCCCCGGATAGCGTTCCGTTAACTTCCGGCGTCCCCGGTCCCGGTAGGATGGCCCGTCCGCGACGGCATGGGCTCCCCGCCCGGCCCGTCCGGACAAGCACCATCCCGCTCCGCTTCCGCCCCCATGGAGGCGCCAAGGGAGGCCAGTGCCGCCTGCAGGGTCTGCCCGGCGGCGGCGGACATCCCTTTGCGCCATGCCGGAGTCCCGGCCTTGCCGGTGGCATGCGGGCGCAACGGTCCGGTACTCGTCCTGATGACGACTTCCGCGACCTCCAGCCCGAAGGAACGGGCGGCGTCGACCAGCTCCGTGGACGCCATGCGCAGCCGCGCATGCCAGACGGGCGAATCGACGAGGTACACCAGCCTGTGGCCGTCCACGTTCGCCAGGCGCGCATGCGCCGCGAGCTCCTGCGGCAGCGCGGGCTGGAGGCGGCGATCCAGTTCGTCGAGCCACATGGCGCGGCGGACCGCCTCGCCGGCAGGCACCGCCAGCAGGGCATCGAGCGCCTGCTGCGGGGCAGAGGAACGCTTCCCGGGGGCAGGATGCCCTGACAACCTGGACCGCTTGGACGGGGAATCAGCCATCACGCCCATGACTCTACAGACGAATCCGTTGCGTGACATCCACGACCGGATCCACCGCATCGCCGTCCGCCTGTGGGACTGGTGCTGCGTCACCGCCTCGCGCCTGGCCGTCGCCGGCCGCGAGCGCATGGCGGCCCGGCCCGTGTCGGCGGCGATCGTGCTGGTGGCGGCCGGCATGGTCTTTGGCGGACTGGTCAACGCCGCCGCCACCGCGAGCCTGCAGGCCCGGCTGGCCGAGCAGGAGAACCGGCTCGAGGACACCCGGCGCGAGGCCCGGCGCGAGGTCAACGCGCTGGCCGCGCGGCTGGGCGAGCTGCAGGCCCAGGCCAACCGCCTCAACGCGCTGGGCGACCGCCTGACCAGGGTCGCCAAGCTGCGCGACGGCGAGTTCGACTTCAACCGCCCGGTCGGCGTCGGCGGCGCCGAGCCCGGCCGCGACATCAGCGCCGGCGAACTGCTGCAGGGCATCAGCGAGGTCGAGCACGACTTCCGCCGCTCGGGCATGCAGCTGTCGGTGCTGGAGTCCCTGCTGTTCAACCGCGAACTGGAGCGCAACGCGGTCCCGTCCCGCGCCCCGGTGGCGGACACCTACATCACCTCCGGCTACGGGCGCCGCGCCGACCCGTTCGGTGGCGGCGGCCAGTTCCACCGCGGCATCGACTTCGACGCCCGGGTCGGCGACCCGGTCCTGGCCGTGGCCGACGGCGTGGTCAGCTATTCGGGCGTGCGCACGGGCTACGGCAACGTGGTCGAGGTGGACCACGGCAACGGCTACGTCACCCGCTACGCGCACAACTCGCGCAACACCGTGAAGGTCGGCGACCTGGTGCGCGCGGGGCAGGAGATCGCCAAGGCCGGCTCCACCGGCCGCTCCACCGGCGCGCACGTGCACTTCGAGGTCTGGGAGAACGGCCGGCTGCACAACCCGCGCAAGTTCCTCGGCGACATCCAGCGCAGGTAGCCCGCGCCCCCGGCCGGGGCGCCGCGCGCGCGGACCAGCCGGGGATTCCCGCCGCGCCGGCGCCCGGTGGCGGGGATCCTGAACCCTCCGGGGGGCTTGCAAGCGCCGCCTGCCGCCCCCACGGTACAATGCGCGATGCCATCGAAAAGGGCGCCACAGCGCCCTTTTTCATTGCCGGCCGGCCCCCCGGGGCGCCCGTCCGGTCCCAGCCACAGTTTTCCGGTACGTCCATGCTCAATCGCCTGCTCACCAGCATCTTCGGCAGCCGCAACGAACGCCTCCTCAAGCAGCTCGGCGGCGTCGTCAGGAAGATCAACGCCCTCGAACCGCAGATGGAGGCCCTGTCGGACGCCGAACTGCAGGCCAAGACCCCGGAGTTCCGCGAACGCATCGCCAACGGCGAGTCGCTCGACAGCCTGCTGCCCGAGGCCTTCGCCGTCTGCCGCGAGGCCAGCAGGCGCGTGCTCGGCATGCGCCACTACGACGTGCAGCTGATCGGCGGCATGGTCCTGCACATGGGCAAGATCGCCGAGATGCGCACCGGCGAGGGCAAGACCCTGGTCGCGACCCTGCCGACCTACCTGAACGCGCTGGAAGGCAAGGGCGTCCACGTGGTCACCGTGAACGACTACCTGGCCAAGCGCGACGCGGCCTGGATGGGCAGGCTCTACAACTGGCTGGGCCTGTCGGTCGGCGTGGTCTACCCGGGCATGCCGCACTCGGACAAGAAGGCCGCCTACGCCGCCGACATCACCTACGCCACCAACAACGAGATCGGCTTCGACTACCTGCGCGACAACATGGCGATGTCGAAGCACGACCGCTTCCAGCGCGGCCTGCACTACGCCATCGTCGACGAGGTGGACTCGATCCTGATCGACGAGGCCCGCACCCCGCTGATCATCTCCGGCCCGGCCGACGAGTCGCCGGAGCTGTACATCCACGTCAACAGGATCGTCCCGCACCTCACCCGGCAGGAGACCGAGGATGGCGAGGGCGACTACTGGGTGGACGAGAAGGGCAAGCAGGTCTACCTGTCCGAGGCCGGCCAGGAGCACGCCGAGGCGCTGCTGCGCAAGGCCGGCATCATCGGCGAGGAGGACAGCCTCTACGCCGCGCACAACATCCACGTCGTGCACCACCTCAACGCCGCGCTGCGCGCGCACGCGCTGTACCAGCGCGACGTGGACTACATCGTCCGCGACGGCGAGGTGGTCATCGTCGACGAGTTCACCGGCCGCACGCTGCCGGGCCGCCGCTGGTCCGACGGCCTGCACCAGGCGGTCGAGGCGAAGGAGGGCGTGCCGGTCCAGCGCGAGAACCAGACGCTGGCCAGCATCACCTTCCAGAACCTGTTCCGCATGTACAACAAGCTGTCCGGCATGACCGGCACGGCGGACACCGAGGCCTACGAGTTCCAGAACATCTACGGCCTGGAGGTGGTGGTCATCCCGACCCACCGCCCGATGATCCGCGTGGACCACCCGGACGCGGTGTTCCTCAACAAGGCCGGCAAGTACCGCGCGGTCCTGGCCGAGATCAAGGCCTGCCACGAGCGCGGCCAGCCGGTGCTGGTCGGCACCACCTCGATCGAGGTCTCGGAATTCCTCTCGCAGCAGCTGCGTGCCGAGGGCATCCCGCACGAGGTGCTCAACGCCAAGCAGCACGAGCGCGAGGCGCAGATCGTCGCCCATGCCGGCCGCCCCGGCGCGGTCACCATCGCCACGAACATGGCCGGCCGCGGCACCGACATCGTGCTCGGCGGCTCGCTCGAGGCCGAGCTGGCGGCGCTGGGCCCGGATGCCCCCGAGTCCGAGCGCGAGCGGGTCAGGGCCGAATGGGAGCAGCGCCACGAGCTGGTGAAGTCGCTCGGCGGCCTGCACATCATCGGCACCGAGCGCCACGAGTCCCGCCGCATCGACAACCAGCTTCGCGGCCGCGCCGGCCGCCAGGGCGACCCGGGCTCCAGCCGCTTCTACCTGTCGCTCGAAGACAACCTGATGCGCATCTTCGCCGCCGACTGGGTGCAGCGGGTGATGGCGCGCATGGGCCTGAAGGAAGACGACATCATCGAGCACCCGCTGGTGTCGAAGCAGATCGCCAACGCCCAGCGCAAGGTCGAGGCCTACAACTTCGACATCCGCAAGAGCCTGCTCGACTTCGACGACGTCAACAACGACCAGCGCAAGGTCATCTACGCCCAGCGCAACGAGCTGCTGGAGGCCGACAGCGTCAAGGAGAACATCGACGGCATCCGCTACGACGTGGTCGCCGAGGTGGTCGAGCGCTTCGTCCCGCCGGAGTCGGTGGACACGCAGTGGGACCTGCCGGGCCTGGAGGCCGCGCTGGAGCAGGACTTCGGCCTGCGCCTGGACCTGCAGGGGCTGGTCGCCGGGAGCAGCGAGATCGACGCCGAGGGCATCCAGCGCCACGTGCAGGAGGCCATGGACGCGCTGTTCGCCGAGAAGGAGCGGATCATCGGCTCCGAGACCATGCGCCTGCTCGAGAAGCACATCATGCTCAACGTGCTCGACCAGAACTGGAAGGAGCACCTCGCGCGCATGGATTACCTGCGCCAGGGCATCCACCTGCGCGGCTACGCGCAGAAGCAGCCCAAGCAGGAGTACAAGCGCGAGGCCTTCGAGCTGTTCAGCCAGATGCTGGACAAGGTCAAGCGCGAGGTGATCATCCTGCTGGCGCGCGTGCGCATCCGCACCGAGGAGGAGATCGCGGCGCTGGAAGAGCAGGAGCGCGCCCAGGCCGAGGCCAAGCTGCGCCAGGCCCAGTTCCAGCACGCCGACCCGGGCGGCTACGGCGCCGACGAGGAAGCCGCGGCGGTGCAGCAGGGCCCGGGCCCGGGCGTGCCGTTCGTCCGCGAGGGCGCCAAGATCGGCCGCAACGACCCGTGCCCCTGCGGCAGCGGCAAGAAGTACAAGCACTGCCACGGCCAGCTGGCCTGACCGGCTGCGGGTACCCCGCCACCGCGCGGGAGGAAATGCCAGCGATGCATGGCCTGGTGCCGGGCGCCTGGTATCGATTGCCCCCACCCCAACCCGTCCGGCCCGGCGCAGCGCGCCGGGCGCTCGGATGATCCGCGCGGCAGTGCCGCGCAAGCGGATCATCCTCGCCCCCCGTAAACGGGGGAGGGGGGCAATGGCGTCCGTCCGGCCCGGCGCAGCGCGCCGGACTCCTCCGTCCCTTGCCGCCCCGGACTCCTTCCCCGGCCACTCCGGACTCCTCCCCCCGCTTGCGGGGGGAGGCGGGGAGGGGGGCAGGATGCCCGCGAATCGTGGTCCACACAGGGACCAGGTGCCTGTTGCCCCCGGCCTTCCCCCGCAGGGAAGGGGAAGGAAAGCGCGAAGGCTTGATGCAGTGCCAACCCCGCTTGCCCGAAAATGCCACCCATGACCACCGGAATCCCGGACAAGGTGCGACCTGTTGCCGGCCTGCCTGCGGCGCATGTCGTCGCAGGCGTCATCACCGACGCGCGTGGCCGCATCCTGCTGACGCGGCGCACCGAAGGGCGAGAGCTGGCCGGGCTGTGGGAATTCCCCGGCGGCAAGGTCGAGCCCGGCGAGACGCCGCAGGAAGCGCTCGTGCGCGAACTGCGCGAGGAACTGGGCATCGAGGCCGTCATCGGCGAGCCGCTGATCGCGGTCCCGCAGATCACCCCGAAGCGGCGGCTGTGCCTGGACGTGTACCGGGTCGCCTCCTGGAAGGGCCCGGCCCGCGGGCGCGAAGGACAGGCGCTGTCGTGGGTGGATCCGTCCCGGCTCTCGCGCTACCCGATGCCGCCGCCCGACCGCCCGGTGGTGGCGGCGCTGACCCGCCCGGACCACTGCCTCGTCACCCCGCAGCCGGACGGGGACGCGCGCGCATGGCTGGCGGCGCTCGATGCCGCGCTCGAAGGCGGCGTCCGTCGCATGCAGTTCCGTGCCCGGCTTCCCGACCCGGACCACAGGCGCGCGCTGCTGGCGCAGGTGGCCGCCCGCTGCCGCGAGCATGGCGCCGAACTGCTGGTCAACGGCGACGCCGCGCTGGCGCGCGAGTTCGGCACCGGCCTGCACCTGCCCTCGGCGCAGCTGCGCGGACTGCGCGCGCGGCCGGTGGAGCAGGGCGTGCCGCTGTCGGCGTCCTGCCACGACGCCGGGGAACTGCGCATGGCCGAGGACCTGGGGTGCGACTTCGCGCTGCTCGGCCCGGTCCGGGCCACGCCCTCGCACCCCGGCCGGCCCGGCATCGGCTGGGAACGCTTCGCCGAACTGCGCGAGCAGGTCTCGCTGCCGGTCTATGCCCTCGGCGGGCTCGGCCCGGCCGACCTCGGCGAGGCGAGGCGCCACGGCGCCCAGGGCATCGCCGCGATCCGCGGCCTCTGGCCGGGCGCGCGCTGACCCTGGCAGCCGGGCGGCCCGGATTGCGGATACCGGAGGCGAGGGGCGCTTCCCGCGCCCGGCCACCGGAGAGACCGCCATGCGCATCCTGTTCCGCTGCCTGGCCGCCGGCGCCCTGCTGGCGCTGAGCCTGCAGGCGCTTGCCCAGAACCCGGTCCTGCGGGCCACCGACAAGGTCCGCCTGCGGCTGCCCGCCGGGGTGTCGATCCCCAACCCCGAGGTCGCGGCGATGACGCGCTTCGACCCCGCCCGGCATGGCTACCGCTTCAGCAACAGCTTCGCCAACAACGTCATCCCGGAGTTCGACTACCGCACCGACGGCCTGTGCGGCGGCATGGTGTTTTCCGTGCTCGACTACTTCTACGCCGGCATGCCGGTGCCGGACCAGCCCTACCGTCCCGGCGAGGGCTCGCCGCTGCGCCGCTACCTGTACGACCGCCAGGTCCAGGCGATCACCCATGGCGGCAACCTCACGCGCTGGGTGGAGATGAGCGTCAACCCGTTCGGCTCGCGCAACGACGAATTCTTCAACTGGGGCTTCGAGGGCAGGCTCGACGAACTCAAGCGCCGCATCCAGCGCGGCGAGCCGGTGCCACTGGCGATGCGCAGCTGCGACGAGGGCTGCATGGGCGACCACTACGTGCTCGCGGTCGGCTATGACTTCGGCACCTGGAAGCGGGAGACCGACCCCGCCAACCGCGACCAGGTGAAGATCTTCCTCTATGACCCGAACCACCCGGGCCAGACCGTCACGCTCAAGGCCGACCTGCAGCGCAAGCAGTACTACCTGGCCGAGAGCACGGGCTCGCGCTGGCGCGCCTGGTTCATCGCCGACTACGCCCGCCGCACGCCGCCGGCGATCACCCGCCCGACCCGCGAGGTCGTGGTGCGCATGGACACCGGCAACGACGACCTGCGCGGCGGCAACGACAACGTCCACATCGTGCTGCTCGGCCACGACGGGCGCGAACAGCGCTACGAGAACGTCAACTACAGGAAGCGCTGGGTCAACCACAGCACCGAGGAGGTGTCGCTCGCCCTGCCGGACGACTTCCACGTGGACAACCTGCGCGGCCTGCGCGTGGAAACCACGTTCGGCGGCGGCATCGGCGGCGACAACTGGAACCTGTCGCTGATCAGCGCGCGCTACTACGGGCCCGAAGGCGAGCGGCAGCTGCTGTTCGGCTCCCGCGGCGCCCGCTTCACCGGCAGCCACAAGCGCCAGGAATTCCCGTTCGACTGACGGGCAGGGGGGCGGGGCGTTGCGCGCCCCGCCTCAGCGCATCGCCTTGCCGGCCGCCAGTGCCTGGTAGCGGGCGTCGAGCGCGTCCACCTGCGCGCGCAGGGCCTCGACCGTGCCGGTGTTGTCGATCACGTCGTCGGCGATGGCCAGGCGCTGTTCGCGCGTGGCCTGCGCCTCGACCATGCGCCGGGCCAGCGCCTCGTCGATCCCGTCGCGTGCCTGCAACCGGGCCAGCTGCACCCCGACCGGCACGTCCACCACCACGATGCGGTCGAGCCACGGATAGACCTCGAGCACGCCCCCGCGGCCCCGGCCGCGGCAGGCCTCGGCCAGCAGCGGGATCGCCGCGACCACGTAGGGGCCGGGCGCCGCCGCGCACCACTCGCGCAGCAGCCGGCGCACGCGCGGGTGCACGATCGCCTCCAGCCGCGCGCGCGCCTGCGGGTCGTTGAACACCAGGCGGCGCATCGCAGGGCGGTCCAGCTCGCCTCCTGGGGTCAGGATCCCGGGACCGAACGCGGCCACCACCTCGGCCAGGCCCTCGCTGCCGGCGGCCACCGCCTCGCGCGCGGCCACGTCGGCATCGGCCACGGTCACGCCCAGCGCCTCGAAACGCCGCGTCGCCTCGCTCTTGCCCGACGCCACACCGCCGGTCAGTCCCACCACGTAATCGGCCATGGGCGGGATTGTACGGGGCGGCCCGGGCCCGACAGCTGGGCGGGGGAGGGAGCAGAACACCTCCCCCGCCTGCGGGAGGAGGCTGGGAGGGGGGCGAAGCGCCAGCGATGCCTGGTCCGACAACGGACACCGGGTATCCATTGCCCCCGCCCCGACCCTCCCCCGTGAACGGGGGAGGGGGTGAGTTTGCGGGGGGAGGCTGGGAGGGGGGCGAAGCGCCAGCGATGCCTGGTCCGACAACGGGCACCGGGTATCCATTGCCCCCACCCCGACCCTCCCCCGCAAGCGGGGGAGGGGATGGGCTGGAGACGGGGCAGGGGGCTCAGATCCCCGCCAGCGAGCGGTACCAGCCCACCAGGCCGTCGCCCCACATGAAGACGATCCAGCCGGCGACGGCCAGGTACGGCCCGAACGGGATCGGCGTGGAGCGGTCGCGGCCCTTCGCCATCAGCCAGATGGAGCCGATGATCGCGCCCAGCACCGAGGCCAGCAGGATCGTCGGCAGGACACCCTTCAACCCGCACCACGCGCCGATGGCGGCCAGCAGCTTGAAGTCGCCGTGGCCCATGCCTTCCTTGCCGGTGAGCTGCTTGAACAGCCACCACACGCTCCACAGCGAGACGTAGCCGAGGATCGCGCCCAGCAGCGCCGGCTTGGCCGGCATGAACAGGTTGTCGAGCGAGGCCACCAGCCCCAGCCACATCAGCGGCAACGTCAGCGAATCCGGCAGCAGCTGGGTACGCAGGTCGATGCCCGCCAGCGCGATCAGGAAGCAGGTGAACAGCGCCGCGCCGAACCCCTGCCAGCCAAAGCCGAAGTTCCACACGCACGCCACCGCCAGCAGCGCGGTCAGGATCTCCACGAGCGGGTACTGGATCGAGATCGGCTCCCGGCAACTGCGGCATTTCCCGCGCAGCGCCAGCCAGGACAGCACCGGGATGTTCTCGTACCACGACAGCTGGTGGCCGCAGTGCGGGCAGTGCGAGCGCTCCACCACGATGCCCGGTGGTGGCGGGTCGTAGATGTCCGGCTCGCCCAGCACCTCGCGCGCGTCGCGCTTCCACTCCCACTCCAGGCGCCGCGGCAGGCGCAGGATCACCACGTTGAGGAAGCTGCCCACGAGCAGCCCCATCGTGGCGACGAGGGGATAGCCAAGGCCGGGATGCTGGTCGAGATATGCCATTCGGTTCGCCCGGAACAGGGTCGTCGGGATGCAAGCTTACGATGCCGCGCCCGGCAGAGGGCCGGGCGCGCCCCGCCGGGGCCGGGCGGGGCGCAGGAAGGCGGGCGGGACGGGGAGGCGGGCGGCGCGGCTCAGCCCATCACCGTCATCGCGATCTTGAAGATCGGCAGGTACATCGCGATCACGATCGCGCCCACGAGGCCGCCGATGATCACCATGATGAACGGCTCGATCAGGCTCGAGAGCGCGTCCACCGCGTTGTTCACCTCTTCCTCGTAGAACTCGGCCACCTTGAACAGCATGGTGTCGAGCGCGCCGGCCTCCTCGCCGATGGCGGTCATCTGCACCACCATGTGCGGGAAGATGCCGACCTGCTTCATGGCCACGTTGAGCTGGTAGCCCACGGCCACGTCGTCGCGCATCTGCTCCACGGCCTGCTGGAAGACCATGTTGCCTGTGGCGCCGGCCACGCTGCCCATGGCCTCCACCAGCGGCACGCCGGCCTTGAAGGTCACCGCCAGCGTCCGCGCGAAGCGCGCGATCGCCGACTTCTCCAGCACGGCGCCGATGATCGGGATCTTCAGCAGCAGCCGGTCCACCGTGTGCTGCAGCTTCGGCGAGCGCTTGTACACGTACATGAAGCCGAAGCCCGCCGCCAGGCCGACGAGCAGGATCGCCCACCACCACTGCACCAGGATATCCGAGATGCCGAACACCAGCTGGGTGAAGGCCGGCAGGTCGGCGCCGAAGCTGGCGAACTGCTCCTTGAAGATCGGCACCACGTAGATCATCAGCACGGCGCAGACGAGGATGGCCACCGCGATGATCGCCACCGGGTAGAACATCGCCTTCTTGATCTTGCCCTTGATGGACTCGATGTTCTCCTTGTAGTTGGCGATGTTCTCGAGCACCGTCTCCAGGGCGCCGGAGGACTCGCCCACCCGCACCAGGTTGCGGAACAGCTCGTCGAACTGCACCGGGTGCTTGCTCATGGCCTCGTAGATGGACGAGCCGCTCTCCAGGTCGAGGCGCATCTCGTCCAGCATCTTCTTCATCTTCGGGTTCTTGTTGCCGTTGGCGATGATCTCCAGTGCCGTCACGATCGGCACGCCGGACTTCATCATCGTCGCGATCTGGCGGCTGAACACCGCGATGTCCTTGGCGGTGATCGTCTTGCCCGCGCCGCCGAACAGCGGCTTGGGCTTGGGCTTGACCACCGTGGGCTGGATGCCCTGCTTGCGCAGCTCGGCCCGGAGCAGGTTGGCGTTCCTGGCCTGCGCCTCGCCCTTCATCTTCTTGCCGCGCTTGTCGGTACCCTCCCAGACGAACATGGGCAGGGTCACGCCCTCGCGTGCCGGCTGCTGCCTGGTGGCGGACTTGGCGGCGGAACGGGTCACGGCCATGCGATCACTCCCCTTGGCCCGGCTCCCCTGCCGGGTGAATTCCCTTGCATGGTAACGGGTTAGCGGGGGAAATGCAGACTCCGTCTCTGTGACAAGGTGCCGAATTCCGGGGCCGGAGCCTGCGTTTCACCACCCGGCCGCTTTTCCCTCCGTGGCCTTCGTCGCATTCCGCACGCCCGCGGGAGCCGGCTCATCCACTTGCTTGCGACACCCGGCTCCTCCCACCGCTTGTGCCGCCGCGTTCCTCTCCCCTCCGGCGACACCGTCGCTCCTCGTCCCGCTTGCCGCGCCGCACTTCTCACCCGCGCCACACCGCACTACTCCCCCGCGCCGCACCGGACTCCTCCCCCCGCCTGGGGGGGAAGGTTGGGAGGGGGGCGAAAACGCCTCCCCCCGCCTGCGGGGGAAGGTT
>CALLKI010000105.1 GCA_938008415.1 uncultured Luteimonas sp. | reverse complement strand
CCGGTGGCGGCAATGGCCGCGGCGGCGTGGTCCTGGGTGGAGAAGATGTTGCACGAGGCCCAGCGCACGTCGGCGCCCAGGTCCTTGAGCGTCTCGATCAGCACCGCCGTCTGGATGGTCATGTGCAGCGAGCCGGTGACGCGCACGCCCTGCAGGGGCTTGTGCGGCGCGTACTTGCGGCGGATCGACATCAGGCCGGGCATCTCGTGCTCGGCGATCCCGATCTCCTTGCGGCCCCAGTCGGCCAGGCTGATGTCGGCGACCTTGTAGTCGGCGTGGGGAGGGAAAGCGGTGACGGCGTTCATCGGGGTCTGCTCCGGAAAGGGATGGGGACGTGTCCCCGCGGGATCCGGGCGCCGTTGTTGCGGTGGAGGCGCACGCCGAGCCTGGCCAGCGGGACGCGGTGCCGGCTGGAGCCGGCCGCAGGAAGCATCCCCGCGCTGGTCGCAGCGCCCCTCGGCGGTGCCCGCGCATTATATCGGCCGGTTCCGCCAGGCATGTGAATCGCGGGCGGGCACACGCAGCCGCCGGTCTGACCAAGGTCAGGGGCGTCGCATCCGGCCCTGTGGTATGACAGGACGCTGTTTCGCAAGGGGAATTTCCGCATGCAGCTCCTGTCCGCATCCCGTCCCGTCCGGTCCCGCCGCGCGCGCCGGGTCCGTGCCCTGGTCGCCTTCGCCGTTGCGCTGCTGCTGCCGGCTGCGCTGCCGGCCCAGACCGCGCCCGAAACCGCGGGTTACCGCGTGCCGGTGCCGGAACTGCAGGCGATCGTGGACGCCCCGCGTGCGCCGGCGCTGTATCTGGGTCCCCGGCGCGACCTTGCGGCGATGGTGCAGATGCCGGGACTGCCGGGCATCGACGTGGTCTCGCAGCCGGAACTGAAGCTGGCAGGCCTGCGGTTCCACCCGCGGCTGCATGCCGCCAGCCTGTTCTCGCTTGGCAGCGACCTGTGGCTGATGGACATCGCCACCGGCGGGGAGCGCCGTATCGAGGGACTGCCACAGCCCCTGGGGCTGGCCGGGATCGCATGGTCGCCCGACCAGCGCTGGCTCGCGTTCCAGCGGCTCGACCGCGCGTCCGGCGCCAACGAGCTGTGGCTGGTGGACGTGGCCGCGGGCAGGGCGCGCCGGCTGGTCGCCGGGCTGAACACCGTGGCCGGCGGCGGCTACGCCTGGATGCCGGACAGCAGCGGTCTGCTGGTGCGCCTGCGCACCCCGCAGGCGCGGCCGTTGCCGCCGGAAGACGCCGTGCCCACCGGTCCTGCGATCCAGCACACCGAAGCCGGCGGCGGCGTGCGCGGCGTGCGCACCTACCAGGACCTGCTGCGCAACGAGGCGGACGCGCAGACGCTGGAGCACTACCTGCTGTCGCAGCTGGCCCGGGTGGACCTGCGGGGCAGGGTGACGCCGCTCGGCGCGCCCGCGCTGTACCTCGGCGCATCGCCGTCGCCCGACGGGCGCTACGTGCTGGCCGTGCAGGTGCAGCGGCCGTTCTCGTACCTGGTGCCGGTCTCGCGCTTCCCGCGCGTGGTCGAGGTGCTCGACGCGCACACCGGCGCGCCCGTGCACACGGTCGCGCGCCTGCCGCTGGTCGAGGGACTGCCGACCGGCAATGACGCGGTACCCACCGGGCCCCGGCAGGTGCACTGGCGCGACGATGCGCCGGCCACGCTGGTCTGGGCGGAAGCCCGGGATGGCGGCGACCCCGCGCGCGATGCGGAAGTCCGCGACGTGGTGTTCATGCACGCCGCGCCGTTCGACGCGCGGCCGGTGAAGCTGGCGGAACTGGGCATGCGCTTCGCCGGCATCGACTGGGGCCGCGGCGACCTCGCGGTGCTCAACGAGTTCTGGTGGAAAACTCGGCGCGTGCGCACCTGGCGACTCTTCCCGGACCATCCGGAACAGGCGCCGGCGCTGATGTTCGACCGTTCCTACGAGGACCGTTACAACGATCCGGGCTCGCCGGTGATGTACGTGGATGCCAACGGGCGGGCGCGGCTCCTGACCACGCCCGACGGCGGCAGCCTGTTCCTGGTCGGCGAGGGCGCCTCGCCGGAAGGCGACCGCCCGTTCGTGGACCGTTACGACCTGGCCACCGGCCGCAGCGAGCGCCTGTTCCATTCGCAGGCGCCGTACTACGAGCGGCCGCAGGCGCTGCTCGACGACACCGGCACCCGCCTGCTGATCACGCGCGAGTCGCCGAAGGAACCGCCGAACTTCCACGTCCGCGACGCGAACGCGGCCGAACCGCTGCGCGCGCTCACCGCGTTCCCGCACCCGACGCCGCAGCTGCGCGACATCACCAAGGAGCAGATCCGTTACCGCCGCGCCGACGGCGTCGAGCTGACCGGCACCCTGTACCTGCCGGCCGGCTACGATGCGGAGCGCGATGGCCCCCTGCCGGTGCTGATGTGGGCCTATCCGCAGGAGTTCAAATCCGCCGAGGCCGCCAGCCAGGTCACCGATTCGCCGTACCGCTTCAACCGCGTCAGCTACTGGGGGCCGCTGCCGTTTCTGGCGCGCGGTTTCGCGGTGCTGGACGACCCGTCCATGCCGATCGTCGGCGAGGGCGACGCCGAGCCCAACGACACCTACATCCCCCAGCTCGTCGCCAGCGCCAGGGCGGCGATCGACGAGCTGGCGCGCCGCGGCGTGGGCGACCCGGAGCGGGTGGCGATCGGCGGCCATTCCTACGGCGCGTTCATGACCGCGAACCTGCTCGCGCACACGCGCCTGTTCAAGGCCGGCATCGCGCGCAGTGGCGCCTACAACCGCACGCTCACGCCGTTCGGCTTCCAGTCCGAGGAACGCAACTACTGGCAGGCGCAGAAGGTCTACCAGGAGATGTCGCCGTTCAACTACGCCGACCGGATCAGGGACCCGCTGCTGCTGATCCACGGCGAGGAGGACAACAACTCCGGCACCTTCCCGATGCAGAGCGAACGCATGTTCGCCGCGATCAAGGGGCTGGGCGGTACCGCGCGGCTGGTGATGCTCCCGCGCGAGTCGCACGGCTACCGCGCCCGCGAGTCGATCCTGCACATGCTGGCCGAGACCGACGACTGGCTGCAGAAGTACGTCGCGCGCCCGCAGGCCGGGACCAGGGCCGGCGAATGATCCACGGGGCGCCCGGCGCGGCCCGCGCCGGGCCCCTCCCGGCCTCCTCCGGCCCGGGAGGGGCTTGAAAAACGCGCCACCGGCCCCCATCCGCTACGTTCGTGGCGGCGGCCCACGGCCGGTCGCGGCGCACATGCTTCCCTCGTCTTTCCCGCGCTGCGCGCGGGCGGGCCGGCCGTGCCCTTTCCGTTGCGATGCAGTCCCGTGTGGACCGGGATCGGCCGTGGCCCGCCGCCGGACATTCCGCAACATGAGGAGAGGCACGATGAACGACAGGTCGTTGATCTTCCGCCGTCGTGCGCACGGACCGGCCGTCCGCACGCGGCACCCCGCAAGCCTGGCGCAGGACCGGCAGCCAGCGGAATCCCATGTTTCCGCGGGCCGGATCCGCCGGCAGTGACGGGAGGGCAGCCGCCATGCGCATCGCACACGTCGCCCCGCTGTACGAGGCGGTGCCGCCGCGCCTGTATGGTGGCACCGAGCGCATCGTCGCCTATCTCGCGGACGCCCAGGTGGAGCTCGGCCATGACGTGACCGTGTTCGCCAGCGGCGACAGCCGCACGCGGGCACGGCTCGTGCCCTGCCGCGACCAGGCCATCCGCCTCGATCCCAGGCCGCTCAAGTCCGACATCGCCGCGCACCTGGCCATGCTGCACGAGGTGCGCCGGCGCGCGTCCGAGTTCGACCTGATCCACTTCCACGTGGACCTGCTGCACCTCCCGATGTTCGAGGACATGGCCGGCCGCACCGTGACCACGCTGCACGGACGCCTGGACCTGGATGGCCTGCCGGAGGCCTACAGGCGCTGGTCGCGCTACCCTCTGGTGTCCATCTCCGAGCGGCAGCGCGCGCCGCTGCGCTTCGCCAACTGGATCGGCACCGTGCACCATGGCCTGCCGGAGAAGCTGCTTTCGCCGGTGCCGTCCCCGCGCGGCGACTACCTCGCCTTCCTTGGGCGGATCTCGCCAGAGAAGCGGCCCGACCGTGCCATCGACATCGCGCGCCGCGCCGGCATGCCGCTGAAGATCGCAGCCAAGGTGGATGGCGCCGACGTCGCCTACTACAACGAGCAAATCCGGCCCATGATCGCCGGCGGTGGCGTGGAGTTCATCGGCGAGATCGACGAGGCGCGCAAGTCGGGCTTCCTCGGCAATGCCGCGGCGCTGCTGTTCCCGATCGACTGGCCCGAGCCGTTCGGTCTGGTGATGATCGAGGCCATGGCCTGCGGCACACCGGTGATCGCCTGGGACAACGGTTCAGTGCCAGAGGTGATCGAGCATGGCGTCACCGGCTTCATCGTGCGCTCCGAGGAGGAAGCGGTCGATGCCGTCTCCCGCCTGGGCGAACTGGACCGTGCCACGATCCGGCGCGTGTTCGAGCGGCGCTTCTCGGCCACGGTGATGGCGCGCAGCTACCTCGAGCTGTACAGGCGCCTGGTGAAGACCTCCGAGCCGGCGAACGACGTCGTGCTCGCCCGCCGTGCCTGAGGCGCGCATGGCCCGCACGCTTCCGGCCGGCTGCCAGGCGGTCTGGTCGCTCAAGGACGGCGACAGCTTCCTGGTCTGCGACGCGCTGGGCGACATCCACGGTGGCAGCGAAACCGATGGGCTGTTCCACGACGGCACGCGGGTGCTCTCGCGCCTGCGGCTGTCGCTGGACGAAACCACGCCGGCCCTGCTCAGTGCCGCCATCGCCGAGGACAAGGTGGTGTTCCGCGCGCACATGACCAACCGGCCGCTGCCGCCGGTGGGCGACAGCGCGCCGGCGCAGGGCGTGATCCACATCGAGCGCTCGCGGTTCCTGTGGGAGGGGCGCCTCCACGAGCGCATCGCCTGCACCAACTACGCGCGCGTTCCGGTGCTGCTGCCGCTGCGGGTCGAGTTCGGCGCCGATTTCCGCGACATGTTCGAGGTGCGCGGGATGGAGCGCGCGCGCCGCGGCAGCTACCCGCAGGCAGAGCTGGCTGGCGACCGTGTGACCCTGCGCTACGATGGCCTGGATGGCGTGTCGCGGCGCACGGTGGTGGCGTTCTCGGTCGCGCCGGCGGAACTGCGCGAGGACCTGGCCCGCTTCGAGCGCCGGCTGGCGCCACGCGAGACCTTCGAGCTGTACCTGGAGATCGGCGCGGACGTCGCCACCCCCGGCGCGGACCGGCACCGGCGCGCGATGGTGCAGGCGCGCCGGGCGCTGCGCTCGCGCCGGCGTTCCGGGGCGCGCCTGCGTGGCGGCGGCCTGCTGTTCGACGCCTGGGTCGAGCGTTCGCGCACCGACATCGCGCTGCTGGCCAGCGACCTGCCGTCGGGACGCTATCCGTACGCTGGCATCCCGTGGTTCTCCACGCCGTTCGGCCGCGACGCGATCATCACCGCGCTGCAGACCCTGTGGCTGGACCCGGACCTGGCGCGCGGTGTGCTGGCCTACCTGGCCGAGCGCCAGGCGGACGAGACCTCGACCTTCCGCGATTCGGCGCCGGGCAAGATCCTGCACGAGACCCGAAAGGGCGAGATGGCGGCGCTGGGCGAAGTCCCCTTCGGTCTCTACTACGGCGGCGTGGACTCCACGCCGCTGTTCGTCATGCTCGCGGGCCGCCACTTCCGGCGCACCGGGGACCGCGCCTTCCTCGACACGATCTGGCCCGCGCTGATGCGCGCCACGGAATGGATCGAGCGCAGCTGCGACGCCGACCGGGACGGGCTGCTGGCCTATGCGCGCGGCGAGGCCAGCGGGCTTTCCAACCAGGGCTGGAAGGACAGCGACGACTCGGTGTTCCACGAGGACGGCACCCTTGCGGAAGGGCCGATCGCGCTGGTCGAGGTGCAGGGCTACGCATTCGAGGCCTTCCGCGCGATGGCGGAGCTGGCGCGGGCGCGTGGCGACTTCGAAGCCGCCGCGCACTGGGATGCACGCGCCGGACGGATGCGCGCCACGGTCGAGGCGCGCTTCTGGGACGATGGGCTGGACTTCTACGCGCTGGCGCGCGACGGCGCCGGGCGGATGTGCCGGGTGCTGGCTTCCAACCCGGGTCACCTGCTGTTCGTCGGCCTGCCCGCGCCGGAGCGGGCCCGGCGAGTGATCGTGCAGCTCGGCCAGCCGCGGTTCGACGAAGGCTGGGGCATCCGCACGCTCGCCGCCGACCAGCCGCGCTACAACCCGATGTCCTACCACAACGGTTCGATCTGGCCGCATGACGTGGCGCTGTGCGCGGCGGGCATGGCCCGCTATGGCGCGCGCCGACAGGCCGTACGCCTGCTCGGCGAGGTGTTCGAGGCGGCAACGCACTTCGGCATGCACCTGCCCGAGCTGTTCTGTGGCTTCCCGCGCAGCACCGGCGAGCCGCCGATCGCCTACCCGGTGGCGTGCCTGCCGCAGGCCTGGTCGGCCGGTTCGGTGTTCATGCTGCTGCAGGCCTGCCTTGGCGTGGAGATCGATGCCTGCCGTGGCGAGATCGAGATCGTGGAGCCGCACCTGCCGCCGGGCGTGGACAGGCTGTCCGTGGAACGACTGGACGTGGGCGGCGTGCGCGTGGACCTGATGTTCGAGCGTGTGGGCGAACGCGTGATGGCGGCGCGCGCCGGCGGCCCGGAAGACGTGCGCGTCAACGTGCGTTACTGACCCGCCCTTCCGGTTGCCGCCGCGACGGGAGACGGAGACATCGACGGGCCGCGCGCGCGGCCCGCCCGTCGTGTCCATACCGTGGCCGCCGCTGCGGCCGGGAGGTCACTTCAGCTTCGCGTCGGCGCGCAGCGCGTCGGCCTTGTCGGTCTTCTCCCAGGAGAAGGCGGTGGCGGTCTGCTTCTTGCCTGCGCCGTCGGTGTAGGTCAGCTCGTACGGCTTGCGCCCGAAGTGGCCGTAGCTCGCGGTGGGCTGGTACACCGGGTGCACCAGGTCCAGCATCCTGATGATGCCGTACGGGCGCAGGTCGAAGTGCCTGCGGATCAGCTTCTCGATCTGCGCGTCCGGGATCCGGCCGGTGCCGAAGGTGGTCACCGAGATCGAGGTCGGCTCGGCCACGCCGATGGCGTAGGAGACCTGCACCTCGCA
>CALLKI010000104.1 GCA_938008415.1 uncultured Luteimonas sp. | reverse complement strand
GCAGCTTCGGCGCCGGCAACTACGCCATGTGCGGCCGCGCCTACGGCGCCCGCTTCCTGTGGATGTGGCCCAACGCCAGGATCAGCGTGATGGGCGGGGAGCAGGCCGCCAGCGTGCTGGCCACGGTCCGGCGCGACGCGATCGAGGCGAAGGGCGGCACCTGGAGCGCCGGGGAGGAAGAGGCGTTCAAGGCCCCGATCCGGGAGCAGTACGAGACCCAGGGCAGCCCCTGGTACTCGACCGCGCGCCTGTGGGACGACGGCATCATCGACCCGGCCGACACGCGCCGCGTGCTGGGCCTGGGCCTGTCGGCCGCGCTCAACGCCCCGATCCCGCCGGCCCGCTTCGGCGTGTTCCGGATGTAGCCGCCGCGGCCCGCGCCCGGGCTGCGCCACAGCTTGCGGTTCGCGCCGCAAGTCCTTGTCCGGCTTCGGAATCGGTGAGCCGCGTCACAGCGGAACGGCCGCCGGGGCGTGCTAGTCTCGACGTTCCGCCGGGCCCCCGCCCGGCCGGGCCTGTTCCGACTTCATTCGCGAGGATTTGCGCGCCATGGCCATCTTCAGCTCCTCCCCGTCCCAGAGGAAGGACAACCCCTCCGCCGCCGCCCCCCCCGCCGCCGCGCCCGCGCGCGAGCAGGCGCCGCCGGCCGCCGCCGAGTTCACCCCGACCCAGCTGACGCCGCCCCGCGCCACGGCCCAGCCCGAGGCGAAAGAGTCGCTGATCGCGTCCGACCTGACCATCGAGGGCAAGATCCAGGGCTCCGGCCACGTCCGCATCGCCGGCAGGTTCAAGGGCGACGTGGACGTGCAGGGCAACCTGCGCATCGACAACGGCGCCAAGCTCAACGGCGGGGTCAAGGCCAAGCAGGTCGTCGTCGCCGGCGAGCTGGAAGGCAACATCGACGCCGCCACGCGCGTGGAGCTGCTGGACACGGCGGTGATGGTCGGCGACATCCGCACCGGCACCCTGATCGTCAACGCCGGCTCGAAGATCCGCGGCCACGTCGAATGCGGCTGGGACGGCAAGGACCAGGGCAAGGCGAACGGCAAGTCGTCCGGCGCCTGATCCCCGGCAACCGACCACGATGGGTCCGGCCCGCCCGGGTGCGGCAGGCGCCACGCGCGCCTGCCCGCACTGCAAGACCACCATCCTCGAGAGCGCCGTCATCTGCCCGGCGTGCAGGCACTACCTGCGCTTCGGCGCCGATGCGGCGGGAGGCGCGTCGCAGGCGACGACCGCGCTGCAGGTCGAGGGCACGATCCGCCACCCGCCGGAAGGCGGCGCCTGGGAGTATTCGGTCCTCGTCACCGTCCGCGACGGGGAAGGCAACGAGATCGCGCGCCACGTCGTGGGCGTGGGCGCGCTGCACGCGGACGAGGAACGCAGCTTCACCCTCTCGGTCGAGGTGATGCCGACCAGCGACATGCGCCGGCCGCCGCGCGCGCCCAACAAGCGCGGCCCGCGCCACTGAGGCGCGCCTGCGCCCGGCCGCGCGGGCCGGGCTTCCCGGCGGTCAGGCCTTCGCGGCCGTGCGGTTCGACCAGACGAAACCGGCGGCCAGCAGCAGCGCCACCAGCACCTGCGTGGCGATGCCCTGCACGGTCGGGTACACGCCCAGCAACTCGATCCGCGGCCAGCCGTCGAGCCAGGACACCGGCAGGGTGCCGGCCTCCTGCAGCGCCGCGACCGCCTTGCCGGCCAGCACCACCGCCAGCACCGCGATCAGCCACGAACTGAAGCGGAAGAACTGGCCGATCGGCAGGCGCACGCTCCAGCGCAGCAGCGCCCAGCCGATGGCCACCAGCGCCAGCGCCGCGGCCATGCCGCCGGCGACCACGCCGCCGTGGCCGCCCTGGCTCCACAGCGCGGCGTAGAACAGGATGGTCTCGAACACCTCGCGGTAGACCACCACGAACACCAGGGCGAGCAGGAACACACCCGAGCCCCTGCCGAGCGCGTGGCCGAGCTTCCCGCGCACGTAGCGCTGCCAGGCGTCGGCATGGCTCTTGCCGTGCATCCAGATGCCGACCCAGACCAGCACCGCCGCGGCCAGCAACGCGCCGAAGCCCTCGGTCAGCTCGCGGCTCGCGCCGCTGATGCCGATCACCCAGGTCGCCAGCGCCCAGGTGGCCGCGCCGGCGAGCAGCGCGGAAACCCAGCCGCCGTGCACCCACGGCAGCATCTCGCGGCGTTCGGCCTTGCGCAGCATTGCGATGATCGCGATGACGATGAGCAGCGCCTCCAGGCCCTCGCGCAACAGCACGGTGAAGGCGGCGACGAAGCTGGCGGCGGCCGAGGCCCCGTCGCGCGAGAGCACCTGCCCGGCCTCGGCGAACAGGCCGTCGAGGGCGTCCACCTGCGCCTGCACGGCTTGGGCGTCCTCGCCCGCGGCGATCGCGGAGCGGACCTTCGCCATCGCCGCCTCGATCCGCGACATCAGCGGCCTGTCGCGCGCGGCCAGCAGCGGTTCGACCGGCTCGAAGCCGTCGAGGTAGGCCGACAACGCCAGGTCGCGCGCACGCTTCGCGTCGCCCGCGCGATAGGCCGCCATCGCCTCCGCCAGCAGGCCGCGCGCCGCGTCCAGCGCCGTCCCGGCCTCCACCGGCGGCCGGCTGTCGGCGGGGTTGCGGCGCAGCCAGGCCACGATCGCGGCGGCGTCATCCTCCGAGCCAAGCTCCGCGGCCAGCGCCGCGGGCGTCTTGCCGACGTAGCCCTCGAAGCCGATCCTGCCGCGCAGCGACGGGTCGCGTTCGAGCAGCCTGCGGCCGGCCTCGGCCAGTTCCTCCGGGTAGGCCATCGCGCCGACGTAGGTCGCCAGCGCCCACAGGTCCGCCCCGGGCAGGCCGCGGTAGCTGGTCATGGCCGTGCCCTCCAGCCCCTGCTCGATCACCTGGTAGAGCGCGAAGACGCTGCGCTCGTCGGCGCGTTCGCGGTCGGTGAAGTCGATCGGCGGCGGGTCCAGGCCCGCGCCGGCCGGACCGTCGCCCCGCCCTTCGTCACCGTGGCAACTGGCGCACAGCTGGGCGTAGAGCTCCCTGCCACGGGCGTAGTCGGGCGGATCGGCCGGCTGCAGCGGGATCGGGTGCGCCTGCACCAGCAGCGCGGCCAGCGAACGGGCGCGCCGCGCGACCTCCTCGCCGGCGCGGCGCTCGCGGATCGCCTGCCGCAGCCCGGCGGCCTCCTCGGCCAGCCGCGGCGCCTCGGGGGTCGGCGGCAGCGCGGCGATGGCATTGGCCGCGGTCTCCGAGAACTCGAGCATCTCGTCGTACTCGAGCTGGTTGATCACCTCCCCGTCGGCCACCGCCTCGCGGTAGTCCACGGCGATGTAGTCCAGCAGCCGCCAGGTGGTGGCGACGGATCCGTCGGGGCCGGAGGCGAAGGCGCGAGCCGGGAACAGGGCGATGCCGAGCAGGAGCACCGCCAGCAGGCGACGTGGGAGCATGGGCGCACATGAGAATGTATCTCACTACAGTTTAACCCGTTTCGCGGCCCACCGCCCCGCGCCACGGGCATGACCGGCGTCAGCCGTGCACATGGACCGGCGCCGCTATCATTCAGGATCCATCCCCAGCCATGCCCGCCATGCCATCACTCTCGACGCGCCGCGCCGGGGCCGTGCTGCACCTGGTCCTGGACCGGCCGGAGCTGCACAACGCCTTCGATGCCGCCCTGATCACGGAGCTGACCGGGGCCCTCGAGGCCGCCGCGCGCGACCCGGACGTGCGCGTGGTGGTCCTTTCCGGCAACGGGCCGTCGTTCTCGGCCGGCGCCGACCTCAACTGGATGCGCGGCATGGCCGCCGCGGGCGAGGCGGAGAACCGCCAGGACGCGCTCGCCCTCGCCCGCCTGATGCGCACCCTCGACGAGCTGCCCAGGCCCACGATCGCGCGCGTGCACGGCGCGGCCTTCGGCGGCGGCGTCGGGCTGGTGGCCTGCTGTGACATCGCCATCGGCGTGCCGGAAGCGAAGTTCGGCCTGACCGAGAGCCGGCTGGGCCTGCTGCCGGCGGTGATCTCGCCCTACGTCATCGCCGCCATCGGCGCGCGCCAGGCGCGACGCTGGTTCGCCACCGCCGAGGTCTTCGATGCCGCGCAGGCGCTGCGCATCGGCCTGCTGCACGAGGTGGTGGAGGCGGATGCGCTGGACGCCGCGGTCGAGCGCCAGGTCTCGCTGCTGCTCAGGGCCGGCCCGGTCGCCTCGGGCCGGGCCAAGCAACTGGTGCGCGACGTCGCCTGGCGGCGCGACCGCGACGCGCTGGACGCGGAGAACGCCGCCCTGATCGCGGCGCTGCGCGTCTCTCCCGAAGGACAGGAAGGGCTCGGTGCCTTCCTGGAGAAGCGTGCCCCGCGCTGGGCACGGGAGGATTGATCCGCCATGCTCGACCACATCGGACTGACCGTCTCCGACTTCGCCCGCAGCCGCGCGTTCTACCTGCAGGCACTGGCGCCGCTGGGCTGCCGCATCGTGATGGAAGTGGCGCTCGAGGAAACGGGCGGCCGGTACCAGGGCGCCGGCTTCGGCGACCACAAGCCGTACTTCTGGATCGGCGCCTCCGGCGACGGCAAGGCGCCCACCACCCCGATGCACATCGCCTTCGCCGCCGGGACCCGCGCCCAGGTCGACGCGTTCCATGCCGCCGCGCTGGCCGCCGGCGGCCGCGACAACGGCCCGCCCGGCCTGCGCCCCGAGTACCACCCCCACTACTACGGTGCATTCGTGATCGACCCCGACGGGCACAACGTCGAGGCGGTCTGCCACCTGCCAGAGGACGCGGCCCGCTGATGTTCCGGAAGATCCTCATCGCCAACCGCGGCGAGATCGCCTGCCGCGTGATCCGCACCTGCCGCCGGCTGGGCATCCACACCATCGCGGTGTATTCCGAGGCCGACGCCAACGCCCTGCACGTCCGCCTGGCCGACGAGGCGCACCCGATCGGCGGCCCGCGCCCGCAGGACAGCTACCTGCGCGGCGACGCGATCATCGATGTCGCGCGCCGCGCCGGCGCGGAGGCGATCCACCCCGGCTACGGGTTCCTGAGCGAGAACGCCGGTTTCGCCGAGGCGGTGGAAGCCGCGCGCATGGTCTTCATCGGCCCGAAGGCGGACTCGATGCGCAGGATGGGCAGCAAGGCCGGCGCCAAGGAGCTGATGCAGGCCGCGGGCGTGCCGGTGGTGCCCGGATACACCGGCGAGGACCAGTCGCAGCAGACGCTGGCACGCGAGGCCGCGCGCATCGGCTTCCCGCTGATGATCAAGGCCGCGCACGGCGGCGGCGGCAAGGGCATGCGCATCGTGCGCTCGCCCGACGGGTTCATCCCCGCGCTCGAGAGCTGCCAGCGCGAGGCGCTCAACGCCTTCGGCCGCGACCGCGTGCTGCTGGAGCGCTACATCGAGTCGCCGCGGCACATCGAGATCCAGGTGTTCGGCGACAGCCACGGCAACGTCATCCACCTCAACGAGCGCGAGTGCTCCGCGCAGCGCCGCTACCAGAAGGTGTTCGAGGAATCGCCCTCGCCGTTCCTCACCCCGGAGCTGCGCCGCGCCATGGGCGAGGCCGCGGTGCTGGCCGCGCGCGCGATCGGGTACACCAACGCCGGCACGGTCGAATTCATCGTCGCGCCCGACGGCAGCTTCTACTTCATGGAGATCAACACCCGCCTGCAGGTGGAGCACCCGGTCACCGAGATGACCACCGGGCTCGACCTGGTCGAATGGCAGTTGCGCGTCGCCGCCGGCGAACCGCTGCCCCTGCGCCAGGACGAGGTGCCGCAGCGCGGGCACGCGATCGAGGTGCGGCTGTACGCGGAGGACCCCGAGGCCGGCTTCCTGCCCGGTTCCGGCCGGCTGGAGCGGCTCGAGCTGCCCGGGCCGTCGGCGCACGTGCGCGTCGATTCGGGCGTGACCGAAGGCGACACGGTGACGATCTTCTACGACCCGATGATCGCCAAGCTGATCGTGCACGACGCCGACCGGCCGCGCGCGCTCGCCCGCCTGCGCGAGGCGCTGGCGCAATGCGTGGTCGAGGGGCCGAAGTCGAACATCGCCTTCCTCGAGGCCCTGGCCCGGCACCCGGCGATCGTCGAGGCGCGCATCGACACCGGCTACCTCGACCGCCACCTCGACGAGTTCATGCCGGCATCCGCGCCCGGCGACCTGCATCTGGCCGCCGCGGCGGCCGCCGTCCTGCTGGAGCAGGAACGCGGGCAGCGCGAGGCCGCCGCCCGCAGCGGCGACCCGGGCTCGCCCTGGGCCATCGCCGACGGCTGGCGGCTCGGCCATGCCGGCTACCGCAGGCTTGCCTTCCAGTACCGCGGCGGGCGCATCGAGCTGCTGGCTCGGGGCAGCGGCGGCGACTACCGCATCGCCCATGACGGGCGCGAAGTCGAGGTAGCGGGCGCGCGGCTGGCCGGACGCGTGCTGGCGGCACGTTTCAACGGCATGGGCCGCCGGCTCCGGGTATGGCTCGATGCCCGTACCGTCGAAGTCCACGACGGCGAGCGCCGCGTCCAGCTGCAGCAGGTACCCGTCTACCGCCACGAGGCCGGTGGCGAGTCGGCGGCGGACGACCGCGTGCGCGCGCCGATGCCCGGGCGCGTGGTCGCAGTGAAGGTCGGCGCGGGCGACCGCGTCTGCGCCGGCCAGGAAATCCTGGTGATGGAAGCGATGAAGATGGAGCTTTCCCTGAAGGCGCCGCGCGAAGGCACGGTGTCGGAACTGCGCGCGCAGCCCGGCGAGTTCGTCGAGGCCGACGCCGTGCTCGCGGTGCTGGGGGACTGACCATGGCCCTGCCCGTCCAGGTCCGCATCGTCGAGGTCGGCCCGCGCGACGGGCTGCAGAACGAGAAGACGATCATCCCGGCAGCGGCGAAGATCGAGCTGATCGACCGCCTCTCGCGCACCGGGCTGCGCACGATCGAGGCGACCAGCTTCGTCAGCCCGAAATGGGTCCCGCAGCTGGCGGACGCCGAGGAGGTCTTCCGCGGGATCGAAAAGCGCGAGGGCGTGTCCTACCCCGTGCTGGTGCCGAACGAGCAGGGCTACCTGCGCGCGCGCGCTGCCGGGGCGACCGAGGTCGTGGTGTTCACCGCCGCTTCCGAGGCCTTCACCCGCAGGAACATCAATGCCTCCGTCGGGGAATCCCTGCAGCGGTTCGCGCCGGTGTTCGAGCGCGCCCGCGCCGACGGCGTGAAGGTACGCGGCTACGTGTCCACCGTGCTCGGCTGTCCCTACCAGGGCGAGGTGCCGCTGGCCGACGTGGTCCGCGTGGCGAAGACGCTGTACGCGATGGGCTGCCACGAGATCTCGCTGGGCGACACCATCGGCGTGGGCACGCCGCTGAAGGCCCGCGCGATGCTGCGCGCGGTCGCCTCCGAGGTGCCCATGCATGCGCTCGCGGTGCACTTCCACGACACCTGGGGGCAGGCGCTGGCCAACATCCTGGCCTGCCTGGAGGAAGGCGTGGCGGTGGTGGACGCCGCGGTCTCCGGCACGGGCGGATGCCCCTACGCGCGCGGCGCGAGCGGCAACGTCGCCACCGAGGACGTGGTCTACATGCTGCACGGCATGGGCGTCGGCACCGGCGTGGACTTGGAGCTGCTGGCCGCGACCGGGCGCTGGCTGTCCGCCCTGCTCGGGCGGCCGACGTCGAGCCGGGCCGGCATGGCGATGGCGGCAAGAACCGAACCGGGCGGATGACATGGATACACGGCGGCCACCGGAAGCCCCACCGACTCCGCCCGCAGGCGACGGGACGGCCCGGATCATCGCCGCGCTGGAAGCCGCAAGCCGCGATCCTTCCCTGCCGGAAGCCACCCGCCAGCTGATGGCGCAGGCCTGCGAGGCCCTGCGCGCGGCGAGCACCGAGGCCGAGTCCGCGCGCATGCACTACCACGCGCTGTTCGACGCGGTGCCGGACCCGGTCAGCATCCTCGACGAAAACGGCATCGTGCTCGACCTGAACAAGGCGGGCGTGGCCGCGTACCGGCGGTCCCGCGACGAGATCGTCGGGCAGTCGATCGAGGTGCTGAACCCGGACCTGCCCAAGGACCACCTCAAGCCGGTGTGGGAGGCGATCAACCGCGGCGAGACCTACGTGGTCGAGGTCACCAACATGCGCGCCGACGGCTCCCGGTTCCCGGTCGAAGTGCACACCGCGGGCTTCGAGCACAACGGCCGCCGGTGCCTGGTCGCGGTCGCGCGCGACCTCAGCGCCAGGCGCGACGCCGAGCGCCGCTACGGCCAGCTGCTCGAGGTCATCGACCGGGGCATCCTGGTCCTCGATGCCGAAGGCAGGCCGGTGCAGGTCAACGCCGCCGGGATGCGCATCCTCGGCGCGGACGAGCACCAGGACTTCCACGAGTACCTGCACTGGCGCTCGTGGAGCGTGGTCGACGAAACCGGCCGTGGCATCCCGTTCGAGGAGCTTCCGCACATGCGCGCGCTGCGCACCGGCAAGCCCACCGACGACATGGTGCTGGGGCTGTACCACCGGCCCGAGCGCCGGCTGCGCTGGCTGTCGGTCAGCACGGTGCCGCTGTTCGCGCCCGGCAGCCGCACCCCGCACCAGGTGCTGCTGCTGTTCAGCGACATCACCGAACTCAAGCGTGACAGCGCCCTGTTCGACCGCGCACAGGCGCTGGCGCACATCGGCGGCTGGGAATGGGAGGTGGACCGCGATGCGCTCTACCTCACCGGCGAGGGCCTGCGCATCCTCGGCCAGGCCGGGCCACCGCGTTGCATCGGGGAGATGCGCCGCGCGTTCCTGGAGGAGGACGGCCGCAGGTTCGACGAGGCGCTGCGCCGCACGCTCGCGGGCCATGGGCCGCTGGACGTCGAGGTCCAGGGCAGGCGCGCGGACGGCCAGGTGTTCTGGGTCCGGATCATCGGCGAGGCCAGGACCGGGCAGTCGGAAGGCACCAGCATCACCGGCACCCTGCAGGACATCACCGAGCGCAAGCAGGAGCAGGAAACCCTGCGCGTGCGCGCGCGCACCGACCCGCTGACCGGGCTGCTGAACCGCGATGCGATCCTCGCCGAGATCGGGGCACGCCTGGCGGACCCGGCGATGTCCGGGATCGCAGTTCTGTACATCGACCTCGACCGGTTCAAGATGGTCAACGACGTGCTGGGCCATTCCGCCGGAGACGACCTGCTGGCCGAATCCGCGCGCCGCATCGCCGGGGCCGCCGGCACCGAGGGGCTGGTCGCGCGCTTCGGCGGCGACGAGTTCCTCGTGGTATGCCAGACCGCAGACGACCCCGGGCGCCCCGAACGCATCGCCGAGACCATCCTCCACTCCTTCGGCGACGGCTTCCGCCTTGGCAAGGAGGAATTCGCGATCACCGCCAGCATCGGCATCGCGCGCGCGCCGCAGGACGGCGACCGCCCGCAGACGCTGATCCACAACGCCGATGCGGCGATGTACGACAGCAAGCGGCGCAACCGCAACGGCTGGCAGGCGTTCTCGCCGGAACTGGCGCAGTCGCAGGCGGACAAGCTGCGGCTGGAAACGCAGCTGCGCCGCGCGGCCGACAACGACGAGTTCCGGCTCGTGTACCAGCCGCAGGTGGACCTGCGCCACTGCCGCATCGTCTCAGCGGAAGCCCTGATCCGCTGGCAGAACCACCACCTCGGCGAGATGCGCCCGGACCACTTCATCGCCCACGCGGAGAGCACCGGCGACATCGTCCGGATCGGCGGCTGGGTACTGCGCGAGGCCTGCAGGCAGGTGGCGGAATGGCGCGACGCCGGGCTCGGCATCGTACGGGTGGCGGTGAACGTGTCCTACCGCCAGTTCCTCGCCGACGACCTCGCGGGCACGATCCGCGACATCCTCGCCGAACACGACCTGCCCGGCGCCGCGCTCGAGCTGGAATTCACCGAGCGTGTGCTGATCGAGGATGCGCCCGACACCCTCCTCACGTTCGCCGCCCTGCGCGACCTGGGCGTGATGCTCACCGTCGACGACTTCGGCGAGGGCTACAGCGCGCTCAACTACCTGCGCCGGCTGCCGATCCACGGGCTCAAGCTCAGCCAGCTGTTCGTCGAGGGCGTGCCCGGCAACCAGTCCGACGTGGCGGTGTGCCAGGCGGTCGCGGGCATCGCCCGGAGCCTCGGCCTGTCGCTGGTCGCCGAGGGCATCGAATCCGAGGCGCAGCGCCAGTTCATGCTCCTGCTCGGCGTACCGGTCGGACAGGGCTTCCTGTTCGCCCCCGGCCTGCCCCCCGACGAGCTGGCGCGCCGGATCGCGGCACAGGAAAGCCAGGAGGGCGGGACGGGGTGGGCCCTGCGCTAGAATGGCGCGCCTTCCGCAACATGGGGTCCGCCGCATGCAAGCGAATTCCGTCCGTGCCATCGTGACCGGTGGCGTTTCCGGCCTCGGCCTGGCCGTGGCGCAGCGCATCGTCGCCGACGGCGGCAAGGTCGCGCTGTTCGACATCAATGACGACAAGGGCGCCGCCGCGGTCGCGTCGCTCGGCGAGGCGAACGCGCGCTATTTCCGCACCGACGTCATCAGCGAGGACGGCGTGGCCGCCAACGTCGCCGCCGCGAAGGATTTCCTCGGCGGGCTGAACGTCGTGGTCAACTGCGCCGGCATCATCGGTGCCGGCCGCGTGCTCGGCCGCGAGGGCCCGATGCCGCTGTCGCAGTTCACGGCGACGGTGATGGTCAACCTCGTGGGCAGCTTCAACGTGGCCAAGGCCGCCGCCGCGCTGATGCAGCACAACGGGGCCGGCGAGGACGGCGAACGCGGCGTGATCGTCAACACCGCCTCGGTCGCGGCGTTCGAGGGCCAGATCGGCCAGGCCGCCTACTCCGCCTCCAAGGGCGGCGTGGTCGGCATGACCCTGCCGATGGCGCGCGAACTGGCCCGCTTCGGCATCCGCGTCGTCACCATCGCCCCGGGCGTGTTCTGGACGCCGATGGTGGATGGCATGCCGGAGCAGGTGCAGCAGTCGCTGTCGGCCTCGATCCCGTTCCCGCAGCGCCTCGGCAGGCCGGAGGAGTTCGCCGACCTGGTCGCCTACATCGTCGGCAACCGCTACCTCAACGGCGAGACCATCCGCCTCGACGGCGCGGTACGCCTGGCGCCGAAATGACCGGATGCGGGGGTCCGCGCCGCGCATCCCCGCCCCCACCACACGCAACGCAACACCGGATCCCCGCCCAATGAAAGCCTCCGACGTCAAGAAGGGAAACGTCATCGAATACAATGGCACCGTGTACCAGGTGCGCGACATCGAGCGCAGCTCGCCGCAGGGGCGTGGCGGCAACGTGCGCTACCGCTTCACCCTGTACAGCGTGCCCGGCAACAACCGGATCGACGCCACCTTCGACGCCGAGGACAACCTCACCGAGGTCGAGCTGCAGCGCCGCCAGGCGACCTACTCGTACCGGGACGGCGACGCCTTCGTGTTCCTCGATGACGAGGACTACACCCCGTACATGCTGGACGCCGACGTGGTCGGCGACGCCGCCGGCTACATCACCGACGGCCTGTCAGGCTGCTACGTGCAGCTGATCGACGAGCAGCCGGTGGCGCTGCAGCTGCCGCAGCACGTGGCACTGGAGGTGGTGGACACGCCACCCGAGCTGAAGGGCGGCACCGCGACCAAGCGCCCGAAGCCGGCGCGGCTGAGTACCGGCATCGAGATCATGGTGCCGGAATACATCGCCGTCGGCGACCGCGTGCTGGTCAACACCACGACAGGCGAGTACGGCGGCCGCGCCGAATCCTGAGCGGCCCCCGCCCCTACCCTGCGTCCCGCGCCAGGCGGCGCAGGTGCGCGCCGAGCCGGTCGAGGTTGACACCGGCCTGCTCCAGCCTGCGCCGCTGCTCTGGCGGCAGCAGTTGCCGGGCCTGCCCGCGCAGTTCCGACTGCACGCGCCCGAGCCGCACTGCCTGCCCCTCCACGGTTGCCGCTAGCCTTGCGCGCTCGGCATCGAGCGGCAGGCCATAACCGGTGCCCTCGAGCAGCAGCGCCGGGCGTCCCGACAGCGCGGGATCATCGAGCAGCGCGCGCAGCGCCTGCCCGGCCCGCTCCAGTTCCGCTTCCGCCCCTCCACGCGCGCCGCGCAGGAAGCGTTGCTTGAGCGCCTCGCGCGCGGCGGCCTCCTCGCGGCGCAGCGCGGCCTGCTCGAGCACCAGCAGCGCGGCGCTGGCGCGCAGGCCGCCCGCGGCCATCCATGGCGCCCGCTGCACGGGATCGAGCGCCATCCACGCGGCCGCATCCGCCGCCGGCAGGCCGAGTTCCGCGTCCGCGACCGCGAACATCTCCTTCAGGTGCGCGGCGCGCGATTCGAAGTAATAGCCGAGCCGCACCGCCCGCTCGCGGTCGTCGAGCACCGACGGGTCGGCGATGCCCGCGCGCGCCAGGCGCCGCAGCAGGCCGGTCGGGGTGATGCTGCGCACTTCCGCCGCCGGCAGCCGCGGCATGCCCGCCGACAGCAGTTTCCAGGTCTCGACCGCGCAGTTGTTGCCCAGGAAGTAGTAGCGGCCGTCGTAGCTCCAGTGGATCCGCGCCGCGCGCGCCAGCAGGCCGGCGATCTCCGTGTCGTCCAGCCGCAGCGGGACCGAGCGCAGGCCGCGCAGTTCGACGGCCGTGTATTCCTCGACCACCTGCTGCAAGGGCAGCACGAACAGCCGCGAGGGATACGAGCCGGTCAGCCCGCGCCAGGTGGAGACCTGCACGTCGTCCACGAAGGCGCGGAATGACAGCACCAGGTGGTGTTCGAGGTCGAGCCGGCAATCCGGCCCGCGCGGCCGTCCCGGCGCGCAGACCACGAGCCGCAGCATGCTGTGTCCCCAGCGGCTCATCGGCCGCGCCTCGTCGGGCTCGGCGAGCAGGTAGTCCACGGCATGCACGCGCGCGGGGTCGATGCCGGCCAGGCGCAGCAGCGCATCCTCCCCGCCCGCGGCGACGAACGGCAGTTCCGGCGCGCACGGCGGGTGTGGCGGGGCCCAGCCGAACCTGCCGGCGAAGTACGCGTGCAGCTGCGGCCGGCGGCAGGCGTATCCGGGATCGAGCAGGAAATGCTCGAAGTTGACCGCGACGAATTCCGCCGGCGAATGCAGCTCGTACGGGTCGGGACTGCGGTCGCGGAAATCGTTGTGGCGCGTGCGCAGCCCGAAGCGCAGCGGCCGTACCGTCCAGCCGGCCAGGTCGAGCAGACGCGGATCGCGCGACAGCCCGCCCGCCGGAGAACGGTCGTACAGGTGCGCCAGCTCGTGCAGCAGTGCGGCCAGCGCCGGATGCGCGCCGGCCCCGCCATCTCGCGCCATCCACTGCGACAGCAACCCGCGGCGCAACAGGATGCGCATGCCGCGCGCGCGGCCGTGCACCCGCTCCGGCAGGTCGTCGCGCCAGGACAGGGATGCCGCGCCGCCAAGGGCCTGCCCGAAGCCGGGCGGCAATCGCGCCTGCGCGGCTTCGACCAGTTCCGCCGTCGCGGCCAGTTCGTCCGCTGCCAGTCCCCGCGGGTCGGCCGCGATCCGCACCGACGCCGCGACGGGGCCGGTGGCGGCCAGCAGGCATGCCAGCGCCAGCGCACGGGCCGCGCGCCGCATGCGAGGTCAGCGGGCGAGGATCGACCGCGCCAGCGCCATGTCGTCCGCTTCGCGGGCGGCGGCGTCGCGCTCGCGCAGGTGCCGGAAGGCGGCCTCGAGCCTGGCGCTGCGCAGGCGCCCGTTGCTGGCGACGAAACCCGCGGCGTCCTCGCGTGCCTGCACCACCACCTTGTCGTCGCCGGAGGTGCTGTCCGAGCTGGCCGACGTGCCGCCCACGGACGTGCCCGCGGTCGAACCGGAGAAGCTGCCGGCGAAGGCCATCGCCGGGACCGTGGCCAGGACCAGGGCCAGCAGGCGTGCGCAACGGGAACGGATCATCGCGGAATCGGGTTGCGTGGGGACGGGACGCCAGCATATCGCGCCGGGCACGCATCGCGTGCAGGGGCGGGATCGCCGCTTCAGGGATCGAACAGCTTGCCCGGGTTGAGGATGCCGTTCGGGTCGAGGACCGCCTTGATCCCGCGCATCGCGGCGATCTCCGCGGCGCTGCGGGTCGAGCCGAGGTACGGCTTCTTCACCAGGCCGATGCCGTGCTCGGCGGAGATGCTGCCGCCATGGCGGTGCAGCACGTCGGCGAGCAGCTTCGTCACCTTCTCGCAGGCGGCGACGAAGGAAGCATCGTCCCAGGCATCGGGCTTGAGCACGTTGATGTGCAGGTTGCCGTCGCCGATGTGGCCGAACCAGACCACCTCGAAGTCCGGGTAGGCCTCGCCGAGCAGGGCCTGGACCTCGCCCAGGAAGGCCGGCATCGCCGAGATCCGCACCGACACATCGTTCTTGTACGGCCGGTAGCGCGCCACCGCCTCGGTGATGCCCTCGCGCAGGCGCCACAGCTGCTGCGCCTGCGCCCCGGACTGCGCGATCACGCCGTCCACGATCCAGCCCTGCTCCATGCCATGCTCGAACGCGGCCATCGCCGCGGTTTCGCCCGCCTCGTCGCCGGCCGCGTATTCGGTGACCACGTAGTACGGGTATGACTCCGCGAACGGCGGCTGCGCGCCGTGCGCGAGCACATGCTTCAGCGCCACGTCGGTGAAGAACTCGAAGGCCTCCAGGCGCAGGCGCTCGCGGAACGCGGCGAACACCTGCATCAGCACCTCGAAGCTGGGCAGCGCCAGCAGCATGGTGTTGGCCGGGGGTGGCGGGTCGGTCAGCTTCAGCGTGGCCTCGACCACGATGCCGAGCGTGCCCTCCGAGCCGATGAACAGGTGGCGCAGGTCGTAGCCGCTGGAGTTCTTGACCAGGCCGCGGTTGAGCTCGAGCACCTCGCCGCGGCCGTCCACGACCTTCAGCCCGGCGATCCACTCGCGGGTGTTGCCGTAGCGGATCACCCGGATGCCACCGGCGTTGGTGGCGATGTTGCCGCCGATGCTGCACGAGCCGCGCGCGGCGAAGTCCACCGGGTAGTGCAGGCCCCGCTCGCGGGCGGCGTTCTGCACCGCCTCCAGCGGCATTCCCGCCTGCACGGTCAGGGAGCGGTCCACCGGGTCGAAGCCCAGGACCCGGTTCATCCGTTCCAGCGACAGCACCAGCTCGCCGTTCGCCGCCACCGCGCCGCCGGACAGGCCGGTACGTCCGCCCGAGGGCACGATGGCCACGCCCCCGGCGTTGGCCCAGCGCACCACCGCCTGCACCTCCTCCACGCTGCCCGGCAGGGCCACGGCCAGGGGCGCGGGCGTCCAGCGCCGGGTCCAGTCGCGGCCGTAGTGCTCCAGGTCGGCGGCACCGGTCAGCAGCCGCAGCCCGGGGAGGGCGGCGAGCAGGCTCTGCAGGCGGGGGTCGGTCATGGCGTCGGCGCGTGGGGCGGGGATGCCAAAGCCTGCCAGCCGCACCCGCCAGCGTCCAGCGTTGCGATGCAACAAAACGGGCCGCGATCTGGCACCATTGCCGGTCCCGCCCCCCGTCTCCAGTCCCGAGTCCCGCGATGCGCCAGACCTCGTTCCCCAAGCAGGAAATCCGCGTGCTGCTGCTCGAAGGCATCAGCCGCAGCGCCGAACAGGTCTTCCGCGACGCCGGCTACACCCAGGTCGAGACCCTGCCGCATTCCCTGTCCGGCGATGCCCTGCGCGAGAAGCTGGCGAACGTCCACATCCTCGGCATCCGTTCGCGCACCCGGCTGACCGCCGAAGCGCTGGCCCATGCCAGGCGCCTGATCGCGGTGGGCTGCTTCTGCATCGGCACCAACCAGGTGGACCTGGAGGCGGCGGAGCTGGCCGGCATCCCGGTCTTCAACGCGCCCTACTCCAACACGCGCAGCGTCGCCGAACTGGTCATCGGCGAGATCATCATGCTGTTGCGCGGCATCCCGCAGAAGAACGCGCAGTGCCACCGCGGCGGCTGGAGCAAGTCCGCAGCCGGCAGCCACGAGGCGCGCGGCAAGACCCTGGGCATCGTCGGCTACGGCCACATCGGCACCCAGGTCGGCGTGCTGGCCGAGGCGCTGGGCATGCAGGTGCTGTTCCACGACATCGAGACCAAGCTGTCGCTGGGCAACGCGCGCCCCGCCGCCAGCCTCGACGAACTGCTGGCCCGCGCGGACGTGGTTACCCTGCACGTGCCGGAGACGCCGGCCACACGCAACATGATCGGCGCGGCGCAGCTGGCGAAGATGAAGCGCGGCGCGCACCTGATCAACGCCTCGCGCGGCACCGTGGTGGACATCGACGCACTGGCCGGGGCGCTGCGCTCGGGCCACCTGGGCGGCGCGGCGGTGGACGTGTTCCCGGTCGAGCCGAAGGGCAACGACGAGCGCTTCGAGTCGCCCCTGGTCGAATTCGACAACGTCATCCTGACCCCGCACATCGGCGGCAGCACGCTGGAGGCGCAGGACAACATCGGCACCGAGGTCGCCGCCAAGCTGGTGCGCTACAGCGACAACGGCTCGACCCTGTCGGCGGTGAACTTCCCCGAGGTCACCCTGCCCGAGCACGAGGGCAGCACGCGCCTGCTGCACATCCACCGCAACGTGCCGGGCGTGCTGTCGAAGGTCAACGATGTGTTCTCGCGCGAAGGCATCAACATCGACGGCCAGTACCTGCGTACCGACGCGCACGTCGGCTACGTGGTGATCGACACCGGTGCCACGATCGAGCAGGCCACGCGCCTGCGCGCCGAGCTGTCGGCGATCGAGGGCACGCTGCGGACGCGGGTGCTGTACTGAGGGGCACACCCCACCCGCGCCTGCGCTTCGCCCCTGCCCGCGTTCACGGCATGGGAACGGGAGGGTCTGGTTGGCACCGGCCGGGGGGAAAACCTCACCGCCCGCGTGCCAGCCAGCGACGCGCCATGCGCAGCAGCGATCCGTCCGCCCGCGGGTCTTGCGCCAGCTCCGCGATGTCGCGCCACGCCAACGCCAGTGATTCGGCGCTGACGGTGAACGCCTCGCTTCCCCGCGCCCGCACCACGTAGCGCACGTCGTAATGCCAGTGCCCGGGCACGCCACCGTGTTCCGGGATCCAGTGCCGGTCCAGGTCGAATATCCCCGGCTCGACCTCGAGCGCGGGCAGGCCCGATTCCTCCTCCGCCTCGCGCAATGCGACCCGCGCCAGGTCGCGGTCGCCGTCGGCATGCCCGCCCAACTGAAGCCACTTGCCGAGCTTGCGGTGATGGGTCAGCAGCACGCGCGTGCCGCCGCGGTCCACGAGCCAGGCCGAAGCGGTGAAATGCCCGGCAAGCCGCGCGCGCATGAAGGGATCCTGCGGGTCGGACAGCAGTTCGAGGAAGCGCATGGCCTCCTCCGCCTGGTCCGGATGCTCCCGGGCGTAATCAAGGAATGCCTGTCCGAGCCGTTCGATCCTGCCGGATCCGGCATCCGTTCCGGCGCTGGCGATACGCGACCGCATCGCAGGATTATCACCCGGATACCCCGGATGGCGCTTGTGCGATCCCCGCTCGTTTGGCAAGGTACGGGCGGCGCAGTTCCCCCACCCTGCCCATTTATTGCCCACCGGCCCAGGCCGGATGCCATTCGATCAAAGGGAACAACCGATGTCGAAGAGTCTTTTCAGGGTGAAGCCGGTCGAGCCGGCACCGCACGTGGATGCCGGCGAGCCGGTGGAAGGTTCGCTGCAAGGGGAAGGGAATCTCAAACGGGTCCTCACCGCCCGCCATCTGGTCCTGCTGGGCATCGGTGCGATCATCGGCGCGGGCATCTTCGTGATGACCGGCCAGGCCGCCGCGAACCACGCCGGCCCGGCGATCATGCTCAGCTTCGTGCTGGCCGGGCTTGCCTGCGCGTTCGCGGGCCTGTGCTACGCCGAGTTCGCCTCGATGATCCCGGTCTCGGGCAGCGCCTACAGCTACACCTACGCCACGCTCGGCGAGTCGGTGGCCTGGTTCGTCGGCTGGAGCCTGGTGCTCGAGTACCTGTTCGCCGCCTCGGCCGTGGCCGTGGGCTGGTCGGCCTACACCATCAGCCTGATGGAATCGATCGCGCACCTGTTCGGCAGCGACTGGAAGTTCCCGGCGCTGCTGGCCTCCGCCCCGGTCACCTACGCCAACGGCAAGTTCGCCGCGACCGGCGCGCTGTTCAACCTGCCCGCGGTGCTGGTGGTCGCCGGCGTCGGCTACCTGTGCTACATCGGCATCCGCCAGTCGGCCACCGCCAACGCGATCATCGTCGCGGTCAAGGTGGCTGTGATCCTGGCGCTGATCGGCTTCGGCGCACAGTACGTCAATCCCGAGAACTGGGTACCGTTCATCCCCGAGCACGAGGGCGGCGACCGTTTCGGCTGGCCGGGCGTGCTGCGCGCGGCCTCGATCGTGTTCTTCGCCTACATCGGCTTCGACGCGGTCTCCACCGCGGCGCAGGAGGCCAAGAACCCGCAGCGCGACATGCCGATCGGCATCCTCGGCTCGCTGGTGGTCTGCACCCTGCTCTACGTGGTCGTGGCCGCGGTGCTGACCGGCATGTTGCCCTACACCGAACTGGGGACGGCCAAGCCGGTGGTCACCGCGCTCGAGCGCTATCCGTCGCTGAGCCTGCTCAAGTACGCCATCGAGATCGGCGCGGTCGCGGGCCTGACCTCGGTAATCCTGGTGATGCTGATGGGCCAGCCGCGCATCTTCTTCGCGATGTCGCGCGACGGCCTGCTGCCGCCCTTCTTCGGCGCCGTGCACCCGCGCCACCACACCCCGCACAAGGCGACCGTGGTCGTGGCCATCATCGCCGCGATCCTGGCCGCGTTCTTCCCGCTGGGCGTGCTCGGCGACCTGGTGTCCATGGGCACCCTGCTGGCGTTCGCCACGGTCTGCATCGGCGTGCTGGTCCTGCGCCGCACCCGCCCGGACCTCAAGCGCGCGTTCCGTGTACCGTTCGCTCCGGTGATCTGCATCCTAGGCGCCCTGTCGTGCCTGGCCCTGGTCGGCTTCATGGGCTGGTACAACTGGCTGCTGCTGGCCTGCTGGACCGTCGCCGGGTTCCTGATCTACTTCGGCTACGGCTACCGCCACAGCAGGCTCAACCAGTCCGCCTGACCCCTGATCCCGGGCCGGCCCAGCGCCGGCCCGGGGCATTTCCAGCCGCTCGACATCCACCACCGGGCCCGACATGAGTGCCTCACAAACCCGCGAACCGAGCCTGCTCCAGGCATTGACCCCGCTGCTGTTCCTGGTGGCCCTGCTCGTGCTCGGCATCGTGCTGTTCGCCGACGACGCGGTGTCCGGCGCGAGCCAGATCTCGCTGCTGCTGGCCAGCGGCGTGGCGGCGCTGGTCGGGCTGCGCAACGGCATGCGCTGGAAGGACATCGAGGCGGCCATGGCCCACGGGGTGTCGGTGTCGGTGGGCGCGATCCTGATCCTGCTGGCGGTGGGCGCGCTGATCGGCAGCTGGCTGCTCAGCGGCACCGTGCCGACGCTGATCGTGTACGGCATGAAGCTGCTGCACCCGGCCTATTTCTACCCGGCGGCGTGCCTGATCTGCACCATCACCTCGCTGGCGATCGGCAGCTCGTGGACCACCGCCGGCACGCTGGGCGTGGCCCTGGTCGGCATCGCCCAGGGCATGGACATGTCGCTGCCGATCACCGCGGGCGCGGTGATTTCCGGCGCGTATTTCGGCGACAAGCTTTCCCCGCTGTCGGACACCACCATCCTCGCGCCCACGGTCAGCGGATCGGAACTGTTCGCGCACATCCGCAACATGGCCTGGACCACGCTGCCCGCGCTGGTGATCGCGCTGGCCCTGTTCACGGCCGCCGGCATGACCACCCATGCAGCCGGCGGCGAAGTGTCCCCGGTGGGGCTGGCGGCGACGATCGAGGAACAGTTCAACCCGTCCTGGTACCTGCTGCTGCCGATGGTGCTGGTGTTCGCCCTGGCCATCCGCCGTTTCCCCGCCTATCCGACGATCATGATCGGCGCGCTCGTCGGCCTGCTCTTCGCGGTGCTGTTCCAGCCGGAGCGGGTGGTCGCGCTGGCCGGTGACGAGGAGCTTTCGCGGCCGATGGCGCTGGTGGCCGGCGCATGGAAGGCGCTGTTCGCCGGTTACGAGGCGCAGACGGGCAACGCCGCCGTGGACGAACTGCTCAGTGGCGGCGGCATGTCCAACATGCTCAACACCGTGTGGCTGGTGATCTGCGCCATGTGCTTCGGCTCGGTGATGGAGCGCACCGGCCTGCTGGCACGCCTGGCGCGCGGCATGCTGGCATGGGCGCGGTCCGCGCGCTCGCTGATCTCCGCGACCCTGGCCACCGCCTTCGGCACCAACGTGATCACCGCCGACCAGTACATGTCCCTGGTGCTGCCCGGCAAGCTCTTCCAGCAGGAATACGCGCGCAGGGGGCTGTCCCCGCTCAACCTTTCCCGCGCGCTGGAGGACGGTGGCACGATCACCTCCCCGCTGGTGCCCTGGAACACCTGCGGCGCGTTCATGGCCGCGACCCTGGGCGTGGCGACCTTGGACTACCTGCCGTTCGCGTTCTTCAACCTGGCCAATTTCGCGCTGGCCTTCGTGGCCGCCGCCATCGGCTTCCGGATCCTGCCCCTGGAGTCCGGGCCGGACGGGCAGCCCGTGCCGGACGGCAAGGCGGCCCCCGCCGCCGACTGACGGCGCCGATCGCCTAGAATCGCCGCATGGACGACGCCCTGCCCTACGACGCCCACCGCCTGCGCGAGCTCGCCGGCGAGATCATCGTCAACGTGCGCGAGCTGGCACAGCGCGGCTGGACCCCGGCGACCAGCAGCAACTTCTCGCGGCGGCTCGACGAGGGCCACGCCGCGATCACCGTGTCCGGGCGCGACAAGGGCCGGCTCACCGAAGCCGACATCATGGTCGTGGACCTCGACGGCAACCCGGTCGGCACCGGCCTGCGGCCATCGGCCGAGACCCTGCTGCATACCCAGCTCTACCGCAGGTTCCCGGACGTGGGCTGCGTCCTGCACACGCACTCGCCCGCCCAGACGGTCGCCTCGCGGCTGTTCGCCCCCGAGGGCCGGGTGCGGCTGGAGGGTTACGAGCTGCTCAAGGCCTTCCGCGGCAACGAGACCCATGAGACCCGGGTCGACGTGCCGGTACTGCCGAACACCCAGCACATGCCCACCCTCGCGGCGCAGGTGGAGGCCCTGCTCGACCGGGGCACGATGTGGGGCTACCTGATCGACGGCCACGGCCTGTACGCCTGGGGCCGCGACATGGCCGAGGCACGTCGCCACCTGGAGGCGTTCGAGTTCCTGCTCGGCTGCGAACTGGAGCTGCGCCGCCTCGGCGCGGGCCGCTGAACCGCCACCGTTGCGCTGGCGGAACACCCGCGTTCCGCGACGGGACTCCCCCATGCCCGGCGAAATGCTAGCCTGAGTCTTTCGTCGCCCCGTTTCCGCGAGACCGAGCCATGAGCCGCCTCCGCATCTTCTCCGAGCACGACCCGTCCACCCCCGAGTTCACCAGCCACGACGGCGACGAGATCGCGCGCGAGCTGGCGAAGATCGGCGTGCGCTTCGAGCGCTGGACGGCCTCGCAGCCCGTCTCCGCCGGCGCCCCGCCCGAGGAGGTGCTCGCCGCCTACAAGGCGGACATCGACCGGATCAGCGCCGAATGCGGCTTCACCACCGTGGACGTGGTCAGCATCGGCCCGGACAACCCGAACAGGGAAAAGGCGCGCGCCACCTTCCTCGAGGAGCACTACCACAAGGAGGACGAGGTGCGCTTCTTCGTGGACGGCTCGGGCCTGTTCACCCTGCACGTCGGGGACAAGGTGTACGAGGTCGAGTGCTGCCGCGACGACCTGATCTCGGTCCCGGACGGCACCACCCACTGGTTCGACATGGGTCCGGAGCCGCGCTTCGTCGCGATCCGCTTCTTCAAGCAGCCGGACGGCTGGGTCGGCTACTTCACCGGGTCGGACATCGCCCAGCGGTTCCCGCGCTACGAGAAACCATCCCCGGCCGCCTGATTTCGGCGACAATGCCGGCATGGCGAAGCCCCTGATCCTCACCGACATCGAAGGCACCACCAGCAGCATTTCCTTCGTCCGGGACGTGCTGTTCCCATACGCCCGGCGCGAGTTGCCGCGCTTCGTGCGCGAGCGCGGCCACGACCCGGAGGTGCGCCGCTGGCTGGACGCCGTGGCCGTGGAGAACGGCGGCCTGTGCCAGGACGACATGATCGTCGAGACCCTGCAGGGCTGGATCGACGAGGACCGCAAGCACACCGCGCTGAAGGCGCTGCAGGGCATGATCTGGGAAGCCGGCTACGCCAACGGCGACTTCCGCGCGCCGGTCTACCCCGACGCGGTCGCGGGCCTGCGCCGCTGGCACGGCGCCGGACACGTGCTGGCCGTGTACTCCTCCGGCTCGGTGCCGGCGCAGAAGCTGTTCTTCGGCCACAGCGAGGCCGGCGACCTCACCGGGCTGTTCTCGGGCTGGTTCGACACCGAGATCGGCGGCAAGCGCGAGGCGGCCAGCTACGGGCGCATCGCCCGGGCGCTGGGCGTGGCACCGGGCGGGATCCTGTTCCTGTCCGACGTGGTCGCCGAGCTGGACGCAGCGCGCGATGCCGGCCTGCGCACCGTGCTGCTGGACCGGCGCACGGACTACCCGGAGCCGCGCGACGGCGGGGCCGCGAACGGACACCCCCGGGTGGTGTCGTTCGACGCCGTCGACGCCCTGTTCTGACCGGCCATGCCAGCGCCGCAACGACGGGCCACGCTGGCAGGCCTGTGCGCGATCGCGCTGTGGTCCTCGCTGGCGCTGCTGACCACGCTGACCGGCGATATGCCGCCGTTCCAGGTGCTGGCGACCTGTTTCGGCATCGCCGCCGTCACCGGACTGGCGTGGCTGGCCACGGCCCGCGGCGGGCTGGCCGCGGCCTTCGGCGCACCGCGCGGCGCGCTCGCGCTGTCCGTGGCAGGCCTGTTCGGCTACCACGCGCTGTACTTCGTCGCGCTCAGGCACGCGCCGGTGATCGAGGCCAACCTGCTCAACTACCTGTGGCCGCTGCTGATCGTGCTGTTCGCCGCGCTGCTGCCCGGCGGGAAGCTGCGGGCGGCGCAGGTCGCGGGCGCCCTGCTCGGGCTTGCGGCCGCGGTGCTGCTGGTCACCCGCGGGCAGGCGGTGACGCCCGATCCGGCGCACGCCGGCGGCTACCTCGCGGCGCTGGGAGCGGCCGTGGCCTGGGCCGGCTATTCGGTGCTCAACCGCCGCAACGCCAGGGTGCCGACGGCCGCCATCGTGCCGGCCTGCGCCGTCGTCGCGCTGCTGGGCGCGGCCGCGCACTTCACGTTCGAGGACACGGTGCCGCCGGACGCCACGCAGTGGCTGGTCCTGCTGGCGATGGGCATCGGCCCGACCGGGCTGGCGTTCCAGCTCTGGGACCACGGCACCAAGCGCGGGGACCTGGCCCTGCTCGGCAACCTGTCCTACCTGGCGCCGCTGCTGTCCACGCTGCTGCTGGTCGCCTCCGGCCGCGCCCAGCCGCACCCGGTGCAGGCGGCCGCCGTCGTCCTGCTGCTGGCCGGGGCGTGGCTGGGCATGCGCCCGGCCGCGCGCCACTGAACGGCCCGGCTCAGTCCTGCCATTCGTCCAGCCGGTAGTCGACCGTGGCGCGGTGTTCGTTGCCGTCGTCGTCGAAGGCACGCACCTCGACGCGGTGGACGCCGGCCGCCAGGCGGGTATCCAGCGTCCCGCGCCACAGGTGCGTGGACACCTCCGGTTCCGGCGCGCGGTCGCGCGAGAGCAGGCCGTCGGCGAGGTCGTGGCGGGCGATCCCGGCCATCAGCCGCGGGTCCTGCATCTCCACCCTCGCCATCGGCTTCCATTCGCCGCCGTCGATGCGGTACTCGACGCGCGTGCCCTCGTGCCCCAGGAACACGTTGGCATAAACGCGCCAGGCCGGATACGCGCCACGGCGCAGCACCTTCGGCGCGTGCAGCGCCATGGCCACGGTTTGCGCGGGATCGCCTTCGGGCAGGCCGACCGGGCGCCATTCCAGCGCGTAGCCACCGCCGTTGCGGATGGTGAGCACGGCGAAGCCCTTCGGCGTGCCGTCGGCCATGCGCGAATCCGGAATGCCCAGCGCGTCGGGCTCGCCGGACCAGAACGAGCCGCACACCGCGCCGACGTTGTATTCGCGCAGCGGGCCGGCGCCGTGCCAGCCGGTTTCCGGGCCATGGAAGAACTGGCGCTGGGTGTGCTCGTGCCCGCTCAGCAGCAGCACGTTCGGGAAATCTCGCAGCAGCGCGAACAGGCGCTCGCGGTCGGCGGTGCGCACGGTCGGCTGCGCGCCGGGCGGGGCGGTGTCGAACCACGGGATGTGCGTGGCCACGACCAGCAGGTGGTCGCGCGGCACGTGCGGCAGCAGGTTTTCGAGGAAGTCGAATTGCTCCCCGCGCAGGCCGGCGACGTAGGGTGGGCGCCGGCCGGGCAGCACCACCACGTTGTCCAGCAGCACGAACACCGCGTGCGGCGAACGCCAGGCATAGGTGTCCGGGCCGTATACGCGGTGATACGAGGCCAGCGACGCATCGTCATCCGCCCCAGGGTCGATGTCGTGGTTGCCCGGCAGGTGCAGCCAGGGCACGCCGAGCGTGGCGGTGGCACGGTTGAGCGCGGGGTAGAGCGCGGGCTCGTCCTGGGTGATGTCGCCGAGGGTCACGCCGAAGGCGATGTCCGGCTCCTTCGCGGCGGTGGCAACCGCACCGCGGGCGTAGTACTCCACTTCCCGGGGAGAAGGCGTCTGCGGGTCGGAAAACACCAGCACCCGGCTTGCGTCCGCCCGGGGCGCATCCTCACGCTCCAGCCGCAGATCACCGCAGCCCTCGCGCCAGAACGCGGGCAGCCCGTCGTCCCCCCGGGGCACGGTCCAGCCGTCGGGGGCGACCACGAACAGCCGGGCGGGAGCATCCGGCAGCCGGAAGCTCCCGTCCTCGCCGCTGGCCACCACCGCCCGGCCGTCCGACACCAGTGCCCCGGCGACGCCCGCCTGCCCGTCCGCCGCCATCACGCGCCCCTCGCACGCCCAGGCACCCGCCCAGGGCAACGCCGCCAGGACCGCCAGCGCCGCGAACCGATTCCGCTTGACCGCATTCATCTTCGTGATTGTCTGCTTTTCCAGCCGAATGACGTGGATTATGACGGCAGGACCTGCTATCCAGGAGGTCCGGCCCCGGGATCCAGGACATTTCCAGTGGAGGGACGCGCCCCTCGCCGGCGCGCGGAGGTCCAGGCAGGAGATCATGCAGGGAACGGTTCCGACGATCATCCGCATGGCGTGCCTGCTGTTGGCGTGGCTGCTGTGTGGCGGCACGCTTGCGCAGGATGCGGTCGAGCTCCAGCCGGGCACCAGCAGCATCCACCTGTCGCCATACGTCCGCTACCACCACGACCCCGACAGCAGCTACGGGCCGGAGGATGCCTGGCGGCAGGTCGGCCGCGGGAGTTTCGAGCCCCTGCCCGGCGGCCGCGACGCCTTCGGCTTCCAGACCGGCACCTTCTGGTTCCACGTCGCGGTCGTCAACCGCGACCCTGACGAGCCGCGCTGGCTGCTGGTGCAGGCCTACCCGCTCAGCGACCGCATCGACGTGTACGCGCGCTACCCGGACGGCCGCGTCGTCCACCATGCCAGCGGCGACAGCCTGCCGTTCTCGTCACGCAGCATCCGCTACCGGCACCCGAACTTCCAGCTGGCGTTCCCGCCCGGGGAGCGGGTCGAGCTGCTGGTCCGCGTGCGCAGCGAAAGCTCGATGCAGGTACCGCTCACGCTCTACACCCCGAAGGCGTTCACCGAGTTGTCGCGCGACGCGCAGTTCGCCATCGGCATCTACTACGGGATCCTGGTCGCGCTGTTCTTCTACAACCTGGTGCTGTGGATCAGCCTGCGCGACTCCAGCTACTTCTGGTACCTGATGCACCTGTGCGCGTTCGGCCTGGTGCTGTTCACGCTCAACGGCCTCGGTTTCGAGTACCTGTGGCCGGACTCGCCGTGGCTGGCAGACCACGCGGTGCCGATGTCGATCTGTCTGGCGCTGATCGGCATGCAGCAGTTCTCGCGGGTGTTCCTCGAGCTGCCGAAGCGATGGCCGCTGGGCAACGTGATCAGCCTGTCGGTCATCGGGTTCTTCGCGGGGCTGTTCATCGCCTCGATCTGGCTGCCCTACCACGTCGCCACCCCGCTGGCCTCGCGCGCGGTACTGGCCGGGGTGCTCTGGATCGCCGTCGCCTGCGTGGTCATGTTGCGCCGGGGCTACGTCCATGCCCGCCTGTTCCTGCTGGCCTGGGCGATGTTCCTGGTGGGCACCACGGCCTTCACCCTCGTCGCCTTCGGCGTGCTGCCGAAGACGCTGGTCACCGAATACGGCGTGCAGGTCGGCTCGGCGCTGGAGATGCTGCTGCTGTCGGTGGCGCTCGGCCACCGCTACGCCGCCCTGCGCAACGAGAACCAGCGCATCATCAGCGAGGCCAACCAGCTGCTCGAGCGCAAGGTGGCGCAACGCACCCGTGAACTGCGGCTGGCGCTGCTGCAGCTGGAGGAGGCGCACCGCCGCCTCCGCGAATCCAGCCGCCGCGACGGCCTGACCAGCCTGTACAACCGCAGTCACTTCCAGGAGAGCTTCGAGAGGCTGCTGCAGGAGTCGCGGTCCACGCGGCGCCCGCTGTCGCTGCTGATGATCGACCTGGACCATTTCAAGCGCATCAACGACGAGCACGGCCACCTGGTCGGCGACGAGGTCCTGCGCCGCGCGGCCAGGCGCATCGGCCAGGCCCTGCGCCCGCACGACGCGGTCCTTGCCCGGTTCGGCGGCGAGGAGTTCGTGGCGGCCCTGCCCGGCACCAGCCTCAACGAGGCGGTGGCGATCGCCGAGGACATCCGCCAGGCGCTGGTCAACGAACCGTGCGAGGCGCAGGGGCTGAAGCTGCGCATCTCGGCCAGCATCGGCGTGCACACGATCACGCCGGATGCCCCCGGCGACATCGACGACGCGTTCGGGACCGCGGACAAGGCCCTCTACGCGGCCAAGGCCAACGGCCGCGACTGCGTGCGCACCTCGATCACCGCGGCCTGAGCCCCGCTCAGCGCCGGCGCCGGGCCAGCACCGTCTCCAGTTCCACAAGGCCCAGCCCGCGCGCGCGCAGCAGCACCAGCAGGTGGAAGACGAGGTCGGCAGCCTCGCCCAGCAGCGCATCGTCGTCCTGCGCAACCGCCGCAAGCGCGGTCTCCACGCCTTCCTCGCCCACCTTCTGCGCGATCCGGCGCACGCCTTCTGCGAACAGCCTGGTGGTGTAGCTGCCTTCCGGCCGCTCCGCCTCGCGCGAGCGGACGAGCCCGGACAGCTCCGCCAGCACCGATCCCGGCGCACCCGGGAAGCAGCTCGGGCGCTGCAGGTGGCAGGTCGGGCCGTGCGGGCGCGCCAGCACCAGCAGCGCGTCGCCGTCGCAGTCGAGATCGATGGAAACCAGCGACAGCACGTGCCCGGAGGTCTCGCCCTTGGTCCAGAGCCGGTTGCGGCTGCGGCTCCAGAACGTGACCTTCCCGGTCGCGCGCGTGGCCTCCAGCGCCCCGGCGTTCATGTAGCCGAGCATCAGCACGCGCAGGGTGTCGGCATCCTGCACGATCGCCGGCAGCAGCCCGCCGCCCCTGTCCCAGTCCGGCGCGATGGTTTGCCCGCTCATGTCCTCACCTCGATGCCCTGCGCGCGCAGTTCGCGCTTGAGTTCCGGGATCCGCACCGCGCCCGAGTGGAACACGCTGGCGGCGAGCGCGGCATCCGCGTCGGCCTCCCGGAACACCTCGGCGAAATGCGCCACCCCGCCGGCGCCACCCGAGGCCACCAGCGGCACGTCACAGACCGCACGCACGGCCTTCAGCTGTTCGATGTCATAACCACGGCGCACGCCGTCGCTGTCCATGCAGTTGAGCACGATCTCGCCGGCACCGAGCCGCTGCACCTCGGCCACCCAGTCCAGGGTGCCACGGCCCGGCGTGCGCATGGCGTCGGGGTTGCCGGTGTGGCTGCGCACGCGCCAGCGGCCATCGGGCTCGCGCACCGAGTCGATGCCGACCACCACGCACTGCACGCCGAACTCCGCCGCCAGCTCGGAGACCAGCTCCGGGCGTTCCAGCGCCGGGGTGTTGACGGAGACCTTGTCGGCACCGGCATGGAGCACGCGGCGCGCGGTCTCGACGTCGCGGATGCCACCGGCCACGCAGAACGGGATGTCCAGGCATGACGAGACCCGCTCGACCCAGTGCACGTCCACGGAGCGTCCCTGCGGGCTGGCCGAGATGTCGTAGAACACCAGCTCGTCGGCGCCCTCGTCGCGGTAGCGCAGCGCCAGCTCGACGATGTCGCCCATGTCCACGTGGTCGCGGAAGCGCACGCCCTTGACCACGCGCCCGTCGCGCACGTCGAGGCAGGGGATGATGCGGCGGCTCAGCATGCGCCATCCCCGGCCGCCGACAGCGCTTCGGACACGGCGAGCCGCCCCTCGAGCAGCGCCCTGCCGAGGACGACGCCCGCGCAGCCGGCCTCGCGCACGGCGGCCACATCCCCGGCCCCGCGCACGCCGCCCGAGGCCTGCACCTGCAGCCCGGGCGCGATCGCGGCGAGGGTGCGGTAGAGCGCCAGGTTCGGCCCCGCGAGCATGCCGTCGCGGGCGATGTCGGTGCACAGCAGGTGGCGCAGCCCCGCCTGTGCGTAACGCCTTGCCAGTGGTTCCAGCGTGGCGGCCGCGTCTTCGGTCCAGCCGTGGACCGGAAGGCGCCACGCGCCGGATCCGTCCTGCCGGGCGTCGAGCGCGACGGTGATGCGTTCGCTGCCGAACCCGCCGATCCAGCCGATGACGGCCTCCGGCTCGCGCACGGCCAGCGAACCCACGACCACGCGCGCGGCCCCGGCATCGAGGATCCGCTCCACGTCCGCGCGCGTGCGGACGCCACCGCCGGTCTGCACCCGAAGGCCGGTGCGGGCAACGATGTCGCGCAGCAGCGCATGCAGGGTGTAGCCGCCGGCGCGCGCGGCGTCGAGGTCCACCAGGTGCAGCCAGCGCGCCCCTTCCTCCGCGTAGCGAACGGCCAGGTCCAACGGATCGTCGCCGTAGTGCGTCTCGCGGCCGTAGTCGCCCTGCGCGAGGCGCACGACGCGGCCCCCGCGCACGTCGATGGCCGGGTACGGCGTGAACCCGCCCGCGCTCATGCCGCCGCCTCCATTTCCAGGAAATTGCGCAGGATCGCCTCGCCGGTCGAGGAAGAACGCTCGGGATGGAACTGCGCGCCCATGACGTTGCCCCGGCGCACCACCGCGGCGAACCGCCGGCCATGCGTGCACGCGGCCACGCAGTCGGCGGTCGCCGGGGCGGCATAGCTGTGCACGAAGTAGGCCCAGGCACCGTCATCGATGCCCGCCAGCAGGGGATCGTCGCGGACAACCTCCAACCGGTTCCAGCCCATGTGCGGCACCCGCACCCCCGGCCGGGCCGGCAGCCGCTCCACCCGGCCCGCGAGCAGGCCCAGGCATTGCGCGCCGTCTTCCTCCGAGTGCTCGAACAGCAGCTGCATCCCGACGCACACGCCCAGCAACGGCTGGCGCAGCTGGCGCAGGGTGTCCACCAGACCGAGCTCGCGCAGCCGCCGCATCACCGTGCCCGCGGTGCTCACGCCCGGCAGGATCACCCGCCGCGCGCCGCGGATCGCCGCGGCGTCCGCGGTGACCAGCGGTTCGACACCCAGCCGGCACAGTGCCCAGCGCACCGAGCCGAGGTTGGCGCCGCCGGCATCCACGAGCACCACGCCGCTCACAGCACCCCCTTGGTGCTGGGCAGGTCCGCGCCCTCGCGCCGCACCGCCATGCGCAGCGCGCGTGCGAACGCCTTGAAGCAGGCCTCGACCTTGTGGTGGTCGTTCCCGCCCTCGACTTCCAGATGCAGGTTGAGCGCGGCCGCGTCGCACAACGAGCGGAAGAAGTGCTCCACCAGCTCGGTCGGCATGTCGCCCACACGCTCGCGGCGGAACCCGCCGCGGAACACGAGGTACGGCCTGCCACCGAAATCCAGCGCCGCGCGCGCCAACGCCTCGTCCATCGGCAGCGTGAAGCCCGCGCGTGGGGCGCCCGCGGCGGCATCCGCCCCCGGTTCGTCGAAGCCGTAGCGCGCGATGCCGCGCTTGTCCGCCAGCGCCTCGCGCAGCGCCTGGCCCAGGGCGATGCCCGTGTCCTCGACGGTGTGGTGCTCGTCCACGTGCAGGTCGCCCTCGGCCCGCACCTTCAGCGCGATGCCGCCGTGCTTGCCGACCTGCTCCAGCATGTGGTCGAAGAACGGCAGGCCGGTCGAGACCTCCGGTTCGGCGGCGCGGTCCAGGTCCACTTCCACCCGGATACGGGTTTCCTTCGTGTTCCGCTCGACCACGGCCCTGCGCGGCGCGTCGGCAAGCTCGTGGGCGATGCCGGCCCAGTCCCACACGCCGCCGAACTGCGGCGTGCGCAGCTGGAAGCCGCGCACGCCCAGGTTGCGCGCGAACTGCATGTCGGTCTCGCGGTCGCCGACCATCGCCGAACGGTCGAGGTCGATGCTGCGGTCGCGCAGGTAGTGCAGCACCAGGCCGATCCCGGGCTTGCGCGTGGGCCTGCCTTCGTGCGGCAGGCTTTCGTCGATCAGGACCTCGCGGAAGCTGATGCCCTGGCTTTCGAACACCTGCAGCATCAGCCGGTGCGGGCCCTCGAAGGCCTCGCGCGGGAAACGCTCCGTGCCCAGCCCGTCCTGGTTGCTGACCATGACGAACTCGAACCCGGCGTCGCGCAGTTTCAGCAGCGCCGGGATCACGCCGGGCACGAAGCGCAGCTTCGCGCAGGAGTCGACCTGGAAGTCCTCCGGCTCCTCGATCAGGGTGCCGTCGCGGTCCACGAACAGGATCCTGGTGCCCATCACGCCGCCTCCGTCGCCGCCTTGCCGGTGCCTGCCGCGCGCAGCGCGGCGAGCACCCGGTCGTTCTGTTCCGGCGTGCCGATGGTGATGCGCAGCGCATCGCCGAGCCCCGGCGCCGCGCGCTGGTCGCGCACCACCACGCCCGCGGCGAGCAGCGCGTCGAACGCGGCCTGCGCGTCGGCGAACCGGACCAGCAGGAAATTGGCGTCGGATGGATACACGCGGCGCACGCCGGGCAGTCCCGCCAATGCCTCGCGCATGCGCGCGCGCTCGGCACGCACCGTCGCGATGCGCGCGCGCGTCGCCGCCAGCGCCTCCGGCGACACCCCCGCCAGCGCCAGCTCCGCGCAGGGCGCGGGCACCGGGTACGGCGCCTGGCAGCGGCGCAGGATGGCGACCAGGTCCGGGTCGCCGACCGCCACGCCGATCCGCGCCGCGGCCAGCGCGTGCGCCTTGGACAGCGTGCGCAGCACCACCAGGTGCCCGTAGCGCGGCAGCAGTGCCGTCGCGGACGGGGTATCGGAAAACTCGACGTAGGCCTCGTCCACCACCACCAGCGCCCTGCCCCGCGCGGCCTCGGCCACCGCGGCGACCTGCTCCGGCGGGATCGCGACGCCGCCCGGGTTCGAGGGCGAGCACAGGAAGACCAGCTTCACCGGCCCGCCGCGTACCGCCGAGACGACGGCATCAGTGTCCAGGACCAGCCCCTCCGCGGTGTCGAGCAGCGGCACTTCCACGAGCGGCGCGCCCTGCAGCCTGGCGCTGACCGCATACATGCCGAACACCGGCGGCGTGACCAGCACCGCGTCGCGCCCGGGCACGCAGGCAGTGCGCACCAGCAGGTCGATCGCCTCGTCGCTGCCACGCCCGACCAGCAGCCGCTCGGGCGCGACGCCGTACAGCGCCGCCAGCACAGCGCGCAGCGCCTCCGGCTGCGGCTCCGGATAGCGCCGGCAGCGCGCCTGCGTGTCGGCGGGATTGGCCCAGGCCGATTCGTTGGCGTTGAGCCAGACTTCGCCGCCCAGGGCCTCGGTGCGCGCCGAACGGTAGCCGGCGAAGCCGCGCAGGTCCTCGCGGACGAGGTCGAGCACGCTCATGCCGGGCGCTCCCCGCAGCACGCCGCGGCCGCCAGCCGCAGGCGCACCGCGTTGGCGTGCGCCTCCAGCCCTTCGGCTTCCGCCAGCGTGACCGCACACGGGCCGATCGCGGCGATGCCGGCGGGAGTCGCCGACTGCACGCTGACCTGCACCTGGAAGCTGCCCACCGATACCCCGCTGTACGCGCGCGCCGCGCCGCCGGTGGGCAGCACGTGGTTGGTGCCGCTGCAGTAGTCGCCCAGCGCCTCCGGCGTCCAGTCGCCGAGGAACACCGAGCCGGCCGCCTCCACCCGCTCCAGCCAGGCGCGCGGTTCGCGCAGGGCCAGGATCAGGTGCTCCGGCGCATATTCGTTGCTGATGTCGAATGCCTCGTCGAGGCTGGACGTGAGGACCAGCCGCGACCGCGCCAGCGCCTGGCGCGCGATCTGCGCGCGTGGCAGGACCTGCAGCTGGCGCGCCAGCTCCGCTTCCACCCGCTCCAGCAGCGCCGCGCTGTCGCTCAGCAGCAGCACCTGCGAATCGGGGCCGTGCTCGGCCTGCGACAGCAGGTCGGCGGCGACGAAGGCGGGATCGGCGCCCCCGTCGGCGATCACCAGCACCTCCGACGGGCCGGCCGGCATGTCGATCGCCACGGCACCTTCCTGCGCCACCTGGCGCTTGGCCTCGGTCACGTAGCTGTTGCCCGGGCCGAAGATCTTGTCCACCTTCGGCACGCTGCCCGTGCCGAAGGCCAGCGCCGCGACCGCCTGCGCGCCACCCAGCTTGAACACGCGGTGCACGCCGGCAAGGCGCGCCGCCACCAGCACCGCGGGATCGGCGCTGCCGTCGCGCCGCGGCGGCGTGCACATCACCACCTCGCGGCAGCCCGCAAGCCGTGCGGGCACGCCCAGCATCAGCGCCGTGGACGGCAGCGGCGCGCTGCCGGCGGGCACGTACAGGCCGACGCGGCGGATCGGCCGGGCCATGCGCTCGCAGGTCACGCCGGTCGCGGTTTCGACCGCATGGCCCGGTGCCATGCCGGCCGCGTGGAAGCGCGCGATCCGTTCCGCGGCCTCGCGCATCGCAGCACGCAGGGCATCGCCGACCGCGGCCTCCGCAGCCTCGAACTCGGCTTCGGACACCGCGAACGCCGCCGGCGCCACGCCGTCGAAGCGCAGGGTGATTTCGCGCAGCGCCTCGTCGCCACGCGCACGCACCCCGGCGAGGATCTCCGACACCGCCCTGCGCGATTCTTCCTCGACGGCCTGCGCGGGGCGCCGCAGCGCCTCCCGGCGCTCCCCGGCGTCGAGCCGCGCCCACTCCAGCCGCTGGACGCGGGGCATGTTCATGCCAGCATCCTCTCGACCGGAAGCACCATCAGCCCGCGCGCGCCCGCGCGCTTGAGGTCCTCCAGCCGCTGCCAGGTCATCTCGCCATGGCACAGCGCCTGCAGCGCCACGGTGTCGGCCCCGTCCACCTGCAGCACCGCGGGTTCCTCCACGTCCGGCAGCAGCTTCAGCAGTCCCGGGACCGCGCTGCGCCGGGCCTGGAACATCAGCAGGCGGCTGTCGCGGACGCGCAGCACGCCTTCGAGCCGGCGCAGTAGCAGCTGCGCCAGTTCGCCGCGGGCGTCGGTGAACGGCTGCACCGGGCCGGCCAGCACCGCCTCGCTCTCCATGACTGTCTCGACCGGCCTGAGCTGGTTCGCGGCCAGGGTGGCGCCGGTGGACACCAGGTCGCACACCGCGTCCGCCTGCCCGAGCCGCGGCGCGATCTCCACCGAGCCGGACAACTGCACGATCGTGGCCTCCACCCGCTGCGCGGACAGCCATCTGCCGAGCAGCCCCGGGTAGCTGGTGGCGATGCGCCTGCCCTGCAGTTGCCGCGGCCCTTCCCACTCCCAGCCGTCGGGCACGGCGATCTGCAGGCGGCAACCGCCGAAGCCGAGCGGGCGGATCTCCTTCGCGACCTGCGGCCTGCCCCCGGCCTCGCGCCCGCAGGCGAATTCCTCCAGCACGTTGCGGCCGACGATGCCGTAGTCGCACACGCCCTCTGCCAGCAGGCCGGGAATGTCGTCGTCGCGCACCAGCAGCAGGTCCACCGGCAGGGTCTCGCCGTAGCAGAACAGCCTGTCGCGGCTCTCGCGCCACGACAGGCCGCACGAGGCCAGCAGCGCGCGCGCCGGCTCGCCGAGCCGGCCCGATTTCTGGATGGCGATGCGCAGGCGGTCGCGCGCCGCCGGTACGGCCGTGGGGCTCATCTTCCGGTTTCCTTCAATGCTTCCCGGCAAGCCGCGGGTACAGGCGCTTGACCGCGGCGGCATAGCCGCCTTCGCCGAATTCGAGGGTGCGGGCGACGCGGCCGATGGTGGTCACGCTGACCCGGGTGCGTTCGTGGATCTCGCGGTACGGCAGCCCCTGCAGCAGCAGCGGGACGACGCGCCAGCGGTCGGCCATCGCCTCGAGCTCCGCCGGCGTGCACAGGTCGCGCAGGAATGCGGCCACGTCCTCGACCCGGTCGAGGGCCGAGAACGCCCGGGCGAGGGCCCGGAACGAGGCCTCGGCATCGGTCTCCGGCAGGGGCTCGGCGCGCTGCTTCATGCGTTCGATTGTATTAACGCGCTAATACGTTGTCAACAGCGGGCGGAAAAAACTCGGGCGCAGCCCTGCCACGCCCGGGACCGACCGGGAGAGGTTTCCGTGCCTTCCGTCCGGGCCGCGGTGTCGCGGATCAGCCCGCTTCCGTGCCGGTGGCCGGCTCCGGCCGCCGCAGGATCCAGCCCAGCACCACACCGGCCAGTGCGCCGGTCCACTCGAGCACGACGCGGGTGCCGAGGAAGTCGGGATCGTGGATCTTGGCCAGCGCGATGCGCGCGTACACCGGGGATTCGAGCTTCGCCACGCCGAGGTAGAACAGGTTCCAGCTGTCGATGCCGGCGGCCACCGCCACCGCGCAGAACGCGGCCCAGCCGATGGCCCGGGCCGGGCCAAGCCGGTGGCGTCGCGAGATCCAGCGCCACAGCAGCCAGGAGAGCACGCCGACCGCGAAGGCGATCAGGCCCGCCTCCAGCACCCCGGTCCAGCCCATGTGCAGGGCGAGGTTCATGCGCCCTTCTCCATGCGCCCGATGGCCTCGAGCAGGCTGCCGTCCGCGACCATCTCCACCACCGTGGCGATCTCGCGGTCGAGCGCGCGGTCGCGGTCGAGGAACGGGATGCGCTCGCGCAGCACGGCATGCGCCACCGCGACCGCCCTGCCCGGCTGGAACGGCGCGCTGGCGGCCAGCTCGGCGCGCAACCCCTCGACCTCCTCGAGGAACACCGGGTACAGCGGGCTTTCGTCGTCCACGCCCTGAACCTTGCGCGCGAAGGCCCGTGCATCGGTGCGCCGCGCCAGCTCGCGCGCGGCGTTGATCATGTCGAGCCGGAAGTCGAGCGCCTGCGCCGCGGTGTACAGCTCCAGCGCCAGCACCCTGCCCAGGTCGTCCACCATCGACAGCACGTGGCGCGCCTCGTTGGCGCCCATCGAGACGTGGTCCTCGGCGTTGGCGCTGGTCGGCACCGAGTACACGCTGGCCGGGTGCGCGCGGGTGGCGAGGTCGTTGACGATCGCCGCCGCGGTGTACTGCACGATCATGAAGCCGGATTCGGTGCCATCCTCGTTGCCGACGAGGAACGCGGGCAGGCCGTCGTTGGTGGCCGGGTCCACCAGCTTGTTGAGCCGGCGCTCGCTGATCGAGGCCAGCACCGGGATCGCCGCCTTGACTGCGCTCATCGCCAGGGCCAGCGGCATGCCGTGGAAATGGCCCGCGGAGATGACCTGCTCCTCGACGTGCCCGGCCTGGCGGTCCGGGAACACCAGCGGGTTGTCGGTGACCGCGTTGAGCTCGATGTCGAGGACGCGCCGGGCGTGCTCCACCGCATCGCGCACGGCGCCATGCACCTGCGGGATGCAGCGCAGCGAGTAGCTGTCCTGCGGCTGGTGCTTCTTGCCGCCGCGGAACGGGCGGAACCGGCGGTAGAACTTCTCGCGGCCGTGCCGCTGGTCGGCGGGCACCCATTCCCAGCCGATGTCGAAGCGCAGCCCGCGCGCGGCCTCCGTGTCCCAGCTCGATGGCAGCCACGGCCGGAACCTCGGCACCAGGTGGTAGGGGATGTCGGCGAGCGTGGAACCGTCCAGCAGTTCGCGCAGGTGCGCGGCGGTGCGCACCTGTCCGGGATGCGGGCGCAGCGCGTGCACCGCCTCGTCGAACGCCCCGAGGCGCCCGGCGAAGGCGTCGACGGTCATCGCCGCGGCCAGATCGGCGGTGTCGAGCAACCGCTCCAGCCTGTGCAGGGCGAGCACGCCCATCGCCAGCATCTGCGCGGTGCCGTTGTTGAGCGCCAGCCCCTCCTTGTACGAGAGCGTGACCGGCGCGAGTCCCGCCGCGCGCAGCGCCTCGGCGCCGGGCATGCGTTCGCCGCGGTAGAAGGCCTCGCCGCCACCCAGCAGCACGAGCGCCAGATGCGACAGCGGCGCGAGGTCTCCCGAGGCACCGACCGAACCGAGTGCCGGAACCACCGGCACGATCCCGGCGTTGAGCATGTCCGCCAGCGCCTGCAGGGTCTGCACGCGGATGCCGGAGTGGCCCCTGAGCAGGGTATTGATGCGGATGCACAGCATCGCCCGCACCACATCCGCCGGCAGCGGCTCGCCGACGCAGACGGCATGGGTGGCGATCAGGTTGTACTGCAGCTCCTCGTGCAGCGAACGCCCGGATTTCCCGGCGCCTGGCAGCCCGTCGCGCAGCGGATGCGCGCCAAGCAGCTTGTCGGCGTTGCTGCCGAAGCCGGTCGAGACGCCATAGATCGGCTCCTCGCGGCGCACCTGCTCGGCGAGGAACTCCGCGGCGCGCGCGACATCGCGCAACGCCGCCGGGTCGAGCTCGACCTCGGCGCCGTTGGCGACCATCACGAGCTGGTCGCGGGTCAGCGATTTGCCGTCGAGCCGGATCGCCTTCATCGCATCACCTCACCGCCCGGCCTGCGCGCGCCACTGCTCGCGCTCGACCAGCAGGGTCGCGCCGAGTTCGGACTCGGCGACCTCGAACTGCTCGCCGCGCCGCAGGTCCTTGACCGCGACCACGCCGCGCGCGGCCTCGTCGCTGCCGCGGATCACCACGAAGCGGATCCCCGCGCGGTCGGCGTACTGCAGCTGCTTGCCCAGCTTGCGCGGCTCCAGCTGCGTCTCCACGTTCAGGCCCGCGGCACGCAGCTGCTGCGACAGCGAGAGGGCATGGTCGAGGCCGTCGTCATCCATCAGCGCAACCAGCACGTCCACGCTGCTCTCGGCGTCCGCGACCAGGCCCGCCTCGCGCAGCTGCCAGAACAGCCGGGTCAGGCCGATCGAGATGCCCACGCCGGGCAGCTTCGACTTGGTGTAGTGGCTGGCCAGGTCCTCGTAGCGGCCGCCGGAGCAGATCGA
>CALLKI010000103.1 GCA_938008415.1 uncultured Luteimonas sp. | reverse complement strand
TCAGGACGCCGGCCCACAGGGCCTGGTCGGCCTCGGTCCAGGCCGCCTGGATCGCCGGGATCCAGTCCGCCCCGGCCTCGACGGCGCCCACGAAGGCGGCGGTCTTGGCGGCGCAGTACAGCGCCATGAACCAGTAGGTGATCACCGGTCGCACGGTCGCCGACAGCGCATCGGCCCAGCGGGCGCCCGATCGCTGCCCCTGGGCGGCCACCGCTTCGCGCAAGGTCTCGAGGGCCCCCACGTTCCAGGCGGCATCGGCCCCGGCGCCGATCTCGGCCATGCGCTGGGCGCCGCGCAGTTTATCGAACTCCAAGGCCTTGTCCTGCATGGCAAGTTCATGGCCGCGCTCGCCCTTGCGGTCGAGCCACTTGAGGATCTCCGGCGCGAGACGGAAGGCCCCGCCGAGGAGGCCGCCGAGCAGGGTCTCGATCATTGGCCACCTCCCATCAGCTTCAGCTTGATGGCGGCCCCGACCAGCAGGGCGGCGAGGATGGCGGTCGTCAGCAACTTGACGGTGGTCTGCCAGGCGGTCTTGCGCGCGTCGCGCCACGCTTCCAGCAGATCGCGCAGCTCGCGGAGGTCGCGTGCGGCGTGGCCGTTCTCCAGGCCGAGGTGGGCCAGCACCCGCTCGGCTCCGCGCTCGGCGGCGCGGTCGAGCAGGTCGTCGAAGTCCTCGCGGCGCAGGAGCAGCATGTTCTCGACGAGGGCGGGGGCTTGGGTCGGTTCAGTCATGGGCGGTCTCCAAAAACGACGAACCCGCCACGCGGGCGGGTTCGGGGGTGACGGATCGGGGTAAGGGTTCAGACGGAAACGCCGGCGCTCCAGCCGACGGCCTTGTAGACGGCGAGCTTGTCCTCGGCGGCGATGTAGGCGAGCCAGCCGACCTTGGGCGCGTGGTACTCCCAGGCACCGTCGATCCACACCGCGATCTGGTCGGTCCTGCCGGCCCAGGCGCCGGTGGCACCAGCCGGCACGATGTAGCGCTCGCCGTCCGTGGGGCTGGCGGGCGGCATGGTCGTGGTGCGGCTCGTCACCGACAGGCCCACGATGGCGCCCAGGCGCTTCAGGTTCGCGTCCATCTCGGTGTGCCAGCCGGACTCGCCCAGCGTCCAGCCGTAGACGAGGCCCAGGTTCGGATCGGTCAATGGCATCAGTTCATCTCCTCACGGTATCGCAACACTCGGCAGTGACCCCAAAGCCTTGCTGCGCCCGCGGCGGTGGTGCTGGTTCGGGTGCTGCCGCCAGTGGCGACCGACGAGGGGCAGGTGCAACACGCTGCCCTGCCGGGCCACGAGGCGGGTGAGCAGCCAGTCGGCGCCGGCGTCGAGATCGGCGATGCGTGTCAGCACCGGATCGACGGCGCTTCGGCGCATCACGATCAGGCCGTGGACATGGCTGGCCGAATGGGCGTGGTGGAAGGCGCTGTAGGCCAGTCGCCGCACGCCGATGACTCGGCCGTGCTCGTCGATCAGTGCCTCGTCGGTGTAGGCGAGCACCGCGCGCGGCACCGAAAACCCGCGCGCCAGCCCGGCGCGCATGTTGGCGATCTGCTGGTCGAAATAGCGCGGCACGTCGCGCAGGCGCGCGGCGTAGGCGCGGTAGGCGGCGGCATCGCGCAGCTCGGCGCGGGCCATGAAGTCGAGGTCCGACCAGAACGCGCTGTCGGAATTGAACGGCATCTCGTACTCGCGGAACCGCAAGGCCGCGACCTGGTGTTCGATCTGCGGCCGGTACACCGCGTAGTTCAGACGCTCGCCGGGCGAGAGCGCGGCGACGTCGATCGCATCCAGCCGGCGCAGCACGTCCTGTAGGTAAGCCAGACGCGCTGCCTGCGCGGCCGGGCCGACGTCGGGCAGATGCGGTTGCCGCGCGGCATCCGCGCCGCCGTCGCTGTCTTCGTCCCAGCCCGCGGCCTGCTGCGTGCGCCAGGCCCATTCCGACTGGTAGATCGCACGCAAGGCGGCGTCGGCGGCGGTGGCCTGCGCCGACGCCTGCGCGCGCGCCAGCGCGGGGAGCAGGCACAAGACGAGCATGAGCGTGCGCAGCGGTGCGGTCACGGCGGGGCTTCCGGGGAGCGGGGCTGCGGATCGTAGCATCGGCCTCCGCGCCTCAGCCCAACGCCGGCGCTCGCCTGTGGCGTGCCCGCGGATTCATTCGCGCGGCGTGCCGTCCGCCTCGTCTTCGTTGTCGTGCCAGAGTTCGTGGCTGTCGATCCGCACCAGCAGGGCGGCTTCCAGCGCATCCACCCGTGCCTGCACTTCCTGCGCGCGGGCCTGGCGCGCGCTGCGTGCGGCCAGCAGCCACTCGCCGAGACCGGCTTCGCCCAGCTCCCAGGCGCGGCGAGTCCGCGCGCTGGCCATTTCTTGGGCCGCCGCGGCGGCGTGCATGGCTTGCCATTGGGCGTAGCGTGCCATCGCCAGATCGGCGGTGGCCTGAGCTTCGCGAGCGATGGCCAGGGCCACGCCGTCGGCATCCGCAGCGGCCATTTGTGCGCGGGATTCCTCACGTGCGGCGATGTCGCGCCGGTAACGGTAGCCAAGCGGGACGGATACCACCACGCCCACGGCGCGCTCGGCGCCACCGCGATCGTCCAGCACGCGCAGCCCGATGCTGGGGTCCGGGCGGCGATCGGCGCGCGCGCGCGCGGCGATCTCCTGCTGGCGTCGGGCGTCCTCGCGCGCGATTCCGATCTCGTGACTGCGGGAGATGATCAGGTCGCGCCAGTAAGCAGCGCCGCCCGGCAGTGGCGCCGGGTCTGGCAGCGGCGGCGGCTCGGCCGGCAGCGGTAGCTGCGGATAGGTGACGACGAGCGCCTTGCGTGCAGCGTCGGCCTCGGCGTGAGCGCGCAGTACTTCGGCGTCCAGCTGGGCCAGCTCTGCCTGCATCAGGTCGAGATCGCGCTGGGCGGCATCGCCGAGCTGGACCCGGCGCTCCAGCGCCTGTTTGGCCTGTCGCAGCAGCGTCTGCTGGGCATCGGCCTGCTCGCTGAGCAGGCTGGCGCGTAGCCAGGCCATCCAGTCGTGGCCGAGCCGACGTGCTGCCTGATGGGTGGCATCGTCGATCCGCAGGCGTGCCGCCGTCACGGTGTGCATCCCGATGCGGGCATCGATCGCGGCTTTCCCCGGCAGGCGGATGCGGCGGCTGAGCTGGCCTTCGAACTCGCGGTAGCGCAGATTGGGTTGCACCGTGCGCTGCTGTGGAATCAACACGGCCTCCCATTCGTAACTGCCGGCGGTCAGGCTGTGCGCCTCGGCTTCGGCTGCCTGGGCCGCGGCGCTGGCGGCACGGACTTCCGGTTGTGCCGCGAGTGCGCGCATGGCCAATGCCTCCGGCGGCAGGTAGCCGACATCCTGGGCGTGCGCGGACAGCCCGGCGAGCAGTGCCAGAGCGGGCAGCAAGCGGCGCATGCTCATGCCAGCCTCCCCGCAGCCAGTACCGGCTCGGTCCACCAGCGCACGTCCTGCGAAGCCACCGTGGCGCGCACCGCATCCAGCGCTACGTCCAGTTGCGCCGGGTCGATCAGCATCCACAGCACCCGCCGCTGCACGCGCCCGCGCACCTGCTCGCCCGCGGAGGCGCGCCGGAAATCGCTGGTGTGGCCCTCGGCGTGGAACAGGGTGTAGCCGGGCAGGCCGGCGTGCGCGGACAGGGCCTCGGTGATGCCGTCCTCCAGCTCCGGCGGGAACACCAGGGTCATGCGGATCGGGGTGCTCATGGCGAGGCTCCGGGGGCGGTCGGTGCGGGATGGGCGAAGCGGCGGTATAGCAGCGGCAGCAGCAGTAGGGTCAGCGCGGTCGAACTCACCAGCCCGCCGATCACCACGATGGCCAGCGGGCGCTGGATCTCCGAGCCGGGCCCGCTGGCCAGCAGCAGCGGCACCAGGCCGAACGCGGTGATGCTGGCGGTCATCAGCACCGGGCGCAGGCGCCGCAGCGCGCCCTCGCGCACCACCCGCTCGATCGGCAGCCCCAGCGCGTGCAGCTGGTTGAAGTGCGCCACCAGCACCAGCCCGTTGAGCACCGCGATGCCGAGCAGGGCGATGAAGCCGACCGAGGCCGGCACCGACAGGTACTGCCCCGACAGCCACAGCGCGAGGATGCCGCCGACCAGCGCGAACGGGATGTTGCCGAGGATCAGCAGCGCCTGGCGCGCCGAGCCGAAGGTCATGAACAGCACCACGAAAATCAGCCCCAGCGCGACCGGTATCACCAATGCCAGGCGCGCGGCGGCGCGCTGCTGGTTTTCGAACTGCCCGCCCCACATCAGTCGATAGCCAGGCGGCAGCGGCACCTGGCGTGCTACCGCCTTGCGTGCTTCATCCACGAATCCCACCAGGTCGCGGCCGCGCACGTTGACCTGGATCAGCGCAAAGCGCGAGCCCCCTTCGCGGCGCACGGCCACGGGACCTGTGCCAGGTTGAATGTGCGCCAGTGCCGCCAGCGGGATGTCGCCAGCGCCATCCCCACGCGCCAGGGTCGCAGAGGCGAAACGTTCGGCCGATGCGTGCAGCGCGGGTGCGCCGCGCACCAGGATCGGCGTGCGCCGGTCGGGCTCGATCACGCTTCCGGCGCGCATGCCTTCCAGCTGCGCGCGCAGCTCGTCCTGCACGGCGGTGACGCTCAGTCCGGCGCGGCCTGCGGCCTGTGGGTCCACCCGCACCTGCAGATACTGCACCTGGTCGGCGGCTTGGGTGAGCACGTCCTGGGCGCCGCGCAGTCCTTCGAGGACGCCTGCGATGCGGCCCGCGAGTTCGCCCAGGGTGTCCAGATCCGGGCCGAACACCTTGATCGCCACGTCGCCGCGACTGCCGGTGAGCATCTCCGATACCCGCATTTCGATCGGTTGCGTGAAGCCATATTCGAGCCCGGGGAAATCCGACATCACCGCCCGGATGCGATCGGCCAGTGCCTCCTTGTCGGGCACCTGCCACTGATCGCGTGGCGCCAGCTGCATGAACATGTCGGTTTCGTTCAGACCCATCGGGTCCAGGCCGAGCTCGTCCGAGCCGGCGCGCGCGATGATGTGGCGTACTTCCGGCACCCGCCGCAGGATGGCGCGCGCCACCGCATCGTCGGTCGCCAGCGAGGCCTGCAGGCTGATCGAGGCCGGCTTCTGCAGCTGCAGCAGGATGTCACCCTCGTCCATGGTGGGCATGAAGGTCTTGCCGGTGCCCAGCCAGGCCAGCGCGCCCAGCAGCAGGCCGCCAGCAGCAGCGCCCAGGGCGATCCGCGGATGCGCCAGGGTGCGCTCCAGCAGGGGTTGATAGAACGCATGTAGACGGCGCATCAGCCAGGGCTCGCCATGCGAACGTTCCTGCAGCAGCAGCGAGGCCAGCACCGGCACCACGCTCAGCGACAGCAGCAGTGAAGCGCCCAGTGCGAATACGATGGTCAGCGCGACCGGCGCGAACAGCTTGCCTTCCAGGCCTTGCAAGGTCAGCAGCGGCATGAAGGTCAGGCAGATGATGAGGATGCCGGCGGCGACCGGCAGCGCCACTTCGCGGGTGGCGGCATACACCCGGTGCAGACGCGGCAGGTGCGCGCCGGGCGCGCGTGGATCGAGCCGGCTGACGGCGTTCTCCACCACCACGACCGCCGCATCCACCAGCATGCCGATCGCGATCGCCAGCCCGCCCAGGCTCATCAGGTTGGCGCTCATGCCGGTCAGCTGCATCAGCAGGAAGGTGGCCAGCGCTGCCAGCGGCAACATCAGCGCGACCACCAGCGCCGCGCGCAGCTCACCCAGGAACAGCAACAGCAGCAGTACCACCAGCACGGTGGCTTCCAGCAGCGCGTGTTCCACCGTGCCGACCGCGCGCTCGATCAGCGCACTGCGGTCATAGAATGGGACGATCCGCACCCCCGCAGGCAAGGTCGGGGCAAGTTCATCGAGACGCTGGCGCACCGCTTTGATCAGCGCGGAGGCATCACTGCCGCGCAGCGCCACGACGATGCCCTCCACCGCCTCGCCGCGGCCGTCGCGCGTCACTGCGCCGTAGCGGGTCAGGGCATCCACCCGCACCTGCGCCACATCGCCCACACGTACGGGGTGTGCGCCGTCACGCAGCGGCAGCGCGGCGATGTCGGCGGCATTTTGCAGCGCCCCTTCCACCCGCACGATCAGGGTTTCCTCACCGGCCTCCACCCGGCCGGCGCCATCGTTGCGGTTGTTGCGCTCGATCGCCTGCGCGAGATCGGCCAGGCTCAGCCCTGCCTGCGTCAGTTTGGCCGGATCCGGCACCACCACGAAGCTGCGGACGGCGCCGCCCAGGGCATTGACGTCGGCCACGCCGGGCAGGGTGCGCAGCGCCGGGCGCAGGGTCCAGTCCAGCAGGGTGCGGCGCTGCGCCAGGCTCAGATCGCCCCCTTCGATGGTGAACATGAACACGTCCGAGAGCGGGGTGGAGATCGGGGCCAGCCCGCCTTCGACCCCGGCTGGCAGGCTTGGCGCCACCGCGGCGTAACGCTCCGCGACCTGCTGCCGCGCCCAGTAGAGGTCGGTGCCGGCGTCGAAATCCAAGGTGATGTCGGCAATCGCGTATTTGGCGGTAGCGCGCAAGATGCTGGCGCGCGGAGTGCCCAAAAGCTCCATCTCCAGCGGCGCGATCACCCGGGTTTCCACTTCCTCGGGGGTCATTCCCGGGGCTTTCAGGATCAGCTTGACCTGGGTCGGAGAGATGTCCGGGAAGGCATCGATCGGCAGGCGTGCGAACGCCCACGCACCGGCGGCGACCAGCCCGAGCGCGGCCAGCAGAACCAAGAGGCGCTGGCGTAGGGAAAATTCGGTCAGACGGCTGAGCATGGCGGCCTCAGCGCGCTGTGGAGGATGTCGGCGTGGGCAGCAGCGCCTTCAAGGCCGCAGTGCCGCGGATGGCGACTTCCGCTCCTGGCGTAAGCCCCGGTGCCATGACCACCACGGTATCGCCCGCACTGCCCAGCACCTGGGCGATGCGCACCGCGTGGAAACGGTCGCCATTGCGCCAATAGGCCAGGTGCGCCTCGCCATCCGGAAGCAGCGCGCTGCGCGGCAGCGCCAGCGCCGCAGGCGGGGCCGGCAACAGCAGGGTCACTTCGAAACGCTCGCCGGCCACGTGGGTGCCGGGCGTCTGCAGGCGCGCGCGCACGGGGATTTGCTGGCTGGCCGGATCGAGATCGGCGCCGATGGCGACCACTTGCGCATGGCTGCCATCTGCCAGCTGTAGCGGCAGCCCCGGACGCAGGGCGCCACGCAGCGAGGCCGGCACTCCGAAACGGATCTCGAGCTGGTCAGGATCGGCGATCTGCAGCGCCGGCTGCTGCGGGGTCAGCGCATCTCCGGGAGCGACAAACCGGCGCAGTACGCGCCCCGAAATGGGAGCCAGCAGCTCGATCTCGCCATGACCCGCCAGCGAGGCGCGCACTCCGGTCAGCGCCTCGCGTGCGCGCGCGAGTTCGGCTTGCGCGGCCTGTGCTTGCGCTTGGCTCTGCTGCTGGCGCGCCGCCGCGATGATGCCTTCCGCCAACAGCTGGGCATCGCGCTGCGCCTGCCGCTGCGCGAGCGCTGCATCGCTGCGTGCACGCGCAAGGTCGGCGGCGGCACGCAGTCCTTCCGGGCTGCGTAGGCGCAGCACCGGCTGACCGGCCTGCACGATCTCGCCTTCCTGCACCAGCACCGCGCTGACCGTGCCGGCCCAGGGTGAGCTGACTTGCTGGCTGGCGCCCAGCGGGGCCTGGGTTTGTGCCAGCAGCCCCGGCAGCGGCACATGGGAGGCGCGCTCCGCCCGCCCCAGCGCGATGCCCAGTGCCTGAATCTGCGAGGCGGCTAGTTGCACGCTGCCATCCGCAGCAGCGACCGGTGTGTTGGCGCCGATGCTGGCCTCACCGCGTGGCCACAGCCGCCAGACCAGCAGGGCGAGGATGACGGCGGCACCTGCGATGCCGGCGGTGCGGCGCAGGCGCGGGCTCATCGCCGCACCCCGTGCGGGCGGTCGGAACGGAAGGGCGTGCGCGGGATCCTGGGCGACATGGCGGCGTCCGGCGGGCGGAAGGGGCCGCCAGCTTCGCGCGCCAGGCTTTGGGCTTGCTTAAGACGCCACCGGCAGGTGCAGGGCCGGGGCCACGGGTGGCCCGCGTTCCCGCCCGCGCGTGGAGACGTGTGACGGGGAACGGGCCCGTCCGTGGTTCGACAGGCTCACCACGAACGGGGGGTGAGGCTCACTACGAACGGGTCAAGCTCCACCACGAATGGGTCAGGGCTCACCACGAATGGGAAAGACTTGCCACGAACGAGGCGCTTACAGCACCGGCAGCGGGCCGATGCGGGCCTGCAGCTGGCCGTCTTCCAGCGCGAATTCCAGCGGGACCGCGAGCGCGTCCGCGAGCGCCCGGCACAGGGCCAGGCCGAGGCCGGCGTGCAGCGCCGTGCCGCCTTCGCCTTCGCGGCGCCAGAAGCGTTCGCCGAAGTGGGCCACGTCGGCCTCCGCCAGTCCGGGCGCGGAGTTTCCCACCACCAGGCGCCAACCGTCCGGGGTGCGCCACAGGTGGACCCGCACGCGGCTGGCGGGCGGCGCGTATTCGATGGCGTTGTCCAGCAGGTTGCTGGCCAGCCGTTCCAGCATCCCGGCATCGCCCATGCACCAGGCGCTGGCGGGCAGGGTGTCGGCCAGCTCCAGCGCGCGCGCCTGCAGCCGCGGCGCGGCGGCGTCCAGCAGCGTGCGCAGCAGGGCGCCGAGGTCGAACGGATCGGTGGACGGCCGTTCCAGCCCGGACTCGATCCGCGCCAGGGCCAGCAGCGATTCGATGCTGCGCTGCATGCGCTGGCTGGCCTCCAGGCTGGCCTGCAACGCCTGCCGCGCCGGCACCTCCTGCACCTGCGGCAGGGCGGCCTCGGCGCTGGCGCGGATCTCGGCCACCGGGGTGCGCAGCTCGTGCGCCACGTCGCGGGCGAAGCGGCGCTCGCGCTGCAGGGCCAGGCGCAAGCGCTCCACGCCGGCCTGCAGGGCCTGCGCGAACGGATGCAGCTCGGCCGGCAGGTCGTCGGGCAGCCGCGCGGGGGTGTCGGCATCGACGCCCGCGACCTGTGCGCGCAGCCGTTCCAGCAATCCGAAGCTGCGCCCGACCAGCCACAGGCTGAGCAGCACCACCACCACCAGCGCCAGCGCGATCCCGGACGCCAGCAGCATGTGCACGCGGCGTTCCACCGAATCCCAGTGCGCGCGCTCGGTGCCCACCGCGAGCACGCCCGGGCGGCCGTCGGCATCCACCTGCGCCAGCGCCAGCAGGCGGCCGGCATGGCCGTCCGGCAGGCGGGCGTCGTAGTAGCGCGGCAGCGCCCCGGCACCCG
>CALLKI010000102.1 GCA_938008415.1 uncultured Luteimonas sp. | reverse complement strand
TGTTGCCTCGAGAACAACAATTCTGCCGGGTCGGCCGTGCGCCTCTCTCCCCTCAGTTGGGAGAAGAACCTTTTTTTCCAGCCGCGATCCGCTGCCTCAGAAAGCGTCGATGTCGCCCAGGGCCCGCAGCAGGCGTCGTGCGCGCTTGTCGGGCTTCGTTTCCGGCGGGCGGTAGCCGGCGCGCTCGGCGGCGCGCATCGCGCGTGCCGCTTCGCGGGCGCGCCGCGATTCCTCGCTCTCGGCATACAGGGCCTGCGCCACTGACGCGGGACCGCGCTGGTCGGACAGCCCCAGCACCCTGACCTCGAAGCGTTCCCCGCCACGATGCACCACCAGTTCGTCGCCCACGTGCACCATGCGCGAAGGTTTCGTGCGCTGGCCATTGACCTCGACCCGGCCGTTGGCCACGGCGTCCTTCGCCAGCGGGCGCGTCCTGAAGAAGCGCGCGGCCCACAGCCACACGTCCAGGCGGACCGATGGCGCCGGGCCCTCAGCCATTGCCGCCACGGCGGAAGTCGGGCTTGATCGTGTCCCGTTTACCGGGCGACCACCTCAGGTTCTGCTGCGGATGGCAGCGCTCGTGCTGCATGCTCTCGACCTGGTCGGCCGGCAGGCCCTCGGTGGACGAACCGACGCGGCATTCGACCAGGTCCGCGGGGCGCACCCCGGTGTCACCCAGGCGGGACGGGTCGCCGGCGCAGCCCGCCAGCGCCAGCAATGCCGCCACGGAAGCGGGAACGGAAAGACGTTTCATCCAGGCAACCTCGCGCATGTCCGCCAACGGGCCGGTTGCACAGTGTGCCGCACCGGCGTGGATCCGCGCAGCCGCCCAAACGGCAGCGGCCGCCCGGGGGCGGCCGCTTGGGTACGGGTCCGGCAGTCGCCGCTTCAGCCGGCGGCCGCCCCGTTCTTCGCCCGGGCCTGCGCCGACAGGTCTTCCTTGATCCGCGCCTTCTTGCCCTCGAGGCCGCGCAGGTAGTAGAGCTTGCCCGCGCGGACCTTGCCGCGGCGCTTGACCTCGACCGAGACGATCGACGGACTGTGGCTCTGGAACACGCGCTCGACGCCGTAGCCGTGCGAGATCTTGCGCACGGTGAACGAGGAGTTGAGGCCGGCGTTCTTCACCGCGATGACCACGCCCTCGTAGGCCTGGACGCGCTCACGGTTGCCTTCCTTCACCTTGACGTTGACGACGACGGTGTCGCCGGGGCCGAAGTCGGGAAGCTGGCGCTGGGGCTGGGAGGCTTCGAACTCCTGCAGCAGCGTGTGGATGGAGGGCTTGCTCATGTCGGTATCTCGTGGAGCCTGTTGGAATGGTTGTAGGCGTGGTGCACGCGGACGCACGCTCTTGGCTTGTGTGGCTTCCCGCCCCGGCGGGGACAGGTAGCCTTGCATTATAACCCGGATTTTTCTTGCGGGACCAGCAGTTGGCCCGGGCTCAGCCGCCCTCCGCCCCGGGGTCACCGCCACGGTCCAGCTCCGCCAGCCAGGCCCGCTCGGCCGCGGTCAGCACAGCCCGCTCCAGCAGGTCCGGCCGCCGGTGCAGGGTCCGCAGCAGCGCCTGCCGTCGCCGCCAGCGGGCGATCTCGGCATGGTTGCCCGACAGCAGCACCTCTGGGACCCGGCCCAGCTCGTGCTCGACCGGGCGGGTGTAGTGCGGGCAGTCGAGCAGGCCGTCGCCCTCGAAGCTCTCCTGCGCCGCCGACTCGGCATCGTTCAGGGCCCCGTCCTGGAGCCGGGCCACCGCGTCGATGACGACCGCCGCCGGCAGCTCGCCCCCGGACAGCACGTAGTCGCCGATGGAGATCTCCTCGTCCACCTCGGCCTGGAGCAGGCGCTCGTCGATGCCCTCGTAACGGCCGCACAGCAGGATGATCCGCCCGCGCCCGGCCAGCTCGCGCACCTTCGCCTGGGTGAGCGGCACGCCCTGCGGGGTGAGGTAGACCACCTTCGCCGGCGCGGGATCGGCGGCGCGTGCGGCGCGGATCGCGGCGCGCAACGGGTCGATCATCATCACCATGCCCGGGCCGCCACCGAAGGGGCGGTCGTCCACGCGCCGGTAGTTCCCCTCCGCGTAGTCGCGCGGGTTCCAGCCATGGATCTCCAGCAGGCCGCGCTCGCATGCCCGCCCGACCACGCCGAAGCCCGCGACGTGGGCCACGAAGTCGGGGAACAGGCTGACGACGTCGATGCGCATCAGAAGTCCGCGTCCCAGTCCACGGTGATCAGGCCGGCGCCGAAGTCCACCGAGACCACGTAGTCCGGCTCGAGGAACGGGATCATCCGCTCGCGGTCGCCCTGCACCACCAGCACGTCGTTGGCACCGGTGGGGAACAGGTAGGCGACGTGGCCGAAGTCCACGCCCCGGGTGTTGACCACGCGCAGGCCCTCCAGGTCGACCCAGTAGTACCGGCCCGGCCCGGGCGGCGGCAGCGACGAGCGCGGCACGTAGACCTCGGTGCCGCGCATCGCGTTGGCCGCGTCACGGTCCCCGATACCGGGCAGGGTGACCAGCAGTCCCTTCGGGCCCATGCGGCCGCGCGCACCCTCGACCGTGCGCTCCTCGCCTGACGGCGTGCGCAGGATCCACGGGGCGTAGCCGAGGATCGCCTTCGGCGGATCGGTGAAGGACTGGAGCTTCAGTTCGCCACGGACGCCAAACGCGCCGTGGATCCTGCCCATCAGGATGCGGCGCGTCTGCGTGTCCATGGCTGCGGTGGCCGCGCCCATGCGCGGCGCGGGATCAGGCGGCCGTGGCGGCCTTCTTCGCCGCTTCCTTGTACAGGCTGCGGACCTTGTCGGTCAGCTGGGCGCCCTTGGCGATCCAGTCGTTGACGCGGGCGATGTCCATCACCACGCGCTGCTCGTTGCCCTGCGCGACGGGGTTGTAGTAGCCGACGCGCTCGATGTTGCGGCCGTCGCGCGGGCTGCGCGAGTCGGTCACGACGATGTGGTAGAAGGGGCGCTTCTTGGCGCCGCCACGGGTAAGGCGGATCTTGACCATGTGCTTTCTTTCTACTGCCCAGTCGTCAGGATGACGAGGTAAGCCATTAATTGTAATCCAACGGGCGGGGCCGCGGAACCCGCCTCAGCCGGCCAGCGGCAGCCACGGCTGGGCCTCCAGGGCCGCCGCCAGTGCCGCCATCAGGGCCGGGTCGGGGCGCATGGCAAGCTCGTCGATGCCCGAGATCGGCCAGACGCCACTGGAATTGGCCGCGAACGCGGCCCGGAACGCCCCCAGCCGCCACGCCTCCACCGGCTCGTGGCGCTGGCCGACGCCGGCCGCCGCCAGCCCCGCCTGCAGCAGCCGCTCGGTGGTGCCACGCAGGGCCCCGGCGCGCGGCCAGACCACCTGCGTGCCGTCCCAGAAGCCGACGTTCCAGACCGTGCCCTCGCTGACGTGGCCCCTGTCGTCCACGAACAGGGCATCGTCGAAGCCGTCCCGTCGCGCCTGCCGGCGCAGCCGGAACAGCGGGAAGGTGCCCACGTGCTTGATGTGCGGCAACGGGCGCTGGAACGGCACCGTCCGCACCCAGGCAGCCCTGCCCCCGGCATCGCGCGGCGGCGACAGCGACACCAGCACGTCGACCGGCTGCTCGCGGTCGGGATGCGCGTAGTCGAAGGCGCGTGAATACACCGTCACGCGCACGCTGGCGTCATCCACGCCGTTGCCGTCGAGCGCGGCAAGGATGGCGGAACGCACGCGCGCATCGTCGAGCGCGACGCCGAACAGCTCGCGCGTGGCCTCGCGCAGCCGGCGCAGGTGCAGGTCGAGGCCGCGCGCCGCGCGCCTGCGCACCTGCATCGAGGTGAAGTGGCCGTAGTTGGCCAGGGCCAGCGCGCGCAGGTCGTCGATGGTGGCCGGCCGGCCATCGAGGTATGCGGTGTGCATGGGCGCCCTCCCCGCGCGGGCCTCCCCGTTCACGGCGGGAGGAGGCCGGAATCCGGCATCAGCGGAACGGCAGGCCGCCGCGCCCGCCGAACATGCCCTGCAGCCCGCGCATCATGCCCTTCATGCCGCCGCGCGAAAGCTTGCCCATCACCTTCTCCATCTGCTGGTACTGCTTCAGCAGGCGGTTGACGTCGGAAGGATGGGTGCCCGAGCCGCGGGCGATGCGCGCGCGGCGCGAGCCGTTGAGCAACGCCGGGTTGCGCCGCTCCTTCGGCGTCATCGAGTTGATGATCGCGATCATGCGCGGCAGCTCGCGGCTCTGCTCGACCTGCTGCTTGAGGTGGTCCGGGATCTGCCCCAGCCCCGGCAGCTTGTCGAGCAGGCTGCCGATGCCCCCCATCTTCTGCATCTGTTCGAGCTGGTCGCGCATGTCCTCGAGGTCGAACTTCCTGCCCTTGGCGACCTTCGCGGCGAGCCTGGCCGCCTTGTCGCGGTCCACCTGCTGCTCGACCTGCTCGACCAGCGACAGCACGTCGCCCATGTCAAGGATGCGGCTGGCGATGCGGTCGGGATGGAACACGTCCAGCCCGTCGAGCTTCTCGCCGGTACCGATGAACTTGATCGGCCTGCCGGTGACGTAGCGCACCGAGAGCGCGGCGCCGCCGCGGGCGTCGCCGTCGGTCTTGGTCAGCACCACGCCGGTCAGCGGCAGCGCCTCGCCGAAGGCCTTCGCGGTCACCGCGGCGTCCTGGCCGGTCATCGCGTCGACCACGAACAGCGTCTCGGCCGGGCTGGCCGCGGCGTGCAGGGCCTTGATCTCCTCCATCATCGCCTCGTCCACCGCGAGGCGGCCGGCGGTGTCGACGATCAGCACGTCCACGTACGAGCGCCGCGCCTCGTCGATCGCGGCGCGCACGATGTCCACCGGCTTCTGCCCGGGCCCGGACGGGCAGAACAGCACGCCAGCCTGCTCCGCGAGCGTCTTCAGCTGCTCGATGGCGGCCGGGCGGTACACGTCCGCCGACACCACCATCACCTTTTTCTTCTTCCGCTCCTTCAGGTACCTCGCCAGCTTGCCGGCCGTGGTGGTCTTGCCCGCGCCCTGCAGGCCGGCCATCAGGATCACCGCCGGCGCCGGCACGTTGAGGTTGAGCTCGCTGGCCTGCGAGCCCATCACCGTGGTCAGCTCGTCGCGGACCACGCGGATCAGCGCCTGGCCGGGGGTGAGGGACTTCAGCACCTCCTGGCCGACCGCGCGCACCTTGATACGCTCGATCAGGGCCTGCACCACCGGCAGGGCAACGTCCGCCTCGAGCAGCGCGATCCGCACCTCGCGGGTGGCCTCGCGGATGTTCTCCTCGGTCAGGCGGCCGCGGCCGCGCAGGCGCTGGATGGTGCCGGACAGGCGCTGGGTCAGGGATTCGAACATCGGCTGGACCTGGACGGAAAAGCGGGCCGGAAGTATAGCGGCCGATCGCGCCGCTCCCGGTTGTGCGACACTTTCGGGATGGCAATGGTTCTCATCGCCGCCCTGCTCTACCTGGCCGCCACCGGGCTGGTGGCCGGAAGGGCGCTGCGCGACGGACCGGCCGGCGCCGGCGCCTGGCTGCCCACGGCGGTCGCCGCCGTGGCCGTGCACCTGCTGTACCACGTGCTTGCCTGGCGCCAGGCCGGCGGGCCGGACCTGCACTTCTTCGCCGCGCTCTCGCTGGTCGGCCTGGGCATGGCCGCTGTGACCATGGTGTATGCGGCCTCCGGGCGCATGGCCGCGCTGGGCGCGGTGGTCTACCCGGTCGCCGCGCTGTCGCTCGTGGCCTATCACCTGTCGGGGGGCGGCGCGCAGAACGACCTCGACTGGCGCCTGCAGCTGCACGCCGGGCTGGCGCTGCTGGCCTATGCCACGCTTGCCGTCGCCGCCCTGCTCGCGGTCATGCTCTGGCTGCAGGAACGCGCGCTCCGGCGCCGGGAGTTCCACGGCTGGCTGCGGGCGCTGCCGCCGTTGACCGAGCTGGAAAGCCTGCTGTTCCGGACCATCGCCGCCGGCTTCATCCTGCTGACCGCCACCCTCCTGACCGGCGTGCTGTTCGTGCATGACCTGTTCGCCCAGCACCTGGTCCACAAGACCGTGCTGAGCGTGCTGTCGTGGCTGGCTTTCGGCGCCCTGCTGCTGGGCCGCCGGCGCCGCGGCTGGCGCGGCGCCACGGCGGTGGGCTGGACCCTGGCGGCGATGGCACTGCTGGTGCTGGCCTTCTTCGGCAGCAAGTTCGTACTGGAGCTGGTGCTGCAACGCACCGTCTGACCGGCGCGCACAATACTTGCCTTGACAAATATTGCATGGGCGAACAATATCTCCGCCCATGTCCAACCCCGAAGTCACCGGCTCCTACCTGGGCCTGCTGGTACGGCAGGTGCGCGACAACATGCGCGCGCGCTGGGAATACGAGCTCTCGCGCACCGGCCACGACCTGAACTTCACCCAGTTCCTGACCCTGAAGAAGCTGGCCGACGGCGTGGCCAGTGCCACCGAGCTGGCCCGCATCGCGGAGGTGAACCCGGGCGCGATGACCCGCCTGCTCGACCGTCTGGAGTCGCGCGGACTGGTGGCGCGCGCGCCCGACCCGGCCGACCGCCGCGCGCTGCGGATCGAGCTGACCGAGGACGGGCGCCGCATCGCCCGCGACATCGCCGCGTGCAGCCAGCGGGTCCGCGACGCCGCGCTGCAGGGGATGGACGCCAACCAGCGGGGCCTGTTCATCCGCCTGCTCGAACAGGTCCGGGACAACCTCTCCCTCCCCGAATCCTGAACCGATGCCCACCTCCATGAGATCCGGCCGCATCCGTGTGGCCGCAGCCCCCCTGTTCCTTGCCCTCCTGCTGGCCGGCTGCGCCAGCACCGGGGGGCTGGCGCCGGCCGCGCAGCCGCGCGATGCCGGCAGCCACGCCATCGCGCGCAGCCTCGCCGGCGCGCCGCTGAGCGAAGCCGGTTTCCCGCGGCAGGACTGGTGGCGCGCGTTCGGCGATCCGCAGCTCGACGCGCTCGTCGCCGAGGCGCTCGAAGGCACGCCTGGCCTCGCCGCGGCCGACGCGCGCCTGCGCAGGGCCCGCGCCCAGGCCGGGCTCGCGGACGCGGCGCGCAAACCCGCCGTGGGCACCAGCGCGCAGTACGCCGTGGCGCAGCTGCCCGAAAGCCTGGCCGGCGGGGAACTGGGCGGCGAGCCGATGCACAACGCGCTGCTGATGCTCGACCTGGACGTGCCACTCGACGTCTGGGGCGGCAAGCGCGCCGAGTACGCGGCAGCGCTCGGCGAGGCGCACGCCGCGGAGGTCGAGGCGCAGGCCGCGCGCCTGGCGCTGGCGGCGAACCTCGCGCGCACCTACATCGCGCTGGCGCAGGCCTTCGAGATGGAGGACGTCGCACACCGCGAACTCGAGCGCAGCACACAGCTGCTGCAACTCGGCCGCCAGCGCGTGGATGCCGGGATCGACAGCAGCGTGTCCCTGCGCAACGCCGAGGCCGCGGTCGCCTCCGCGCAGGCGCAGGTCGAGGCCGCGCGGCAGCAGATCGATGCCCTGCGCAACGCGCTCGCCGCGCTGCTGGGCAAGGGGCCGGACCGCGGCCTGGACATCGGGCGCCCACGCCTGCTGCAGGCACCCGCCCCCGCACTGCCCCCGGTGCTGCCGGGCGAACTGCTCGGCCACCGCCCGGACGTGGTCGCCGCGCGCTGGCGGGTCGAGGCCGCGGCGCGCGGCATCGACTCGGCCAGGGCGCTGTTCCGGCCGGCCGTGAACCTCAGCGGCCTGGTCGGCCTGGCATCCGCCGGGTTCGCCGACCTGTTCGATGCCGGCGCCGTGCTCGGCTTCGGCGGGCCGGCGATCAGCCTGCCCATCTTCGATGCCGGACGCCGCCGCAACCAGCTCGACGCGCGCTACGCGGACTTCGACCAGGCCGTGGCCGCCTACGACCAGAGCGTGGTCGAAGCCCTGCGCGAGGTGACCGACGCGCTGCAGGCGATCCGCTCGCTCGACGCGCAGCTGCGCTCGCTCGACGCCGCACGCGCGGCCGCGGCCTCCGCGCTCGAGCTCGCACGGGCCCGCTACGCCGCCGGCATCGCCAGCCAGCTCGACGTGCTCGCCGCGCAACGCCCGTTGCTCGAGACCGAACAACGCCTGGCCGCGCTGCGCGCGCAGCGCTACCTCGCCACCGTGGACCTCGACCATGCGCTCGGCGGCGGGCTGTCGTTCGACGCACCCGACGCCACCACCGCTCCGGAACACGACTGACCCCGCCCTGCCCCCATGACTACCGAACTCAACCCGCAAGCCGCCAACCGCCCCGCACCCGCCGCCAACGGCAGGCGCAGGCGCGCCCTGATCCTCCTGCTGCTGGTCGTCGCCGCGGCGCTCGCCGCCTGGCTCGCCTGGTACCTGCTGCACGGGCGCTGGCACGAGGAAACCGACGATGCCTACGTGCAGGGCAACGTCGTCAGCATCGTGCCGCAGACCAGCGGCACCGTGACCGGCATCGAGGCCGACGAGGGCGATCGCGTCGAGGCCGGCCAGGTGCTGGTGCGCCTGGACCCGAACGACGCCCGGGTCGCCTATGACCAGGCCGTGGCCAACCTCGCCGCGACCGTGCGCCAGGTCCGCGGCTACTTCAGCAGCGCCGAGGCCGCCGAGGCCGAACTGCGCGCGCGCCGTGTCGCGGTCGAGCAGGCGCGCGCCGACCTCAGGCGCCGCGAGGGCCTGGTGGAAAGCGGCGCGATCTCGCGCGAGGAACTGGCCCACGCCCGCGACGTGCTGGCCGCGGCCGAGGCGGCGCTCGGCACCGCGGAAGGCAACCTGCAGCGCAGCCGCGCGCTGGTGGACGCCACCACCGTGCGCGGGCAGCCGCAGGTGCAGGCCGCTGCCTCGCAGTTGCGCCAGGCCTGGCTGGAGCTGCAGCGCACCGGGATCGTTGCCCCGGTGTCCGGCTACGTCGCCCGTCGCCAGGTGCAACTGGGCCAGCGCGTGCAGCCGGGCGCCACGCTGATGACGGTGGTGCCGCTGGAGCAGGTCTGGGTGGAGGCCAACTTCAAGGAAACCCAGCTGGCGGACATGCGCATCGGCCAGCCGGTCGAGGTGCGCGCCGACCTGTACGGCGGAAGCGTGAAGTACGACGGCAGGATCGCCAGCCTCGGCATGGGCACCGGCGCCGCGTTCTCGCTGCTGCCGCCGCAGAACGCCTCCGGCAACTGGATCAAGATCGTGCAGCGCGTGCCGGTTCGGATCGAGCTCGATCCGGCACAGCTGGCCGAACACCCGCTGCGGCTCGGCCTGAGCATGCACGTGGACGTCAACGTGCGCGACCGCAGCGGCCCGGTGCTGGCGGCCCCGCGCAAGGCGGACGAACCGTGCTACGCCACGGACGTCTACCGCCGGCAGCTCGAGGAAGCCGACGCGCTGGTGACGAGGATCATCGAGGAAAACCTGCCGCGCGGGCGCGGCTGACACGGCGCCTCCCCATGTCCACGACCGCCGCCACACAGGAAGGCAACGCCGCGCCGCGCGCGAACGCGGCGGCGGGGCCGTTCCGCCCGCCCAGCGTCGGCCTGGCCACGCTGGGGCTCGCGCTCGCCTCGTTCATGCAGGTGCTGGACACCACGATCGCCAACGTCTCGCTGCCGACCATCTCCGGCAACCTAGGCGCCAGCGCCAACCAGGCGACGTGGGTCATCACCTCGTTCGCGGTCAGCAACGCCATCGCCCTGCCGCTGACCGGCTTCCTGTCGCGGCGCATGGGCGAGGTGCGCCTGTTCACCCTGGCGACGCTGGCCTTCGTCGTTGCCTCGTTCCTGTGCGGCATCTCGCAGAGCATGGGCATGCTGGTGGTCTCGCGCGCGCTGCAGGGCTTCGTCTGCGGGCCGATGTACCCGGTCACCCAGGCGTTGCTGCTGTCGATCTACCCGCCGGAAAAACGCGGGCAGGCGCTGGCCCTGCTGGCGATGGTCACGGTGGTGGCGCCGATCGCCGGCCCGATCCTCGGCGGCTGGATCACCGACAACTACAGCTGGGAGTGGATCTTCTTCATCAACGTGCCCATCGGCCTGTTCTCGGCATGGATGGTGTCGTGGCAACTGCGCGGGCGGCCCGAGCGCACCGACCGGCCGAAGATGGACTACATCGGCCTGGCGAGCCTGGTGCTGGGCGTGGGCGCGCTGCAGATCGTGCTCGACCTGGGCAACGAGAAGGACTGGTTCCAGTCCACCGAAATCGTGGTGCTGAGCCTCGTCGCCGCCGTCTCGCTCGCGGTGTTCGTGATCTGGGAACTGACCGAGAAGGACCCGATCGTGGACCTGAAGCTGTTCCGCCACCGCAACTTCGCCGCCGGCACGCTGGCGATGGTGCTGGCGTTCGCGGCATTCTTCTCCATCGGCCTGATGGTGCCGCTGTGGCTGCAGCGCAACCTCGGCTACACCGCGATCTGGGCGGGCCTGGCCACCGCGCCGATCGGCATCCTGCCGATCCTGCTGACGCCGTTCGTGGGCAGGTATGCCTCTCGCTTCGACCTGCGCCTGCTGGCCAGCATCGCGTTCGTGGCGATGGCCGCGACCAGCTTCGTGCGCGCGGGCTTCAACCTCGACGTGGACTTCCAGCGCGTGGCCATGGTCCAGCTGGCGCAGGGCATCGGCGTGGCCCTGTTCTTCATGCCGATGCTGTCGATCCTGCTGTCGGACCTGGAGCCGCACGAGATCGCCGCCGGCTCCGGCCTGGCCACGTTCGTGCGCACGCTCGGCGGCAGCTTCGCCGCGTCGCTGACCACCTGGGCCTGGAACCGGCGCACCACGATCCACCACGCCCACCTGGCCGAGCACATCGGCGTGGACGACGACGCCATGCGCGAACTGGCCATCCAGCTTGGCCAGGGCGACCTGCAGCGCGGCGCCATGATCCTCGAGCGGCAGATCGGCCAGCAGGCGGCGCAGATCGGCTTCAACGAGATCTTCCACCTGCTGGGCATCATCTTCCTGGTGGTGATCGCGTTCGTCTGGCTGGCCAGGCCACCGTTCACGGCGAAGGGCCCCCGACCGGCGGGCGGCGACCATTGATGAAGCGCGCCGCCGTGCCCGCCGGCGCGGCGGCACGAGGCGGCCGTTGCGTCAGACCGCGGCCTCGAGCGCCTGCGCCAGGCGCTCCACCGCCACCACTTCCATGCCCTTGTAGCTGCCCGACTTCGGCGCGTTGCCCTTCGGCACGATCGCGCGCCGGAAGCCGTGGGTCGCCGCCTCCTTCAGCCGCTCCTCGCCGTTGGGCACGGGCCGGATCTCGCCGGACAGGCCGACCTCGCCGAAGGCCACGGTCTTGTCCTGCAGCGGCACGTCGCGCAGCGAGGACAGCACCGCCAGCAGCACCGGCAGGTCGGCGGCGGTCTCCTGCACGCGGATGCCACCGACCACGTTGACGAACACGTCCTGGTCGCCGGTCGTGATCCCGCCGTGCCGGTGCAGCACCGCCAGCAGCATCGCCATGCGGTTGCCCTCCAGGCCCACCGCCACCCGGCGCGGGTTGGACAGCGGCGAGGCGTCCACCAGCGCCTGCACCTCGACCAGCAGCGGCCGCGTGCCCTCGCGCGCCACCATCACGCAGCTGCCGGGCTGCCGGGTGCTGCCGCCGGACAGGAAGATCGCCGACGGGTTCTGCACCTCCTTCAGCCCGCGGTCGCCCATCGCGAACACGCCCAGCTCGTTGACCGCGCCGAAGCGGTTCTTGAACGCGCGCAGCATGCGGAAACGGCTGCCCGGGTCGCCCTCGAAGTACAGCACCGCGTCCACCATGTGCTCGAGCACGCGCGGGCCGGCGATGCCGCCCTCCTTGGTGACGTGGCCGACCAGGAACACCGCGGTGCCCGTCTCCTTGGCGTAGCGCACCAGCCGCGCCGCGCTCTCGCGCACCTGGCTGACCGAGCCGGGCGCGGCGGCGAGCATCCCGGTCCACAGGGTCTGCACCGAATCGGCGACGATGACCTTCGGCCGCAATGCCGCGGCCTGCTCCAGGATGCGCTCGACGCAGGTCTCGGCCAGGGCGTTGATGCCGTCCAGCGGCAGGCCCAGCCGCGTGGCACGCCCGGCCACCTGCGCCAGCGATTCCTCGCCGGTGACGTACAGCCCCGGCAGGGTTGCCGACATGCTCGCCACCGCCTGCAGCAGCAATGTGGACTTGCCGATGCCCGGGTCGCCGCCGACCAGCACCACCGCGCCCTCGACCAGGCCGCCGCCGAGCACGCGGTCGAACTCCCCGATGCCGGTGGACACGCGCGCATCCCGGCCTGCCTGCACGTCCTTCAGCGCGGTCACCTTCGGCGGGTCGACCTCCCCTGCCCAGCCACCGCGGCGGGAAGCCGGCGACTTCGCGCCCGCGGCCGTCTCAAGCACGACCTCGGCGAGCGTGTCCCACGCCCCGCACGCGCCGCACTGTCCCTGCCACTTGCTGAAATCGGCGCCGCACTCGCTGCACACGTACGCCGTCTTCGCCTTCGACTTCGCCATCGTCCTGGTTCCCCGGGTCAGGGACGGAAGCTTAACCGCCGCCCGTCCCACGGACCGAGACGGCCCGACGCCCGCCTCCGGGGCTTTGACCCTGCCGCCGGCGACCGCTTAGAATTCCCCGCCTCGCCGGAATAGCTCAGCTGGTAGAGCGGCGCATTCGTAATGCGTAGGTCGTAGGTTCGAATCCTATTTCCGGCACCATCCCGACGGAAAAGCCCCGCATCGCGGGGCTTTTTTCCTTTCCGCCTCCCGGGCTCCGGGGCCTCAGCCCACCAGCTGCACGCGCAGCTCCCTGGGCAGGGCGAACACCATGTCCTCGGGCTCGCCCTCCAGCTCGCGCACGCCGTCAGCACCCAGTTCGCGCAGGCGGTCGATCACCCCCTGCACCAGCACGTCGGGCGCCGAGGCGCCGGCGGTGACGCCGATCCGGCTGCGCCCCTCCACCCAGCGGGGATCGATCTCGTGGGCGCCGTCGATCAGGTGGGCCTGCACGCCCTCGCGCTCCGCCAGCTCGCGCAGGCGGTTGGAGTTGGAACTGTTGGGCGAGCCCACCACCAGCACCAGGTCGCACTCCCGCGCCAGCCGCCGCACCGCGTCCTGGCGGTTCTGGGTGGCGTAGCAGATGTCGTCGTTCTTCGGCCCCTGGATGGACGGGAAGCGCCCGCGCAGGGCGCGGATGATGTCGCGGGTGTCGTCCACCGACAGCGTGGTCTGGGTGGTGTAGGCGATGTTGTCGGGCTGGCCCGGCTCGAGCGCGGCGACGTCGTCCAGGTCCTCGACCAGGTAGATCCGCGCCCGGCCGCATTCGGCCTTCCACTGCCCCATCGTGCCCTCGACCTCCGGGTGGCCGGCGTGGCCGATCAGCACCACGTCGCGGCCGGCGCGGCAGTGGCGCGCCACCTCGAGGTGGACCTTGGTCACCAGCGGGCAGGTCGCGTCGAACACCCGCAGGCCGCGCCGCGCGGCTTCCTCGCGCACCGCCTGCGACACGCCGTGGGCGCTGAAGATGACGGTACTGCCGTCGGGCACCTCGTCCAGCTCCTCGACGAACACCGCGCCGCGGCTGCGCAGGTCCTCGACCACGAAGCGGTTGTGCACCACCTCGTGGCGGACGTAGATCGGCGCGCCGAGCTGTTCGATGGCGCGCTTGACGATCTCGATGGCGCGGTCCACGCCTGCGCAGAAGCCGCGGGGGTTGGCGAGCAGGATCTCCATGGGGCGCAGTTTATCGGAGCCGGCCCCCGGCGGGGCCGCGGCGGCGGCTGCGGTTCATGCGGGAGCGGGTCGGCCGGGCTGGTCCGCCTGCGCTAGTCCGCCTGCCGGCGGAACAGGCCGAACAGGGCGATGCCGATGGCGCCGCCGACCACGGCGCAGTCGGCAAGGTTGAACGCCGGCCAGTACCAGTCGCGCCAGTACCACTGGATGAAGTCCACCACGTGGCCGTGGACCTGGCGGTCGATCACGTTGCCCAGCGCCCCGCCGATGACCAGCGAGAACGGCAGCGCGGTGCGCCAGTCGCCCCGCGGGGTCCGGGACAGCCAGTACGCCAGCAGCGCGCTGATCCCGAGCGCCAGCGCCGTGAAGAACCACTTCTGCCAGCCGCCGGCATCGGCCAGGAAGCTGAACGCCGCGCCGGTGTTGTACGTGCGGTACCAGTTCCAGAAGCCCTCGATCACCGGCACCGGCGTGAACTCGGGAAGGCTGGACAGCACCCAGGCCTTGCTCCACTGGTCGAGCGCGATGACGGCCACCGACACCAGCAGCCAGGGCAGCGCGTTCGGCCTGCGCGCGTCCATCAGAACCACTTCCGGTCCTCGCCCGGGCCCTCGATGTTGCTGACGCAGCGCCCGCACAGCTGCGGGTGCTCCGGATGGCTGCCGACGTCGGCGCGGTGGTGCCAGCAGCGCACGCACTTGGGCTTGGTGGTCGGCCGCGCCACGACCCGCGACTCCTCGCCCTGGTACGGCACCACGCTGACGTCACCGCTGATGAACAGGAAGCGCAGCTCGTCCACCAGCGGCGAGACCCGGATCTGGTCGGCGGTGCCGGCGTGCAGTTCGATCTCGGCCTCCAGCGCGGCGCCGATCTCGCCGCTGGCGCGCATCGGCTCCAGCACCTTGGCCACGTGGTCACGCAACGCCAGCAGGCGCTCGAAGTCGTGCGCGGACAGCGGGGCGTCGGCCGGCAGCGGCGCCAGCCCTTCGTACCAGGTCTCGAACAGGACGTTGTCCTTGCGCTTCCCCGGCAGGTGGCGCCAGATCTCGTCCGCGGTGAAGCTCAGGATCGGCGCGATCCAGCGCACGAAGGCCTCGGCGATGCGGAACATCGCGCTCTGCGCGCTGCG
>CALLKI010000101.1 GCA_938008415.1 uncultured Luteimonas sp. | reverse complement strand
CAGAAGCGGAGGCGGCGTACTACGCTGGCAACACGGGTCACGCCATCGCGGCGTGACTCAAACGAAATGGCCTCCGGGAAAGGCGGGGCGATTCAGTGCCCGAACTGGAACTGGACGGGATGGATTGACGTGACGGGGTGCTCCTGCCCTACCCGCCTGGCCATTGCTGGTCGGCTCATGTTCAGCGTGAATTGCCGCGCAGGATCACACCAGGCCCGGAGAGCCGCGATACTTCCGCCCGCAGCGCCGATGCGCCGGCCCCTGTCGGGCAAGTGGACAGATGTGGGGTCCGGGCACGATCGACCCGCACCCGGCCTGTCAGCACAAACGGGACGGCCGGAAAAAACGCGGCCGGACTAGGACCAGGCTTCCGGGACCGCAGAGAACAATGCCGGCAGACTGGCCAACAGACACAGGCCATCCTGCTTTGGGCGGTCACGCCCTGACGAAGCGGCGGGATGACGGTGCCGGTTTAGCCGAAGGATGCGACAAGTTCCATCTCGCCGAGGTCGTTCTCGGCGAGGACGGCAGTGGGGATGCGGTGCAGCAGGCTGCGGGCATCGGCCATCATGGTCACGGTTTCCAGCGCTTTCTCTCGCTCCGGAAACCAGAAGGAAAGCTTTCCGGCGTCGATCAGCTGCCAGCCGCCACCGCGGGCCACGAGCTCGAATCGGGACATGGACGTTTCCTGGAACAGGGATCGGGGGAAGCGCCAGCAGCACCGTCCATTGGCGCCCGCGCCGCACTGCGCCTAGGGCACGCGGTGTCGCGTTGCTGGCGGGGACAGGATGCGTCCGTACCGGGAAGGTGGTCAGTCATCCTCCATCCCGGGATGCTGTAGGAAAACTCCTACGCCACGCCGCCGCGCCAGCCTCCCGGACCCCAGTCCTCCCGGGCCGGCAACCGCCACCGGGTAGAATTCCATCCTTTCAGCACTCCGGTCCACGATGAACGACGCCATCCGCCCCGTCTTCCACGGCTACGAGCAGATCCCGCTGCGCGAGTACGCCGAGCGCGCGTACCTCGACTACTCGATGTACGTGGTGCTCGACCGCGCCCTGCCCTTCATCGGCGACGGGCTCAAGCCGGTGCAGCGCCGCATCGTCTACGCGATGAGCGAGCTGGGGCTGAACGCCTCGGCCAAGCCGAAGAAGTCCGCCCGCACCGTCGGCGACGTGATCGGCAAGTTCCACCCGCACGGCGACAGCGCCTGCTACGAGGCGCTGGTGCTGATGGCGCAGCCGTTCTCCTACCGCTACCCGCTCATCGATGGCCAGGGCAACTTCGGCTCGCCGGACGACCCCAAGAGCTTCGCGGCCATGCGCTACACCGAAGCCAAGCTGACCCCGATCGCCGAGGTGCTGCTGGGTGAGCTGGGCCAGGGCACGGTGGACTGGGTGCCCAACTTCGACGGCACCCTGCAGGAGCCTAGCTGGCTGCCGGCACGCCTGCCGCACCTGCTGCTCAACGGCACCACCGGCATCGCCGTGGGCATGGCCACCGACATCCCGCCGCACAACCTGGGCGAGGTGGTCAGCGCCTGCGTGCGCCTGCTCGACGACCCGGACGCCAGCGTCCGCGACCTGTGCGAGCACATCCGCGGGCCCGACTTCCCGACCTCCGCCGAGATCATCACCCCGGCGAAGGAACTGGTGGAGGTCTACGAGACCGGCACCGGCAGCGTGCGCGCACGCGCGACCTACGTGAAGGAAGGCCAGAACATCATCATCACCGCGCTGCCCTACCAGGTGTCGCCGTCGAAGGTGATCGAGCAGATCGCGGCGCAGATGCGGGCGAAGAAACTGCCGTGGCTGGAGGACATCCGCGACGAGTCCGACCACGCCAACCCGGTGCGCATCGCGCTCGTGCCGCGCTCCAACCGGGTGGACGTCGAGCAGCTGATGGGCCACCTCTTTGCCACCACCGACCTGGAGAAGAGCTACCGGGTCAACCTCAACGTGATCGGTCTGGACGGCAAGCCGGCGGTCAAGAACCTGCGCGCGCTGCTGGAGGAATGGCTGGCCTTCCGCACCGACACCGTGGTGCGCCGGCTGCGGCACCGCCAGCAGAAGGTCGAGCGCCGCCTGCACCTGCTGGAAGGCCTGCTGGTGGCCTTCCTCAACCTCGACGAGGTGATCCGCATCATCCGCACCGAGGACGAGCCCGGGCCGGTGCTGATGGAGCGCTTCGGGCTGACCGTGGAACAGGCCGAGTACGTCCTCGAGACGAAGCTGCGCCAGCTCGCCCGCCTGGAGGAGATGAAGATCCGTGGCGAGCAGGAGGAACTGGCGCAGGAGCTGGAGCGGATCGTCGCCACCCTCGGCAGCCGCGCGAAGCTGAAGAAGCTGGTCAAGGAGGAGCTGCTGGCCGACGCGAAGAAGTACGGCGACGCCCGCCGTTCGCCGCTGGTCGAGCGCGAGGCCGCGCAGGCGCTGGACGAGACCGAACTGGTCGCCAGCGAGCCCGTGACCATCGTGCTCAGCCAGAAGGGCTGGGTGCGCGCGGCCAAGGGCCACGACGTGGACGCGGCCGGCCTGTCCTACCGCGAGGGCGACGGGCTGCTCGCCGCGGTCAGGGGCCGCAGCACGCAGCAGGTCGCGTTCCTCGACAGCACCGGGCGCAGCTACTCGACGCCGGCGCACACCCTGCCCTCGGCGCGCGGCAACGGCGAGCCGCTGACCGGCCGCTTCACGCCGCCGGCCGGCGCCACCTTCGCCGCGCTCGCCACCGGCACCCCTGACGACCGCTTCGTGCTTGCCTCGTCGCACGGCTACGGCTTCGTCACCCGCTTCGGGAACCTCGTCGGCCGCCAGAAGGCGGGCAAGGCGATGCTCACCCTGTCGGAAGGCGCGAGGGTGCTGCAACCCGCGCCGGTCGGCAGCGTCGAATCCGACTGCATCGTCGCCGTGACCAGCGCCGGCCACATGCTCGCCTTCCCGGTGTCCGAGCTGCCCGAGCTGGACAGGGGCAAGGGCAACAAGATCATCGAGATCCCGAAGGCAAAGCGTGGCACCGAGCGCGTGGTGGCGATCGCGGTGGTGCCGCCGGGCGGCACGCTCGTCGTGCGCTCCGGCGCGCGCAGCATGAGCCTGTCGTTCAAGGACCTGGACAACTACCTCGGCGCGCGCGCCAGCCGCGGCGGGCTGCTGCCGCGCGGCTGGCAGAAGGTGGACGGGCTGTCGGTCGAGGCGTAGGCGCCGGCACTGGCCACCGGGCTCCATCCCCCCGCCCTCCCCCGTGGCCGGCGGGAGGGAGTCTGCGCCTCGATTCCACCTCCCGCCTGCGTTCCGATGCCCCCGCAAGCGGGGGCGGCCGGGAGGGGCGGCCGGGAAGCGGGCGCCTCAGCCGTGCGATGGTTCCGTGCCCATCTGCGCCTGCAGGTAGTTCTCCAACCCGACCATCCCGATCAGCCGCAACTGCTGCTCCAGCCAGTGGGCGTGGTCCTCTTCCGTGTCGGCCAGCTGCGAAAGCAGGATGTCGCGGCTGACGTAGTCGCCGTGCCGCTCGCACAGAGCGATTCCCTTCGCAAGGTGTTCGCGGACCCGGTACTCCAGCTCGAGGTCCCGGCGCAGCATCTCCTCCACCGTCCCGCCGGGCTCGAACGGATCCGGCCGCATGTCGGGCCTGCCACCCAGGAACAGGATCCGCCGCAGCAGCGCATCGGCGTGCTGGGTCTCCTCCTCCATCTCGTGGTTGATGCGCGCGTACAGCGCGTGCAGGCCGAGGTCCTCGTATCGGCGCGAATGCAGGAAATACTGGTCGCGCGCGGCCAGCTCGCCGCGCAGCAGGAAGTTGAGGTAGTCGACGACTTCGGGATGGCCCTTCATGGCTGCGGTTCCTTGCTGTGGACGCGGAGTATGCCCGGATCGCGACGCCGGCGCCGGGATGGAAACGACTGTGCTTCCCATTTCCAAACCGGGCATGATGTAGGCGGTCCCAAAGGGGGGATTCGCATGGCCCGCTGGTTGCGCCGGATATCGCTGCTGGTACTCGCCCTGGCCCTGGTGGCCGCGCTTGCCGCATGGTGGCTGCTGCGCGGCAGCCTGCCCGCGCTCGACGGCGAGGCCCCACTGCCCGGGCTGTCCTCCCCGGTGACCATCGAGCGCGACGCACTCGGGGTGGTGACGATCGAGGCCGCAAGCGCGACGGACGCGATGCGGGCGCTGGGCTTCGTGCACGCGCAGGAGCGGTTCTTCGAAATGGACCTGCTGCGGCGGACCGCCGCCGGCGAGCTGGCGGAACTGTTCGGGCCGGCCGCGCTCGGCGTCGACCGCCGCCACCGCGTGCACCGCATGCGCGCGCGGGTGGAGGCGAACCTCGGGTCCATCGCGGCAGAACGCATGCCGGAGCTGCTCGCCTACACCGAAGGCGTGAACGCGGGCCTGGACGCGCTGCGGGTGCGGCCCTGGCCCTACCTGCTGCTGCGGCAGCAGCCACGGCCGTGGCGGCCGGCCGATTCCGCGCTGGCCGGCTACGCCATGTACTTCGACCTGCAGGACGCGACCAACGCCCGCGAGCTGGCGCTGTGGAAGCTGCGCCCGCACCTGCCACCGGCGCTGTTCGCGCTGGTTACCCATCCGGGCTCGGACTGGGACGCGCCCCTGCAGGGCGAGCCCTTCGGCGACGCGGCACTGCCCGGCCCCGGTGAAGTGGATCTGCGCGCCCTGCCCGCGCCGGACGACGGCGCCCCTGCCCCGCTGGCCCCCGCCGCCGCGCCGGGCAGCAACAACTTCGCCGTCTCCGGGGAGCTGACCGCGGACGGCCGCGCGATCGTCGCCGACGACATGCACCTGTCGCTGCGCGTGCCGAACATCTGGTTCCGCGCGCGCCTGCGCTACCCGGACGAACGCGCGCCCGGGGGGCGCGTCGAGGTCCAGGGCTTCACCCTGCCCGGCCTGCCCGCGGTGGTCGTCGGCAGCAACGGGCACGTGGCCTGGGGCTTCACCAACAGCTACGGCGACTACCTCGACTGGAAACTGGAAACGCCGTGTGGACCCGACGTGCCTGCCTCGACGGATGCGTCCGCCTGCAGCCAGGTCGAGACGCACCGCGAACGCATCGCGGTCGCAGGCGGCGATGAGGTCGAAATCGAAGTTCGTGAAACGGCCTGGGGCCCGGTGCTGCACGAACTGCCCGACGGCAGGCTGCTGGCGTTGCGCTGGGTCGCGCACCTGCCCGGTTCGCTCAACTTCGGCCTGGCCGGCTTCGCGACGGCACGCCATCTCGACGACGCCCTGCGGATCGCCGACCGCACCGCGATCCCGACCCAGAACCTGGTGATCGGCGATGCCGGCGGCCGCATCGCCTGGCGGCTGCTGGGGCCGATCCCGGCCCGCGGCGACTGCGACGGTCGCCAGCTCGTGATCGAGGACGGCGCGCGATGCCCACCCTGGGGCATCACCACCGGCAACGCGCCGCAGCGCCAGTCGCCCACCGCCACGCGCGTCTGGACCGCGAACGCGCGCGTGGTCTCCGGTGCCGCGCTGGCCAGGGTCGGCGACGGCGGCTACGCCCTGGGCGCGCGCCAGCGGCAGATCCGCGACCGGTTGCTGGCAAAGGACCGCTTCGACGAGCAGGACCTGTTCGCGATCCAGCTCGACGACCGTGCCCTGCTGATGGGCCGCTGGCGGGACCTGCTGCTGGAGGCCGCCGGGGAAGCCGGGACGCCGGCGCTGGAGGAGCTGGCCGGCGTGGCGCGGGACTGGTCGGGCCATGCCGACACCGGCTCCGCGGCCTACCGCATCGTACGCGCGTGGCGGCTGGCGGTGCACGCGCGCCTGCTCGACGGCCTGCTCGCGCCCGCGCGTGCCGCGTCCGGCGACGCCTTCGAAAGGCCCGACCTGCCCCAGTTCGAGGGCGTCGCCTGGCCGCTGGTCACGCAGCGTCCCGCGCACCTGCTGCCCCGCGCCTACGGCGCGTGGACGGCGCTGTTCGAGGATGCCGCGCGCGAGGTGCGCGACGAGCTCGCGGCCCCGGGACCACTGCAGGCGCGCACCTGGGGCGAGCGCAACACCGCGCGCATCTGCCACCCGCTGTCGGGCGCGCTGCCGAGGTTCATCGGCCGCCGGCTGTGCATGCCAATGGAGCCGCTGCCCGGCGACAGCATGATGCCGCGGGTGCAGGGACCGGCCTTCGGCGCCTCGCAGCGGATGGTGGTTTCGCCCGGGCACGAAGCCGACGGCATCGCGCACATGCCCGGCGGCCAGAGCGGCCATCCCCTCTCGCCGTTCTGGGGCGCCGGGCATGACGACTGGGCGAAGGGCCGCCCGGCGCCGTTCCTGCCCGGGCAGGCCCGCCACCGGCTGCGGGTGCTGCCCGCGACACCGTGACCGCGAGCCCGAACCGTGGCTTCCACACGCTCCCTGGCCTTCCCACGGGCGATACTACGTATCCCCATGGAACCCGCCACACCCCTGTCGCAGGGGACCGCATGATCGAATTCGGACACCTCACCCACGTCGGGCTGCGCCGCGAGCTGAACGAGGACACCTACTACGGCGACAGCGAACTGGGCCTGTGGCTGATCGCGGACGGGATGGGCGGCCACGAGTACGGGGAGGTGGCCAGTGCGCTGGCGCGCGAGACCATCGTGCGCGAGATCCGCCAGGGCACGCCGCTGAGCCAGGCGATCCGCATCGCCGACGAGGAGATCATCCGCGCCTCGCGCCGGCGCAACGACTCGCTGCCGATGGGCACCACCGTGGTCGCGGCACGCGTGACCGGCGACCGCTTCGAGGTGGCCTGGGTCGGCGACAGCCGCGTGTACCTGTGGCGCGACGGCAAGCTGGTGCAGCTGTCCCAGGACCACAGCTACGTGCAGCAGCTGATCTCGCAGGGCGCGATCAGCCTCGACCAGGCCCGCACCCACCCGCACCGCAACGTGGTCACCCAGGCGCTCGGCGTCACCGACCCGCAGCAGCTCAACGTCGAGACCATGTCCGGCGAGCTGCTTCCCGGCATGCAACTGCTGCTGTGCAGCGACGGGCTGACCGAGGAAGTGGATGACGCCACCATCGCCCGGGTGCTGTCGCACACCGAATGCAGCGCGCAGGAATGCGTGGACGGCCTGGTGGCCGCGGCGCTCGACGGCGGCGGTTCGGACAACGTGACCGTGATCCTCGTGCGCCGGCACTGACCGGCGCGCCCCTCAGGCAACCCCGACGGCGGCCTCGTCCCACAGGCAGCGCGAGGCCTTGGCGCGGATCGCCTCGACCCGCGCGGCATGCATCGCCAGTTCCTCTTCCGTCGGCTCGATCCGCGGCCGCGGCCCGGTCGCCACGGACACCGCGACCACCGGCCCCGCGTTGCCGGCCTGCGGCACCGGCTCGGGCGTGGAGAACCCGATCTCGCCCTGCCCAGCGGTCAGCGCGAGGTACACCTCGGCCAGCAGCTGCGCGTCGAGCAGGGCGCCGTGGAGCTGGCGGTGGGAGTTGTCGACGCCCAGCCGCTTGCACAGCGCGTCGAGCGAGTTGCGCTGGCCGGGATAGCGCTGCCTGGCCAGTTCAAGCGAGTCCTCGACCGTGACGCGGTCGCGCATGCGGCCGTAGCGGGGCCCGAGCAGCGACAGCTCGTAGTCGAGGAAGCCAATGTCGAACTCGGCGTTGTGGATCACCAGCTGGGCGCCGTCGATGAAGGCGAGGAACTCGTCGACGATCTCCTCGAACCGCGGCTTGTCGGCCAGGAACTCCAGGGTCAGGCCGGTCACTTCCGCGGCGCCGGCCTCGAAGTCGCGGTCGGGCCGGATGTAGCGGTGCCAGGTGCGCCCGGTCAGCCGCCGTTCGACCAGCTCCACGCAGCCGATCTCGACCACCCGGTTGCCCTTCTTCCATTCCAGGCCGGTGGTTTCGGTGTCGAGGACGATCTGGCGCATCGGTTCGTGGCGGTCGGCGGAATGCAAAGCTTACGGCACCGCCGTCTCACGCTGCCGGATCGCCGCGTCACGGGCGAGGGCATCCACGCGCTCGTTGTCCGGATCCCCGGCATGCCCCTTGACCCAGCGCCAGTCCACGCGGTGCCGCAGCGTCGCCGCATGCAGGCGCTCCCACAGGTCGCGGTTCTTCACCGCGCCGCCGCCCGAGGTCTTCCAGTTGCGGCGGACCCAGTTCGGCAGCCACTCGGTGATGCCCTGGCGCACGTACTGCGAGTCGGTGTGCAGGGTCACGCTGCACGGCTCCTTCAGGGCCTCCAGCGCCATGATCGCGGCCATCAGCTCCATGCGGTTGTTGGTGGTCTCCGGCTCGCCGCCGGACAGTTCGCGCTCGTGCCTGCCGTAGCGCAGCAGCGCCGCCCAGCCGCCGGGGCCCGGGTTGCCGAGGCAGGCGCCATCGGTGTGGATGACGACCGCCTTCATGCCACGGGCACGCCTTGCGGGACGGGGACCACCGCCGGCTGGCGCACCGGGGTCAGCGGGATCTCCCGCTTCTCCGCGCGCAGCAGGTAGGCCGCACGCAGGCCCGGGCCATGCTGCAGACTGGCGTCCACCTGCACCCGCCATGACGGCCCCACCCCCTGCGACACCGGCTCCGGAACCAGGCCGTGCGCGCGCAGCCTGCGGCGCCAGGCCAGCGGCTCCGACGCGGACAGCCCGGCGCCACGCCAGCGCCAGCGGTAGGGCGAGAGCGGGTTGAGCGCGAACAGCCACAGCCGGCCGCCCGGTTGCAGGATGCGGGCAGCCTCCTCCAGCAGCGCCTCCGAGTCCGGGGCGCCGGCACGCAATACGTGCTGGAGGATCACGGTCGCGAAGGTCGCCCCCGGCAGCGGCAGCGGCTGGCCGCAGGCGATGTCGCCCTTCCAGGTTCCCGGGCCGGCCGGGGCCAGCCGCAGCCCCCGCCCACCGGCGGGCCCCTCCACCGGCGGGAAAGCCGGGGCGCACCACAGCCAGCATTGGCCGGGGCACGCGGCCAGCGCGCCGGCGACGGCACCGGCCTGGCTGTCGAGCAGGGCTGCGCCGGCCGGCGAACGGAACCAGGGGACCGGGCTGGATTGACCGGCGGACGAAAGGACGGGCATGGTCCCCATTCTAAAGGCCACGGCCGGATGCTTCCCGCGATGCGACCCGAACCGCTTCCCGCCTTCACCGACAATTACATCTGGACGCTGCCCAGCGATGACGGCGGACTGCTGGTCGTCGACCCCGGCGACGCCACGCCGGTGCTCGCCGCCTGCGCCGGCGGCAGGCGCCCGTCCGCGATCCTGCTGACCCACCACCACGCCGACCACACCGGGGGCGTGGCGGCGCTGCTCGAACGCTGGCCCGGCACGCCCGTGTTCGGCCCCGCCGACCCGCGCATCCCCTGCGTCAGCCACCCGGTCGGCGACGGCGACGTGGTGGACGTCGCCGGCCGGCGGTTCGAGGTCCTGGCCGTGCCCGGCCATACCGTGAGCCATGTCGCATTCCACGGCCACGGCATCTTGTTTTGCGGAGACACCCTCTTCAGTCTGGGTTGCGGGCGGCTGTTCGAAGGTACGCCCGGCGAGCTGCTGGGTTCCCTCGACCGGCTCGCCGCCCTGCCCCTGGGGACGCTCGTCTGCTGCGGGCACGAGTATACGTTGGCCAATGCCGCGTTCGCGCGCGTGGTCGACCCGGACAACCAGGCGCTGGCGCGCCGTCAACAGGAGGTGATTGCGATGCGCGGATCCGGCAGTCCCACACTGCCCTCTACGCTGGCCGACGAACTGGCCTGCAACCCGTTCCTGCGCGTGGATGCCCCCGCGGTGCGCGAGGCCGTGGCCGCGCGTGACCCCGCGGCCGCCGGCGACCGCGTCGCCACTTTCGCCGGATTGCGGCGCTGGAAGGACGACTTCCGGGCATGAGGCCCCCCGGAACACTGCGGCGGCCGCTGCTGGCCGCCGCGCTGGCCTGTGGCCTCGCTCTGACCGCCGCCGCGGGACGCGCCGGAGATGAAACCCGGCCCGCGCAGGCCCCGGCACAGGAGGATCCCGGGGCGGCAGGCGCCCCTGGAGCCGGGCCGGACGAAATCCCTCCCGGCAGTGCGCAGGCCCCGGATGTCGACGTCCCCGGCACGGGGACGGATCCCGGCGCCGTGCCACGGACGGGCCTGGACATCTACCGCGCCTTCCGCGAAGGCCTGGCCGAACCGGAATGCGAACCTGGTGCCAGCGAGCGCTGGAGGCAGCACTTCGCGCATGTCCCGCGCCAGCTGGCAGCGCCCGACGGCGAGGTGCTGGCGCTGTTCGGCTACGTGGTGGACATGCTGCGCGCCGCGCACCTGCCCACCGAATACGCCCTGATCCCGTTCGTCGAGAGCGGGTACCGGCCTGGCGCCCGCAGCCCCGCCGGCCCGGCCGGGCTGTGGCAGTTCATCGCCACGACCGCGCGCAACCACAACGTGCCGGTCACGGACGGCTACGACGGCCGCCTGTCCCCGGTCGACTCCACCGTCGCCGCGGTCCGCTACCTCAAGACCCTGCACGGCATGTTCGCCGGCGACTGGCGGCTGGCGGTGATGGCATTCAACACCGGCGAGTACCGTGTGCTCGGCGCGCTGCGCCGCAGCGGGCAGCCGCCGGCCGGTGCCGACCACGGCAAGCTGGCCCTGCCCCCGATCACCCGCGCCTACGTGCGCAAGCTGCACGCCCTGTCCTGCATCTTCGAGGAGGCCGAGGACCGCGAGGCCTGGTTGCGCCAGCTGGACCGTCCGGTCCCGGTGCTGGCGGCGATGGCGGTGCCCGGGGACATCACCAGCCTCGACGCCTTCGCCCGCGCGCATGGCCTCGACCCCGCCCTGCTGCGCCGGCTCAACCCGGCGCATGCCGGCGGCCGGATCGGCCGCCACGGGCGCAGCGTGCTGGCGCCTGCGGACGCCGCGCCCGCAACGCAGGCGGCACGGGCCGCAGCGGCGGCGGACGGATTCCCAGGCGGGGAAACGGGCCCGGGGACGGACCGGCCGCCGGCCACCGCCCGCAGCCACACCGTCGCCCGCGGCGACACCGCCTGGACCATCGCCCGCCGTTACGGCGTGCCGGTGCGTGAACTGCTCGCGCGCAACGGTCTGGACGCGCGCGCCGTGCTGCGGCCCGGCAAGGTGCTGCGGATCGACGGTGATGCCGGGGAGGCCGTTCCCCGCGCCATGGCAGAATAGGCGCGTCCCACAACGCGAGCATCCCATGGGTTTCCTGCAAGGCAAGCGCGCACTCATCACCGGCATCGCCAGCCAGCGTTCGATCGCCAACGGCATCGCCGAGGCGATGTACCGCGAAGGCGCGGAACTGGCTTTCACCTACCAGAACGACAAGCTCAGGTCGCGGGTCGAGGAAGTGGCCGGCAAGCTCGGCGGCGGCCCTTCGTTCCCGCTCGACGTCGCCGACGATGCGCAGATCTCCGCCCTGTTCGAGAGCCTCGCCGGGCACTGGGGCGACGGCTTCGACATCCTCGTCCACGCCATCGCCTTCGCCCCGCGCGAGGCGATCTCCGGGCAGTTCCTCGACGGCCTGACCCGCGAGAACTTCGCGATCGCGCACGACATCTCCGCCTACTCGTTCGCGGCGCTGGCCAAGGCCGCGCGCCCGCTGATGCAGGGCCGCAAGGGCGCGCTGCTGACCCTGACCTACCTTGGCGCCGAGCGCGCGCTGCCCAACTACAACGTCATGGGCGTGGCCAAGGCCAGCCTCGAGGCCACGGTGCGCTACCTGGCGCTCAACCTCGGTCCCGAGGGCATCCGCGTCAACGCGATCTCCGCCGGCCCGATCAAGACCCTCGCCGCCTCGGGCATCGGCGGCTTCCGCAGGATCCTCGGACACGTCGAGGCGAACGCGCCGCTGCGCAGGACGGTCACCATCGAGGACGTGGGCAACGTCGCCGCGTTCCTGTGCTCCGACCTCGCCGCCGGCGTGACCGGCGAGGTGACCTACGTCGATGCCGGCTACAACATCCTCGGCATGACCGGGCTGGAGACCGGCGGCAGCGACGAATAACCCCGCCGCAATTCCCTGCGCAGTAAAACGAAAGCCCGGCGATGCCGGGCTTTCGTTTGCACGGGTGTCCGGGCCTGCCGCGGCTCAGAGCCGCGACTCGACCACAGTGACCTTCATCCCCTTGCGCAGCGCGCCGCGCAGGGCTTCCACATCCGCGTTGCCGAGCACGGCCGCCAGCTGCATGCGCAGCAATGCGCGCTCCTGCTCGTTGGCCTCCTGCGGGTTGCCCGGGGTGACCTTGTCCACGGTGAACACCACCATGCCGCCATCCGACGTGGGCGACTTGCCGGTGGACGGTTTGCCGTCGGCCGGCGCCGGCGCGCGGAAGAAGGCGTCCGCGGCACGCGGGTCCGGCATCGGCACGCCCCGCGCCAGCCCGGGGATGGAATGCAATTCCACGCCACGCTCCTGCGCCAGCATGGCCAGCCCCTCGCCCCTGGCCAGGCGCCCGAGCATCGCGTCGGCCTCGGCCTCCAGGCGCTTGCGGGTACGGTCGGCGCGGATCTCGGCGATGACGCGGTCGCGCACCTCGTCGAGCGTCAGCGCGCGCTCGGGGAAATGCTCGGCCACGCGGATCAGGACGCTGCGCGTCTGCGACACCTCGATCGGGTCGCTGACCGTGCCGTCCTGGACCAGGGAGTCGGAGAACGCCGCGCGCGCCACAGCGGGGATCGCGGCGATGCCGGTGCCCTCGCCGCGCGCGAACGGCCCCAGGCGCTGCACCGGCAGGTCCAGCGCCTGCGCCGCGGCCTCGAGCGAGGTCGGGTTCCTGTTGACCTCGTCGACGAAGCGGCCCACCAGGTCGTTGAAGGCGCGCTCGCGCTCGGTCTCGGCCATCTCCGCGGCGAGTGCGTCACGCACCGACTCGAAGGGCACCTGCATGCCGGGCTTCACCTCGCGCACGAGGATGACGTGCCAGCCGAACTCGGTCCTGACCGGGTCGCCGACGACGCCGGCCTGGGCCGCGAACACCGCGTCCTCGAACGGCTTGACCATGCTGCCGTCGCGCGCGATCCAGCCGAGGTCACCGCCGTCGGCGGCCGAGACCGGGTCGCCCGGGTTGGCACGTGCCAGCGCGGCGAAGTCCGCGCCCGGCTGCCGCGCCTGCGCGGCGATCGCGCGGGCCTTCTCCTCCGCGGCCTTCCGCGTGGCTTCGTCCGCACCCGCCTCGACCGGCACCAGGATGTGCGAGACAAGACGCTGCTCGGGCTCGACGAACCGCGACTTCTGCTGTTCGTACCGGGCCCGCAGCGTGGCCTCGTCCAGCACGGGCTCCGGGAGCGTCGAGCCGTCGATGTCCACGTACTCGATGGTGACTTTCTCCGGCGCGCGGTACCCGGACGCGTGCGCCTCGTACCAGGCCTGGATCTCCTGCTCGCCGACCCCGGCATCGTCCTCTTCCGGCGGCGGCAGGACCACGTACGACACGTCACGACGCTCGCCGAGCAGACGCAGCATGCGGTCCAGCTCGCCGTCGGTCACGAACGCCGACTGCGACAGCTGCAACGGGATGATCGCCTGCTGCAGGATCCCGCGCACGAATTCCTGGTGCATCCGCGGCGTCTGCCCCTGCGACTGGATCGCCATCTGGTAGCGCTGCGCGTCGAAACGGCCATCGACCTGGAACTCGGGCACCTGGGCGATCGCCTCGCGGACCTGCGCGTCACTGGCGACGATGCCGGCGCGCTCGGCCGCCAGGCGCAGCACTGTGCGGTCGATCAGGTCCTCCAGGACCGCGCGCTTGTTCTCGGCGCTCTCGAACGCGCGGGGATCGAAGGCGTCACCCTCGATGCTGCGGCGCTGCAGGCGGGCCTGGTCGAACGCGTTGCGGAACTCCTCCGCGCTGATCTCGCGCTTCTCCCACAGCATGGACACCGGCCACCACGACGGGGCCGACTGCCACCACGACGGCGGCGCCTCGACCTTCGCGGCGTAGGTCGCATTGGCCTGGAACAGGTAACGCTCCATGCCGAAGAAGGCGAACGGCACCACGACGATGGCCAGGATGACGGCCGCGATCCAGCCGGAAGTCTTTTCGCGAAGGGTTTGCAGCATGGTCTGGCGCAGGATGGGCTGAGCCGACCAGTTTACCGCATGCGGCCGCTTCCGCCGGGGCCATGGCCGGGCGGACCAAGGCCGCGGGCCGGCGGCGAACCAGGGGCGGAAAAAACGGAACCCCGCGCAAGGCGGGGTTCCCGGGAAAAGTGGCGGAGCGGACGGGACTCGAACCCGCGACCTCCGGCGTGACAGGCCAGCATTCTAACCGGCTGAACTACCGCTCCGCGTTGTTCTGGTTCAGCGTGCCCTTGGTGGGTGCTGAGGGTTTCGAACCCCCGACCCTCGCCTTGTAAGGGCGACGCTCTACCACTGAGCTAAGCACCCGTCAGGGAACAACTCAGGAGAAGCTCAGTTTACAGCATCCTTGAGCGCTTTGCCAGCCTTGAAGACGGGGTTGTTCGAGGCCGGGATCTGGATGGTCTCCTTGGTCCGCGGGTTCCGGCCGGTGCGGGCGGCACGGGTCTTGACCGAGAACGAGCCGAAGCCCACCAGATTGACGGTGTCGCCACGCTTGAGGGCGTCGGCAATGGCATCGATCACGGCATCGAGCGCACGACCGGCGTCGGCCTTGGACAGGCCGGCCTTATCGGCCACCTGGTCGATCAACTCACTCTTGTTCACTGGCATTGGATGACTCCTTGTGCGGGCGATGCCGCCTGATGGGGCCGGACCTGCCATACGGGGGTAAACCCGCGACCGTCCCGGCCGGGTGAAATACTGGAGGGGCGACATTTTACGTGCTGATCCCGGTGATTTCGACCTCCGGCCGCAAATCCGGCCACGGCAGGTCGCGGATCCCGGTCCCCGGCGCGCTCACGCGCCGGGGACCGGGCATCAGTGCTTCACGCCCGGCTGGGTAACCTGCCCGGCCTCCTCCCTGGGTGCCACTGCCTCGCCCTCCTCCTGGCCGGGAGGGGCGGCGACCAGCGGGGGCGGCAACGGCCGCTCCAGCGCGAGGTCGAGGACCTCGTCGATCCACTTGACCGGCACGATCTTCAGGTTCTGCGTCACGTTCTTCGGGATCTCGGCGAGGTCCTTGCGGTTCTCCTCCGGGATGATCACCGTGCGGATGCCACCGCGCAGCGCGGCCAGCAGCTTCTCCTTCAGACCGCCGATCGCGGTCACCTTGCCACGCAGGGTGATCTCGCCGGTCATGGCCACGTCGGCCCGCACCGGGATCTTCGTCAACATGGACACCAGCGCGGTCGCCATCGCGATGCCCGCGCTCGGGCCGTCCTTCGGCGTGGCGCCGTCGGGCACGTGCACGTGTACGTCGTGCTTCTGCAGGAAGTCCACACCGATGCCCAGCCGCTCGGCGCGCGCACGCACCACGCTCAGGGCCGCGGTCGCCGACTCCTTCATCACGTCGCCGAGCTGGCCGGTGAGCGTCAGCTGGCCCTTGCCGGGCACCAGCGTCGCCTCGACCTGGAGCAGGTCACCGCCGACCTCGGTCCACGCCAGGCCGGTGACCAGGCCGACCTCGTTCTCCTTCTCCGCGCGCCCGAAGTCGTAGCGGCGCACGCCAAGGTACTTCTCGAGGTTCTTCGGCGTGACCGTGACCGGCCGGGCCTTCTTCCCCTTCTTCGGCGCGGGGCCCGCGAGCGCGATCTCCTTGACCACCTTGCGGCAGATCCGGGCGATCTCGCGCTCGAGGTTGCGCACGCCGGACTCGCGCGTGTAGTAGCGCACGATGTCCTTCACCGCGTCCTCGGAGATCCTCAGCTCGTCCTCCTTCAGGCCGTTCGCCTTCATCTGCTTCGGCACGAGGTAGCGCATGGCGATGGCGATCTTCTCGTCCTCGGTGTAGCCGGGGATGCGGATGACCTCCATGCGGTCGAGCAGCGGCCCGGGGATGTTGAGCGAGTTCGAGGTCGCCACGAACATCACTTCGGACAGGTCGAGGTCGACCTCGAGGTAATGGTCGTTGAAGGCGTTGTTCTGCTCGGGATCGAGCACCTCCAGCAGCGCCGCCGACGGGTCGCCGCGGAAGTCCATCGACATCTTGTCGATCTCGTCGAGTACGAACAGCGGGTTCTTCGTACCCGCCTTGCACAGGTTCTGCACGATCCGGCCGGGCATCGAGCCGACGTAGGTGCGGCGGTGGCCGCGGATCTCGGCCTCGTCGCGGACGCCGCCCAGCGACATCCGCACGAACTTGCGGTTCGTGGCCTTGGCGATGGACTGGCCCAGCGAGGTCTTGCCCACGCCGGGCGGGCCGACCAGGCACAGGATCGGGCCCTTCATCTTCTGCACGCGGCTCTGCACCGCGAGGTACTCGAGGATGCGTTCCTTGACCTTCTCCAGGCCGTAGTGGTCGGCATCCAGCGTGTCCTGCGCGACCTTGAGGTCGCGGCGGATCCGGGTGCGCTTCTTCCACGGCACCGCGAGCAGCCAGTCGAGGTAGTTGCGCACCACCCCGGCCTCGGCCGACATCGGCGACATCTGCTTGAGCTTGTTCAGCTCGCTCTTGGCCTTGGCCTCGATCTCCTTCGGCATGCCGGCCTCGGCGATGCGCCTGGCGAGCTCCTCGAAGTCGTTCGGCGAGTCGTCCAGTTCGCCGAGCTCCTTCTGGATCGCCTTCATCTGCTCGTTGAGGTAGTACTCGCGCTGCGAGCGCTCCATCTGCGACTTGACGCGGCCGCGGATGCGCTTCTCCAGCTGCTGCACGTCGATCTCGCCGTCCACCAGCCCGATCAGCAGCTCCAGGCGCTCGGCGACGTCGATCGTCTCCAGCAGGCGCTGCTTCTCGGTCAGGCGCACCCCCAGGTGCGCGGCGATGGTGTCGGCCAGCCGCCCCGGCTCCTCGATCCCAGACAGGGTCTGCAGCAGCTCCGGCGGCAGCTTCCGGTTGTTCTTGACGTACTGCTCGAACAGCGAGAGCAGCGAGCGCACGATCGCCTCGACCTCGCGCGGGTCGCGGTTGTTCACCGGCTCCATCACGGTGCCGGTGCCGACCAGCATGCCGTCGTGCTGGCGCACTCCGCCGACCTGGACGCGCGAGACGCCCTCGACCAGCACCTTGATCGTGCCGTCGGGAAGCTTGAGCAGCTGGAGCACCTGCGCCAGCGTGCCGACCTTGTGCAGGTCGCTCGCGCCCGGATCGTCGATGTCCGCCGACTTCTGCGCGACCAGCAGGATCTGCTTGTCGCCCTCGACCGCGGCGTCGAGTGCGCGGATCGACTTCTCCCGGCCGACGAACAGCGGGATCACCATGTGCGGGAACACCACCACGTCGCGCAGCGGCAGCACGGGCAGTTCCAGCGTCTCTCGTGGATCGGTTCCAGTCATTTCCTGTTCCGGTTGGGGCAACGGGGGCCTGGCCCCGCTGCCGTTATGGGGCCTGCGGCGGGCGGATGCAAGCGCGCCCGCCGGCGGGGCCGGCGGGCGACGCGTAGGTCCGGATGAATGGCGGGCAACAACGGCCCCGGCGGGCCGCCGGGCCGGCCGTCAGTCGGCCGACGCGACCTTCTGCGACGGGGACGCAGGGGTCTGGAAGATCAGGTACGGCTCGGACTTGTGCTCGATGACCGACTCGTCCACCACCACCTTGCTGACGTTCTCCATCGACGGAAGCTCGTACATGGTGTCGAGCAGCACCGACTCGACGATGGTGCGCAGGCCACGCGCGCCGGTCTTGCGCTTGAGGGCCTTGCGCGCGATCGCGGTCAGGGCGTCCGGGCGGAACTCCAGCTCCACGCCCTCCATCTCGAACAGCTTCCTGAACTGCTTGGTGAGCGCGTTCTTCGGCTCGGTCAGGATCCTGACCAGGGCCTGCTCGTCCAGCTCCTCGAGCGTGGCGACCACCGGCAGGCGGCCGACGAACTCGGGGATCAGGCCGTACTTGATCAGGTCCTCGGGCTCGACCTCGGCCAGCAGCTTGCCGGTGTCGGCCTTGCGCGTGCTGCTCTTGACCTTG
>CALLKI010000100.1 GCA_938008415.1 uncultured Luteimonas sp. | reverse complement strand
ACGACCGCGGGCCCAACCCCTCGCGCCTGCTGCTGGCCGCGGTGGCCAACTGCCTGGCCGCCAGCCTGCTGTTCGCGTTGCGCAAGCACCGCAACACGCCCGGCCCGCTGCACGCGGAAATCTGCGCGTTGCCGACGCGCAACGAACAGGGCCGCTGGCGCATCGCTTCGGCGAAGGCCACGCTGCACCTGCCCGGCCACAACGCCGATTACCACAACCTCGACCGCGTGTTGGCACAGTTCGAGGACTTCTGCGTGGTCACCCAGAGCGTGCGCCAGGGCATCGACGTGGACGTGCGCGTGGTCGACGGCGAGGGCCAGGTGCTGTCCGGCGGCTCGTGAGTCGCGCGCCGCGCCGCGGTCACGCCACCCGGTTCCGGCGCGCGCGCTCCAGGTGCACCAGCAGCAGCGAGATCGCCGCCGGGGTCATGCCGGGGATGCGCTGCGCCTGGCCCACGGTCTGCGGGCGCACGCGCTCGAGCTTCTGCCGCACCTCGGCGGACAGGCCGCGCACCTGCGCGTAGTCGAACCCCACGGGGATCGGCGTGCCCTCGTGGCGCCGCGCGCGCTCGATCTCCTCGCGCTGGCGCTGCAGGTAGCCGGCGTACCTGGCCTCGATCTCGACCTGCTCGGCCACCTCCGGGTCCACCGGCGCTTCCGGCGCGAACGCATCAATCGAGACCAGCCTGGCGTAGTCCAGTTCCGGGCGGCGCAGCAGGTCGAGCCCGCTCGACTCGCGGCCCAGCTCGATGCCGAGCTTTGCCACCACCTCGCGGCCGGCGGCATTGTTCGGCGAGGCCCACAGCCCGCCAAGGCGCTGCGTCTCGCGCGCGATCGCCTCGCGCTTGGCCTCGAACCGCGCCCAGCGCTCGTCGTCCACGAGCCCCAGCTCGCGACCGACCGGCGTCAGCCGCAGGTCGGCGTTGTCCTCGCGCAGCTGCAGCCGGTACTCGGCGCGGCTGGTGAACATGCGGTAGGGCTCGCTGGTCCCCTGGGTGACCAGGTCGTCCACGAGCACGCCGATGTAGGCCTCGTCGCGGCGTGGCGACCACGGCTCAAGCCCGCGCGCGTGGCGCGCGGCGTTGACGCCGGCCAGCAGACCCTGCGCGGCGGCCTCCTCGTAGCCGGTGGTGCCGTTGATCTGGCCGGCGAAGAACAGGCCGGAAACCGACTTGGTCTCCAGCGTGGACTTCAGCCCGCGCGGGTCGAAGAAGTCGTACTCGATGGCATAGCCGGGGCGGGTGATGTGCGCCTGCTCGAACCCGCGGATCGAGCGCACCAGCTCCAGCTGCACGTCGAACGGCAGCGAGGTGGAGATGCCGTTCGGGTAGATCTCGACCACGTCCAGCCCCTCCGGCTCGACGAAGACCTGGTGGCTGGGCCTGTCAGCGAAGCGCACCACCTTGTCCTCGATGCTCGGGCAGTAGCGCGGGCCGATGCCCTCTATCTGTCCGGTGTACAACGGCGAACGGTGCAGCGCGTTGCGGATGATCTCGTGGGTGCGCTCGGTGGTGTGGGTGATCCAGCACGGCACCTGGCGCGGATGGTCCTCGCGCGAGCCCATGAACGAGAACACCGGGCGCGGATCGTCGCCGGGCTGCTCCTCCATCACCGAGTAGTCGAGCGTGCGCCCGTCGATCCGCGGCGGGGTGCCGGTCTTGAGCCGGTCCACCACGAAGTACGGCCGTTCGCGCAGCCGCGCGGCCAGCGTGGTCGCGGGCGGGTCGCCCATGCGCCCGGCGGCGTATTGCGTCTCGCCGATGTGCACCTTGCCGGCCAGGAAGGTGCCGGCGGTCAGGACCACGGCCGACGCCTCGAAGCGCAGCCCGGTGTTGGTGACCGCGCCACGGACCGCGTCGCCCTCGATCACCAGGTCGTCCACCGCGGCCTGGAACACCCGGAGGTTGGGCTGGCGCTCGATCGCTCGGCGGATGAAGGCGCGGTAGAGCGCGCGGTCGGCCTGGCAACGGGTGGCGCGCACGGCCGGGCCCTTGGAGGCGTTGAGCCGGCGCCACTGGATGCCCGCCGCGTCCGCCGCACGGGCCATGATCCCGCCGAGCGCATCGATCTCCTTGACCAGATGGCCCTTGCCGATGCCGCCGATGGCCGGGTTGCAGCTCATCGCGCCCACGGTCTCGATGCTGTGGGTCAGCAGCAGGGTGCGCGCGCCGGCGCGCGCGGCCGCGAGCGCGGCCTCGGTGCCGGCGTGGCCGCCGCCGATCACGATCACGTCGTAGCGGTGGAAGGATCCGGTCATGGGCATGGGCTCCGGGCGGCCGGCGCCTGGCCGGCACCGCCCCGGGAAGTTGGCACGATTCCTGCATGCTTATTGTTGCACCCGCCCTCGGCAGCGCCGGTAGGGGGCGCGGCCAGAATTGGAACAGGGCTGGCCAGCACGAGGCGGGGAAGCACAGGGGCCGGATGTCGGGGGACGTCCGGCCCCGATTTTTTTCCCGCATTTTCCCGGTTTTTCCCGGCGCTTGCAGGGCGCTTGCAGGCGGAATGAGGCGGCAGGCCGGGGGAATAGATCGCCGACACCCGGCGGGAACGGAACAGGGGGGATCCGGTATGCCCCGCCGGGGTCGGCAAACGCTGTCATTGGCAGGTTACGTCGGATTGCGACGTAACCGGTCACTTCGTATAGCTTGAGGGCAGATTCCCCCTCGCGCAAGCGACGCAGTTCGCAATCACGATCATGACCCGGTGATCAGGGCTCGCGTTCAGCCGCCGGTCTGTGGGCCGGCCGGGAAGGTGCGGACCGCTCGACGCGGGCGGGACGCGGGGCCGGCGCGACCGGCCGCTCCACGCGGGCAGGCGCCGGACGGGCCATCGGCGGCACGGAAGTGCCGACACGCGCGGGAACGGGGCGGGTGCCAGCCCGTTCACCGGTGGACGCCGGGAGGGGGCGGGCCTGGACCGGACGCGCCGGGGTGGCACCGGGCGATGGCGAGGCCGGGCGCTGGCCGCCCATCATCGGCCTGGCGGGCGCCAACGGCACGGCGCCGGACGAATCCGGACGCAGGGGCAGGCCCCGGGATGCCGGGCGTGCCGGGCGCTGGCCACCCATCGCCGGCCTGCCCGGGTTCAACGGCCTGTCGCCGGACGGAACCGGGCGTGGCGGCATGGCGCCGGACGCCGGCGCCGGACGCACCACCATCGGCGGACGCTTTCCGCCCATCACCGGGCCCGCGGGCCGCTGCGGGCCGCTGCCGCCCGGATCGGGACGGTGGCCCGGCTTGTCCGGGCGATGGTGCGGCGGACGGTGCGGCCAGTGCGGGCGCGGCGGGCGCACCCAGTACCACGACGCGTAATGCGGGTAGTAGTAGTACGGCCAGCCGGAGTACCAGGACGGCGGCCGATAGTAGTACCCGTACCCGAAGCCAAGGCCGACCGAGCCGTACCAGCCGCCCGGATAGGCATGGACGATGCTGCTGTACGGGGCGCCGTAGTAGTAGTCGTACCCGTCGTACACGTAGCCGGGCTGGCTGTAGTAGTAGTCGCCATCGCCGCTCCGGTAGGCGTAGTCGCTGGCGCATCCGGCCAGCAGCAGGACGGCAATGGCGGCAATCCGGAAACGTTTCATGGTCGGCGCCCCTGTTCTCGCGCCTGCAGCTTCGGCCTTGCGCATTGAATCCGTGCTTAACCCTCCCGCATGGCCGCGCATGAAGCTGAACAGCCGTCGTCCCGCGCGCGCATGAACGGGACGCGGCCGGACCAGATGCAGGATGCGCACGCCGGTGCGCATCCGCTAGTCTTTCGCCGCATGACCTCCCCGCCCCCGCTTCCCGGTTTCGACGACGTGCTCTGCGCCGCGGCGCGCATCGCGCCGCACGCGCACGTCACGCCGATGCTGCGCTCGCGCGGGATCGACCGGCTGGCCGGCTGCACGCTCGCGTTCAAGGCCGAATTCCTGCAGCGCGCCGGCGCGTTCAAGTTCCGCGGCGCCTGCAATGCCGTGTTCTCGCTGGACGACGGGGAAGCCACGCGCGGCGTGGTCACGCACTCCTCCGGGAACCACGGCGGCGCGCTCGCGCTCGCGGCCCGGCTGCGGGGCATCCCCTGCCACGTCGTGGTCCCGGAAGGCGCGCCGCGCGCCAAGCTCGACGCGATCGCGGCCTACGGCGCGATCCTGCACCGCTGCGCGCCGGGCATCGCCGCACGCGAGGCCGCGTGCGAGGAAGTGCAACGGGCCACGGGCGCGAGGCTCGTGCACCCGTACACCGACCCGCGCGTGATCGCCGGCCAGGGCACCGCGGCGCTGGAGCTGCTGGGCGACGGCCCGTTCGACGCGCTGGTGGTGCCGGTCGGCGGCGGCGGCCTGGCTTCCGGCACCGCGATCGCGATCGCGGGCGCCGCGCCCGGCACCCGGCTGGTCCTGGCCGAACCGGCCGGCGCGGCGGAAACCCTGGCTTCGCTGCGCGAGGGCCGCCGTGTCACCGCGTTCACGCCGGACACGGTCTGCGACGGCCTGCGCGGCACGCTCGGCGAACCCAACTTCGAGATCCTGCGCGCGCACGGCGCCGAAGTCCTCGCCGTCGGGGACGCCGACACCGTGGCTGCGATGCGGCTGCTGTACCAGCGCGCCAAGGCGCTGGTGGAACCGTCCTCCGCCATCGCGCTGGCCGCGGTGCTGGCCAACCGCGACCGCTTCGCCGGGATGCGCGTCGGCGTGATCCTCACCGGCGGCAACCTCGACCTGGACGCGCTGCCATGGTGAGGCGAGGCCGGCAACGCCGCGGGCGGTTCCTGCGCTGGGCGCTGGGCCTGCTGCTGGCCCTCGTGGCCTGGCTGGCGGGCGTGGCCGCCTACATCCACCACGTCGGCCAGCGCGACGAGGCCGCGCCCGCGGACGCCATCGTCGTGCTCGGGGCGGCCGCCTACGACGCGCAACCCTCGCCAGTGTTCGCCGCGCGCATCGAGCACGGCATCGCCCTGTACCGCCGCGGGCTGGCGCCGAAGCTGATCTTCACCGGCGGCTACGGCGGCAGCCGAGCGCGCTTCTCCGAATCGCAGGTCGCGCGCCGCTACGCGCTGCGCGCCGGCGTCCCGGAGGACGCCATCCTGATCGAGTCCACTTCGCGCACCACCTACTCGAACCTGCGCGAGGCACGGCGACTGATGCTGGAGCACGACATCCGGCGCGTGATCGTGGTCAGCGACCCGCAGCACATGGCGCGCGCGCTGCGCCTGTGCCGCAGGCTCGGCATCGACGCGCTGGGCTCGCCCACGCCCAACAGCCGCTTCCGCTCGCTGCGCACGCGCCTGGAGTTCCTCGCGCGCGAAACCTACTTCTTCCACCGCGACCTGTTCGTGGACCCGAACTGACCCCTTCCCTCCCGACCCGGTATCCCCATGCACGATTCCGCCATCGCCCTGGTGACCGCCTACTACGCCGCGTTCAACCGCGGCGACTGGGACGGCATGCTGTCCCTGCTCACCGACGACGTCGTCCACGACCTCAACCAGGGCCCGCGCGAGACCGGGCGCGACGCCTTCGCCGCGTTCCTGCGGCGGATGGCGCGCTGCTATCGCGAACAGCTGCACGACATCACAGTGCTGGCCTCGCCCGACGGCACCCGCGCCGCCGCCGAATACGTGGTCCACGGCGAATACCTGTCCACCGACGAGGGCCTGCCGCCGGCCAGCGGCCAGCGTTACGTGCTGCCGGGCGGCGCGTTCTTCGACATCGCATGGTCCGGCGGTGAGGGCCGCATCGCGCGGGTGACGAACTACTACAACCTGCAGGACTGGCTGGCGCAGGTGGGCGCGGGCTGAGCGCCGGCGCACCGGCACGTGTCGCCGGCGGGACAACGCCCGGATTCATCCATCATCGTGAAGCCCCGGCTGATATGGCCGGCCACAGGACGCATATCGTGCGCGGTCCGCCCGTAAGCTTCCCCGTCAAGCAGGCATTTCAAAAGTAGAACTTCCGGCGACGCGTTGGCGGTACTCGGCCGGGGTCA
>CALLKI010000099.1 GCA_938008415.1 uncultured Luteimonas sp. | reverse complement strand
TTGGCCAGCTGCGCCACCACCGGCGCCGCGCCGGTGCCGGTGCCGCCGCCCATGCCGGCGGTGATGAACACCATGTCGGCGCCCTCGAGCGCCTCGATGATGCGCTCGCGGTCCTCGAGCGCGGCCTGGCGGCCGACCTCGGGGTTGGCGCCCGCGCCCAGGCCCTTGGTCACGTTGGCGCCGAGCTGCAGCTGCAGCTTGGCACCGCAGTTCCTGATTGCCTGAGCGTCGGTGTTGGCGGTGATGAACTCCACGCCCTCCACGCTGCTGTTGACCATGTGCGCGACAGCGTTGCCGCCGCCGCCGCCCACGCCGATGACCTTGATGACCGCGTTCGGGGCCACCTTCTCGACCAGTTCGAAATGCGCCATGTCCATGTCCTCTCTTTGGTTATCGGATGTTGCCGTTTGCAGTTGCCGGTAATGCCGACGCTCTTCGTCGTCGTTTCCCTGCCCTTCCTTCCACTGTCGTCCTTTCGCGCCTGTCCACGTCAGAACTCCCCGTTGAACCAGGTCTTGAGCCTGCGGAACAGGCTGACCGCCTTGCCCGAGGGCAGCACGGGCCGGCGCGGGTGCTCGATCTGGCTGCCCATCAGCAGCAGGCCCACGCCGGTGGCGTGCACCGGGTTGTTGACCACCTCGCCGAGGCCGGTGACGTGCTGCGGGTAGCCCACGCGCACCGGCATCTGCAGCATCTCCTCGGCCAGCTCGACCACGCCTTCCATCTTCGAGGCGCCGCCGGTCAGGACCATGCCGGCGCGCACGTGCTGCTCGAAACCGGAGCGGCGCAGTTCCGCCTGCACCATCTCGAAGATCTCCTCGTAGCGAGCCTGCACCGCCTGCGCCAGCGCCTGCCGCGGCAGGCGGCGCGGCGGGCGGTCGCCCACCGACGGCACCTGGATCGACTCCTCGCTGGTCGCCAGCTGCGCCAGCGCGCAGGCGTAGCGCACCTTGATCTGCTCGGCCTCGGGCGTGGGCGTGCGCAGCATGTGCGCGATGTCCTCGGTGACCTTGTCGCCGGCGATCGGCAGCGAGGCGGTGTGGCAGATCGCGCCGTGCACGAACACCGCGATGTCGGTGGTGCCCGCGCCCATGTCCACCAGCACCACGCCCAGCTCGCGCTCGTCGCTGGTGAGCACGGCGGTGCTGGAGGCCAGCGACGACAGCACCAGGTCGTCCACCTGCAGGCCGCAGCGCTGCACGCACTTGGTGATGTTGGCGGCGGCCGACTGCGCGCAGACCACCAGGTGCGCGTGCACCTCCAGGCGCACGCCGGTCATGCCGACCGGGTTGCGGATGCCGTCCTGCGAGTCGTCGAGCACGTATTCGCGCGGGATCGCGTGCAGGATCTTCTGGTCCGCCGGGATCGCCACCGCCTTGGCCGCGTCGAGCACGCGGTCGAGGTCGGCCCAGGTCACCTCGCCGTCCCGGATCGGCACGATGCCGTTGGAGTTGCGGCACTGCACGTGGTTGCCCGAGATCGAGGCGTACACCGAGCGGATCTCGCAGCCGGCCATCAGCTCCGCCTCCTCGATCGCGCGCTGGATGGACTGCACCGTCGATTCGATGTCCACCACCACGCCGCGCTTGAGGCCACGCGACTCGTGCGAGCCGATGCCGATGACCTCGATCGGGTTGCCGGGGGTGTACTCGCCCACCAGCGCCACCACCTTGGAGGTGCCGATGTCGAGACCCACGATCAAAGCCTTGTCGCCCTTGCGGTTCATGTGTTCGTGCCGTTGTCCGTCGTGTTCGTCTGTGCGCTGGCGGTGCCGGCGCTGCGGTCGCCCCAGGCCAGCGCGAAGCCGTTGGTGTAGCGGAGGTCCGCGCGCACCAGCGGCAGCGGGTTGCGCGCGAGCACCTGCGGCAGCACGCGCGCGAAGCGGCGCAGGCGCAGCCTCGCCTCGCGGCTGCCGACGACCACGTCGATGCCGTTGCTCAGCTGCAGCGACCAGCTGCCGCGGGGATCGAGGACGACGCTGCGCACGTCCAGCCCGGTCGGGGCGAACAGCGCGCGCGCCTCGTTGTAGAGGCCGATCACGTCCTGCACGCGGGACTCCGGGCCCTGCAGCAGCGGCAGCCCCGGCGGCAGGTCGATGTCCCGGGCCGGGAACAGGCGCCCTTGCTCCGACAGCAGCAGGTCCTCGCCCCAGCGCGCGAACGGGCGGTGCTCGACGATGTGCACCACCAGCCTGTCGGGCCAGTCCTTGCGCACCTCGGCGCGCTCCACCCACGGCAGCTTCTCGACCGCGGCGCGGGCCTCGGCCAGCGGCACCGCGAAGTAGCCGCGGCGCGCGTATGGCAGCAGGGTCTCGCGCAGGCGCGCCTGGTCCACGCGCTCGAGCTCGCCCTCCAGGCGCAGGACGCGCAGTGGCCAGCGCTCGGCGCCGATCCAGCCCCGGAGCACCGCCACCACCGGCAGCGCCACCAGCACCAGCGCCAGCACCCAGGCGCCGACCAGCATCGCCCTGCGCAGCGCCGCGTTCATCCGCGCACCTCCTGCACGGTGTCCTCGAGCACGCGCCAGCACAGCTCGGCGTAGTCGATGCCGACCTGCGCCGCGGCCTTGGGCACCAGCGAGTGGCTGGTCATGCCCGGGGCGGTGTTGATCTCCAGCAGCAGCAGGCGGCCGCTGCCGCGTTCGCGCATCAGGTCCACCCGGCCCCAGCCGCTGCAGCCGGCGGCGCGGAAAGCGGCCAGCGACAGTTCGCCGATCGCCCTCTCGCCCGCCTCGTCCAGGCCCGGGCACAGGTACTGCGTGTCGTCGGAGACGTACTTGGCGTTGTAGTCGTACCACTCGCCCGCCGGCACGATCCGGATCGACGGCAGCGCCACCTCTCCGAGGATCGCGACCGTCAGTTCGTCGCCGACGATCATCTCCTCGACCAGCATCTCGCCGCCGTACGCGCGCGCGACCTCGATGGCATGGCCGATGTCGGCCTCCGCCGCCACGCGCGCGGCGCCGACGCTGGAACCCTCGCACGAAGGCTTCACGAACGCCGGCAGGCCGATCTTTGCGATCGCGGCGCGCACGTCGCCGCCGGGCGGGACGCGGACGAAGCGCGGCGTCGGCAGGCCCTCGGCGATCCACACCTGCTTGGTGCGGACCTTGTCCATGGTCAGCGCGCTGCCGAGCACGCCGGGGCCGGTGTACGGCACGCCCAGCGCCTCGAGCAGGCCCTGGAGGACGCCGTCCTCGCCGCCGCCGTGGCTGCCGTGCAGGATGTTGAACACGCGGTCGATCCTGCCGTCGATGATCTCGCGCACCAGCGCCGGGATGCCGTCCACCGCGTGCGCGTCCACGCCGCGCGAACGCAGCGCCGCGAGCACGCCGCCGCCCGACTGCAGCGAGACCTCGCGCTCGGAGCTGGTGCCGCCCATCAGCACGGCGACGCGCCCGAACACGGCGGGATCATCGAAGCGGCGCGGCGGGATCCGGTACGCGCTCATCGGCCGCCCCCCGGGAAACCCTCGCGCGCCAGCTGCTGCGCGGCATGGCCGATGTCGCCCGCGCCCATCATCAGCAGCAGGTCGCCGTCCTGCAGCACGTCCGGCAGCACGCCGGCCAGCTCCGACACCCCGCCGACCACGACCGGGTCGATGCGGCCGCGCGCGCGGATCGCGCGCGCCAGCGACTTCGCATCGGCGCCGGCGATCGGCGCCTCGCCCGCCGGGTAGACCTCGGTCAGCACCAGAGCGTCCACTTCGGACAGCACGCTGGCGAAGTCGTCGAACTGGTCGCGCGTGCGGGTGTAGCGGTGCGGCTGGAACGCGACCACCAGCCGGCGGCCCGGCCAGCCGCCGCGCGCGGCGGCGAACACCGCGGCCAGCTCGCGCGGGTGGTGGCCGTAGTCGTCCACCAGCTGCACGGTCGCGCCCTTCGGCGTGCGCAGCTCGGCCAGCAGGTTGAAGCGGCGGCCGATGCCCTGGAACTTCTCCAGCGCCGCGGCGATCGTCTCCGGGGCGATGCCGAGCTGCCAGCCGACCGTCGCCGCGGCCAGCGCGTTCTGCACGTTGTGCCGGCCGGGCAGCGCCAGCGTCGCCGCCGTGCGCGTGCCATCGGGCAGGCACAGCGTGAACCGCATCCGCGCGCCGTCCTGGACCACGTCCTGGGCGCGCACGTCGGCCTCACCTGCGAAGCCGTAGGTCATCACGTGGCGCGGCATGTCCGCGGCCAGCGCGGCGACGTTCGGGTCGTCCAGGCACAGCACCGCCAGGCCATAGAACGGCAGCCGGTGCAGGAACTCGGAGAACGCGGCCTGCACCCTGGCGAAGTCGCCGCCGTAGTTCTCCAGGTGGTCGGCATCGATGTTGGTGACGATGGCGAGCAGCGGGTTGAGGCGCAGGAAGCTGCCGTCGCTCTCGTCGGCCTCGGCCACCAGCCAGTGGCCATGGCCAAGGCGCGCGTTGGCGCCGGCGGCCAGCAGCTGCCCGCCGATGACGAAGGTCGGGTCGAGCCCGCCCTCGGCCAGCACGCTCGCGGTCAGCGAGGTGGTGGTGGTCTTGCCGTGGGTGCCGGCGACCGCGATGCCGCGGCGGAAGCGCATCAGCTCGGCCAGCATCTCGGCGCGCGGCACGACCGGGATGCGCTGCGCGCGCGCCTCCATCAGCTCCGGGTTGTCCGGGCGGATCGCGCTGGACACCACCACGCAGTCGGCGCCGAGCACGTTGGCCGCGGTGTGCCCGCGGTACACGGTCGCGCCCAGCGCGGCCAGCCGGCGCGTGGCCGCGTTGTCGGCCAGGTCGGAGCCGGAGACCTGGTAGCCGAGCGTGCACAGCACCTCGGCGATGCCGCTCATGCCGGCGCCGCCGATGCCGACGAAGTGCACCCGCGGGAACGCCCGCGCGAAATCCTCCTTCGACAGCGCCGCGTTGTCGTACAGGCGACGGATCATGCCGGCCTCCCGCTGCCCAGGACGGGCTCGACACGCTGGCGCACGCGGCCACCGCGCGACTGCACGGTGACCGGCATCGGCGGCTGCGCGGTGGGCGGCACGTTGCCCGGCGGCGGCTGCATGGCCTCGCCGCGCAGGCGCGCGACCTGGCGCCGGGCGCGGTCCAGCTCGTAGGACACCCGCAGCAGCAGGCCCATCGCCGCGCAGGTCATCATCACGCTCGACCCGCCGTACGAGATCAGCGGCAGGGTCAGGCCCTTGGTCGGCAGCAGGCCGAGGTTCACGCCCATCGAGACCAGCGCCTGCAGGCCGATCATCAGCGCCACGCCGAAGGCCAGGTAACCGGCGAAATGGCGCCGCATCTCCACGCACCTGTACCCGATCCACAGCGCGCGCGCGACCAGCGCCGCGAACGCGGCGACCAGCGCGAACACGCCCACGAAGCCGAGCTCCTCGCCGACCACGGCGAAGATGAAGTCGGTGTGCGCCTCCGGCAGGTAGGACAGCTTCTGCACCGACGCGCCGAAGCCCACGCCGGCCAGCTCGCCGCGGCCGATCGCCATCAGCGCGTTCGACAGCTGGTAGCCGGCGCCGAGCTGGTCCTCCCACGGGTTGGTGAAGGAGATGATGCGGCGCAGGCGGTATGGCTCCATCACCGCCACCGCGACCAGCGCCGGCAGCAGCAGCAGCACCGGCAGCATCATCCGCCGCAGGTGGCCGCCGCCGAGCACCAGCATGCCGGCGGTCACCGCCAGCAGCATGGTCGCCGAACCGAAGTCCGGCTGGGCCAGCAGCAGCACGACCAGCAGGAGGGCCACGCCCAGCGGCTTGAGCATCGCGATCCAGGTGGCGTTGACCTCGTCGCGGAATCGCACCAGGTAGCTGGCGAGCCAGACGATGTAGATCACCTTCACCGCCTCGACCACCTGGAAGTTGGTGATGACGAGGGTGATCCAGCGGCGGGCGCCATTGACCGTCCGGCCGAGCCCGGGCACGAACACCAGCGCCAGCAGGATGACGCAGGCCAGCAGCAGGCCCTGCGGGTAGCGCTCCAGCGTCTTGAGCGGGGTGCGCGCCGCGACCACGCACAGGACGATGCCGATCGCGAGGGACACCACATGCCGGACCAGGAAATGGAACGGCCCCCTGCCGAGGTCCTCGCCGATGGCCATGGAGCTCGATCCGACCATCGCCACGCCGAACGCGGCCAGGGCGGTGAACAGCCCAACCAGCAGCGGGTCGTAACGCCCTTCGATGGCGTCGAGCCGGGTTGCCTGGTGGATGCCGTTGTCCATCTCAGCGCACCTTCAGCGTTGCCAGCCCGACGAGGACGAGGATCACGGAGATGATCCAGAAGCGCACGATCACCCTCGGCTCGGGCCAGCCTTTGAGTTCGAAGTGGTGGTGGATCGGCGCCATCCGGAACACGCGCCTGCCGGTGAGCTTGAAGCTGGCGACCTGGATCATCACCGAGAGCGTCTCGACGACGAAGATGCCGCCCATCACCACCAGCACCAGCTCCTGGCGCACGATCACGGCCATGGTGCCGAGCACCGCGCCCAGCGCGAGCGCGCCGATGTCGCCCATGAACACCATCGCCGGGTAGGTGTTGAACCAGAGGAAGCCGAGGCCGGCGCCGGCGATGGCGGCGCAGATGATCACCAGCTCGCCCGCGCCCGGCACCGACGGGATCTGCAGGTAGCGCGAGAACTCGGCGTGGCCGGAGGCGTAGGCGAACACGCCCAGCGCGCAGGCCACCATCACCGTCGGCATGATCGCCAGGCCGTCCAGGCCATCGGTGAGGTTGACGGCATTGGAAAAGCCGACGATCCAGAAGTAGGCGATGGCGACGAAGCCGACGCCGGCCAGCGGCAGCGCCACCGACTTGAACAGCGGCACGTAGAAGGTGGTGGCCGCGGGCACGTCGGCGTACAGGTACAGGTACAGGCCGGCGGCGAGGCCGAAGACCGACTGCAGCAGGTACTTCCAGCGCGACTTCAGGCCGTTCGGGTCGCGGCGGACGATCTTGATCCAGTCGTCGTACCAGCCGATGGCGCCGAAGGCCAGCATCACCAGCAGCACGGTCCACACGTACTTGTTGCGCAGGTCGCCCCACAGCAGCACCGAGACCGCCACCGTGATCAGGATCAGCGCGCCGCCCATGGTCGGCGTGCCTGCCTTGGAGAAGTGCGTCTGCGGGCCGTCCTGGCGGATCGGCTGGCCGCCCTTGAGCGTGCCAAGCCAGCGGATCACCGCCGGCCCCCACCACAGCGACAGGAACAGCGCGGTCAGCGCGGCGAGGATGCCGCGGAAGGTCAGGTAGCCGAACAGCCCGAACAGGCCTTCCAGCTGCTGCAGCCAACGGGTCAGCTCAAGAAGCATCCGTCCCCTCCCCTTCGCGCGGCAGCAGCGCGGTCACGATCCGGTCCATCGCGCTGCCACGGGAACCCTTCACCAGCACGCGCACGCCGGCGTGCAGCTCGCGCCGCAGCGCCTCGGCCAGTGCCTCGTGCGTCCCGAAATGCGCGGCGCCCACGCCGAAGGCTTCCGCCGCCGCCGCGCTGAGCGGCCCGAGCGCGAACAGCCGCGCGATGCCCGCGGCCTTCGCGCGGCGCCCGGCTTCGGCATGCAGCGCGGCCGCGTCGCCGCCAAGCTCGCGCATGTCGCCCAGCACCAGCCACTTCTCGCCGCCGGCCGCGGCCAAGGTGTCGATCGCTGCGTTGAGCGAGCCGGGATTGGCGTTGTAGCTGTCGTCGATCAGCACCGCGCCGTTGCCGAGCTGGTGCCGCGTCAGCCGGCCGGCGACCGGCTCCATCGTCGAAAGCCCCTCGGCGATCTTCGCCAGCGGCACGTCGAGCGCGAGCGCCAGCGATGCCGCGGCCAGGGCGTTGGCGACGTTGTGGCGGCCGGGCAGCGGCAGTTCCACCGTCGTCCCGCCCGCCGGCGTGGCCAGCGTGAAGCGCGAGCCGGTCTCGCCCAGGACGATGTCGCGCGCGGTGACGTCCGCGCTCGCCTCCAGGCCGAAGCGCAGCAGACGGTGGCCGTGCGCGCGCGCGGCGAAGTACGGGGCGAAGGCATCGTCGGCGTTGATCACCGCGGTGCCATCCACCGGCAGGGCGTCGTAGATCGCGGCCTTGGTGTCGGCGATGCCCAGCAGGCTCCGCATCCGCTCCAGGTGCGCCGGCGCGACGTTGTTGACCAGCGCCACGTCCGGGCGGACGATCGCGGTCAGGTAGGCGATGTCGCCGGGCTTGCCGGCGCCCATCTCGTAGACCGCGTACGCGACGTCGTCCGGGGCGTCGATCACCGACAGCGGCAGGCCGATCTCGTTGTTGCGGTTGCCCGGGTTGGCATAGGCGGTGCCGGCGAGGCGCAGGATCGCGTGGGCCAGCTGCTTGACCGTGGTCTTGCCGTTGCTGCCGGTGACCGCGACCACCTTGCCACGGCGGGCACGCTGCATGGCCGCGGCGATCGAGGCCAGCGCGCGCCCTGTGTCCGCCACCACGACCTGCGGCAGGCGCGCGTCCACCTCGCGCGACACCAGCGCGGCGCGCGCGCCCTGCCCGGCCGCGGTGGCGACGTGGTCATGGCCGTCGAAGTTCCCGCCCTTCAGCGCGATGAACAGGACCGCGCTGCCGTCACGGGCATCGAGCGTGCGGGTGTCGGTGGACACCGCGTCGATCAGCACGTCGCCGCCGACGAGGCGGCCGTTGGTCCACTGCGCGATGCGCGAGAGCGGCAGCGGGATCATGCCTTCCCCTCCAGCGCCTCGCGCGCCACCCGGGCGTCGTCGAACGGGTGGCGCACGCCGTCGATCTCCTGGTAGGGCTCGTGGCCCTTGCCGGCCACCAGCACCACGTCGCCCTCGCCGGCATCGCGGATCGCGGCCGCGATCGCGGCACGGCGGTCGCGCCGCACGGTCACGGCGGACGGATCGGCGAAGCCGGCCATGATGTCGGCGACGATGGCGTCGCCATCCTCGCGGCGCGGGTTGTCGTCGGTGACCACCACCACGTCGGCCAGGCGCTCGGCGATGGCCGCCATCTGCGGGCGCTTGCCGCGGTCGCGCTCGCCGCCGCAGCCGAACACGCAGACCAGGCGGCCGCGCACGTGGCCGCGCAGGCTTTGCAGGGCCTGTTCCAGCGCGTCCGGCGTGTGCGCGTAGTCCACCACCACCAGCGGCCGGCCGCGGTCGCCGCCGATGCGGGTCATGCGCCCGGCGACCGGCTGCAGCGCCGAGAGTGTCTCGGCGATCTCCGCCGGCGGCACGTCCTGCGCGTGCAGCACGCCGGCGACGGCCAGCAGGTTGTCCACGTTGAAGCGGCCGAGCAGCGGCGAGCGCACCCTGTGCGCCCGGCCGCCGATGACCAGGTCGAAGCCGATGCCGTCGCCGTCCAGCGACACGTTCGCCGCGCGCACCGCCGCGGTGGCATCGCCGCGCGCGCTGGTGCCGACGCGGGCCACGCCCGCCGGCACGCGCCCGATCAGGCCGGCCCCGAAACCGTCGTCCACGTTGACCACCGCGGCCTGCAGGCCGGGCCAGGTGAGCAGCCTTTCCTTGGCCGCGCCGTAGCGCGCCATGTCGCCGTGGTAGTCGAGGTGGTCGCGGGTGAGGTTGGTGAACACGCCGACGCGGAAGTGCACGCCGTCCACGCGGCCCTGGTCGAGCGCGTGCGAGCTGACCTCCATCGCGACCGCCTTCGCGCCGGCATCGCGCAGGCCGGCCAGCAGTTCGTGCACCTGCAGTACCAGCGGCGTGGTGAACCCGGTCGGCGTGGCCTGGCCGTAGAGCCCGGCGCCGAGCGTGCCGATGGTGCCGGCGACGGTGCCGCGCAGCGTCCAGGCCTGCGCCAGCAGCTGCACGGTCGAGGTCTTGCCGTTGGTGCCGGTGACGCCGACCGTGGCCATCTCCGCGGAAGGGCGGCCGTGGAAGGCGTCCGCCATCGCGCCCATGCGCGCGCGCAGGCCGGGCACGGCGATCGCGTCCGGCGGCGGCGTGGGCACGCCTTCCGGTACCGGCGGCTCGAACAGGATCGCGCTCGCGCCGGCGGCCTTCGCCTGGCCGACGAAATGCAGGCCATGGGTGCCGAAGCCGCCGATCGCCACGAACGCGTCGCCCTGACGGACCGCGCGGCTGTCCTGCACCAGGCCGGACACGACCAGCCCGGCGGGAATGCCGGGAACGTCGGGGAGCAGCTGCGCGAGCGCCATCTGCCGGCTCACTGCGCACCTCCCGTCGCTGGCATCGCGGCCCCACCCGCGGCGCGGGCACGCCTGGCTTCCTCGGCGGCCTGTGCGGCCAGCCAGGTGTCGATGTCGTCCGGCGGCACGTCCATCAGCCGCAGCGCGCCTTCCATGACCCGCGCGAACAGCGGCGCCGAGACGTAGCCACCGCCATAGGTCGAGCCGCCGCGCGACGGGTCGGGGTCGTTGACCACGGCCACCATCGCGAAGCGCGGCTTGTCCACCGGCACCAGGCCGGCGAAGAAGGCGATGTAGCGCCGCTCGTAGCCGCCGGCGCGCGAGCGGCGCGCGGTGCCGGTCTTGCCGGCGACGTGGTAGCCCAGGATCGCCGCGCGCGTTGCGGTGCCGCCCGGCTCGGTCACCGTCTGCATCATCTTCATCACCTGCTCGGCGACCTTCGGGTCGAGCACGCGGCGGGTCTCGCCGCGCTGGCCCTTGACGAAGGTCGGGGTGACGGCGATGCCGCCGTTGCCGATCGCGGCATAGGCACGCGCGATCTGCAGCGGCGTGACGGACAGGCCGTATCCGTAGGACATGGTCTGCTTGTGCGTGCCCGACCAGCGCGACGGTTCGGGCAGCACGCCCGCGGCCTCGCCGGGGAACCCGCTGCCGGTGCGCTCGCCGTAGCCGAAGCGGCGCAGGAATTCGTAGAACTCCCGGTCGCCAAGCATCCTGACGATCTTGGCCACGCCGACGTTCGAGCTCTTGGTGATGATGCCCGTGGTGTCGAGCACGCCGTAGTTGCGCAGGTCGGTGGTGCGGTACTTGCCGTTCGGGATCCAGCCCGGGCTGGTGTCGATGCGCGTGGTCGGGGTGATGACGCCCTTCTCCAGCGCCGCGGCGACCGTGAGCGGCTTCATCGTCGAGCCGGGTTCGAGCAGGTCGGTGACCGCGCGGTTGCGGTAGGCGTCACGCGCGCCGCTGGTGATCCGGTTGTTGTTGTACGAGGGAAGGTTGGCCATCGCCAGCACTTCCCCGGTCGGCACGTCGAGGATCACCACCGAGCCGCTGCTGGCGCCGGTCTCCAGCAGGGTGCGCTTGAGTTCCTTGTATGCCAGGTACTGGATGCGGCGGTCGATGCTCAGCACCAGGTCCTTGCCCGGTTCCGCGGGGCGGACCAGGTCCACGTGCTCGACGATGCGGCCGTGGCGGTCACGGATCACGCGCTGCACGCCGGGCTTGCCGCTGAGCCACTCGTCGAACGCCAGCTCGATGCCCTCCTGGCCGCGGTCGTCGACGTTGGTGAAGCCGAGCACGTGCGCCACCACCTCGCCCTGCGGGTAGAAGCGGCGGAACTCGCGCTGTGAATACACGCCGGGGATGCCCAGCGCCAGGATCTTCTGCGCGGCGGCCGGGCTGATCCGGCGGTGCCGCGGCACGTACATGAACTCCTTGTCCTTGTAGCGCGAGACCTGGCGGGTCAGGTAGTCCAGCGGCAGGCCGGTCGCCCCGGCCAGGCGCGCCAGCGCGTCCGGGTCGTCGGCGATCTGCTGCGGGTTGACCCACAGCGACTCCACCGGCGAGGACACCGCCAGCGGCTCGCCGTTGCGGTCGGTGATCATGCCACGCGAGGTCGGGATCGGGATCTCGCGCAGGAAGCGCGCGTCCGCCTGCTTCTGGTAGAAGTCGTTGTCGATCAGCTGCAGGTCCACCGCGCGCACCACCAGCGCGGCCGCACCCAGCGCCATCGCGCAGCCGACCAGCAGCAGCCGCCCGCGCAGGTCGAACTGCGCGCGAGGGCGCGGGCGCTTGGCGTTGCCGCTGGTCCGCACGAACTTCATGGGCGCACCACCACGATTTCCTGGGTGGACGGGAAGCGCATGCCCAGGCGCTGGCGCGCGACCTGGTCGATGCGGTTGCTCTCGGCCCAGGTGGCCTGCTCGATCTGCAGGCGCCCGAACTCGATGTTCAGCTCGTCGCGGGCGCGCTCGAGCCGGGTGATCTCGATGTACAGCTGGCGGTGGCGGTGGCGCGCGTGCGCGATCCCGATCGCAGTGATCACCACCGCGGCCACGAGCACCAGGGCCAGGGCCCGCGCGATCATGCCGCCACCCCCGCGATCTTCTCGGCCACCCGCAGCACCGCGCTGCGCGCGCGCGGGTTGGCCGCCACCTCGTCGGCAGTGGGCTTCTGCGCATCGCCGACCTCGCGCAGGGTCGGCACGAAGCCGCCGGCCTCGGGCAGGCGGCGGTTGCCGGGCGGGGCCTTCGCGCGGCTGGTGATGAAGCGCTTGACGATGCGGTCCTCCAGCGAGTGGAAGCTGATCACCACCAGCCTTCCACCCGGGCGCAGCGCGTCGTGCGCCGCTTGCAACCCGCGCTCCAGGTCCTCCAGTTCGCGGTTGACGTGGATGCGGATCGCCTGGAACGAGCGCGTGGCCGGATGGATATCGCCGCGGCCGCGCGGCACCGCCGAGGCGATCACCTCCGCCAGGTCGGCGGTGCGCGTGAACGGCCGCTGCGCGCGGCGTTGCACGATCGCGCGGGCGATGCGGCGGCTCATGCGTTCCTCGCCGTAGCGCCACAGCACGTCGGCGATCTCGCGCTCGTCGGCGCGGGCCAGCCATTCGGCCGCGCTCTCGCCGGATTCCGGGTCCATGCGCATGTCGAGCGGGCCGTCCTTGCCGAAGGAAAAGCCGCGCCCGGCCACGTCCAGCTGCGGCGAGGACACGCCCAGGTCGAACAGCACGCCATCGAGGCCGCCGGAGACCGCGTCCCACTGCGCGAGGTCGCCGAAGCTGCCGCGCCGGATCGCGACGCGCGCATCGGCGCCGAACTCGCGCTCCGCCACCGCGATTGCCTCGGGATCCTTGTCCATCAGCAGCAGCCGGCCTCCCGCCCCCAGCCTTTGCAGCACGCCGCGCGCGTGGCCCCCACGCCCGAACGTGCCGTCCAGATACGTTCCGTCCTCCAGCACACGCAGCCCTTCCATGACCTGCGGGAACATCACCGGAAGGTGCGCGGACCGGGCTTCCGCGCCGCCCCCGGTCACAGCTGCAAATCCACGAGCTCGTCGCCCATGTCGGCGTCGCTGAGCGTGCGCCTGATCTGGGCGAGGTGGGCCTGTTCGCTCCAGAGCTCGAACTTGTCGCCCATGCCCACGAGCACCGCCTTCTTCTCGATGCCGACCGCGTTGCGGTGGCTCGACGGGATGCCCACCCGGCCACTGGCGTCAGGCTCGACGAACGTCGCCGCGCCCACCAGCTTCAGCTGGAGGATGCGGCTGACGCTCCTGGTGCGAGGCAGTGCATTGACCTGGTCGCGCACGCGCTCCCAGACCGAATGCGGATAGAGGTAGAGGCTCCCGGACTCGAACGGGTTGTAGGTCACCACCAGGCGGTTGCCGCACTCCCGGGCAATGAGCTCCCGGTAGCCGGTCGGGATCGCAAGCCGGCCCTTGTCGTCGATGGTGATGGCGGTCTCGCCCTGGAACACAAACCCTGCCCGGTCGTTGCCCGTCTGCGGCGGGCTTCAGCCTCGGGAAACCACAATTACCCACGATTTCCCACTGGCCACCACCTTATGACCCGGCCAGGTGGTTGTCAACAACTTTCGTTCGGGAATTTCACCTGCAACGTCAATGACTTGCGCGACTCTTCACGCACTTGTTCAACGTTTATCCACAAGATGCTGATTCGTCACAGATTTCGAGACTGGCCAACGGGAGTCGGCCAGAATCGTGACGCAGGTCACGGTTCATGATGAATGGGCAGGGCGCAGGCCCGGGCCGCGCAACCTGCGCCCGGGATGCGATCGGGGATGGGCAGGAAGAAGGGGGGCGGAGCCGGCCGATAAGCCGGGTTCTGTCGTGGACAGTCATTCCTCTGGGCGCCGCGTCACCGCGGCGCTCTGGCAGCCTACCCGGACCCGGCGCGGGCCACGCCATGGGGTCCCTATTTGGCCTTGCTCCCGGTGGGGTTTGCCGTGCCGGCCTGTTGCCAGGCTCGCGGTGCGCTCTTACCGCACCGTTTCACCCTTGCCTGATCCCGGCCTCCCCTCGCGGGGCGCCGGGCCATCGGCGGTCTGCTCTCTGTTGCACTTTCCGTCGGCTCGCGCCGCCCAGGCGTTACCTGGCACCGTGCCCTGTGGAGCCCGGACTTTCCTCGACACCCGCGAGGGGTGCCGCGACTGTCTGGCCGACTCCGCCACGGGCATTGTCGCACAACGCATCCGGCACGGCCCTGGAAGGGCGCCGGTGCGCGCCGCCGTGCAGGCGAGGGTTCAGCCGGCCTGCCCGTCCTGGCCCTGCCCGTACAGCGCCTTGCGCGGCGCGCCGGTGATCTCGGCCGCCAGCTTCGCCGCGGTGGACGGCGGCAGGTGCTCGCAAAGCAACGCGTACACGCGGCGGCCCTCGGCGAGCCGGGCATCGGCGTCTTCCCCCGCCCCGGCGACGACGAGCACGAACTCGCCCTTGCGCTGGTCCGGATCGGCCTCCACCCGCGCACGCAGATCCGCGAGCGTGCCGTCGAGGACGGTCTCGAACAGCTTGGTCAGTTCGCGCGCGAGCACCGCCTCGCGTTCGCCGCCGAAGGCCTCGCACAGGTCCGCCAGGGTCCCGGCGATGCGGTGCGCGGATTCGTAGAAGACGAGCGTGCGCGCCTCGCCGGCCAGTTCGCGCAGGCGCTCGCGCCGGGCCGTGGCCTTCGCCGGCAGGAAGCCCTCGAAGGCGAACCGGTCGCTGGGCAGCCCGGCCACGCTCAACGCGGCGATCGCGGCACAGGCGCCCGGCACCGGGCTGACCCGCACGCCCGCGGCACGCGCGGCGCGCACCAGCCGGTAGCCCGGGTCGCTGACCAGCGGCGTGCCCGCGTCGCTGACCAGCGCCAGCGACTCGCCGCCAAGCAGCCGCTCGACCAGCCGCGGCACCACGGCAGCCTCGTTGTGCTCGTGCACGGCCACCTGCGGCGCGGACACGCCGAAATGCGCGAGCAACTGGCCGGTGCGGCGGGTGTCCTCCGCGCAGACCGCGTCCACCGTGCGCAGCACGTCCAGCGCGCGCGGCGGGAGATCGCCGAGGTTGCCGATCGGCGTGGCCACGACGTGCAGGATGCCGGGGGCGTGTTCTCGTTCCGGGGCGGCCATCGTCTCTCCACGGGCGCAAAGGTAGAATCGGGGTCATTGTCCCGCAGGGAGCCGCCCATGCGCATTTCGGCGAAAGGGATCTTCACCGCCTGCCTGGCCCTGGCGCTGGCCGGATGTGCGAGCGTGGAAGTGACCACGCCTGCCGGGCCGGCGGTGCCCGAACCGGAACCGCAGCTGGCCCACTGGCGGTTCGACGACACCCGCCCGCCCGCCGACCATGACGGCTACCGCCCGCCGCGCCGGCTGGCCGTGCTGCTGCCGATGACCGGGCAGCTGGCGACCGCCGCGGCGTCGGTGCGCGACGGCCTGCTGGCCGGCTACTACGGCGAGCGCCGGCAGCGCCCGGAACTGGTGTTCTACGACACCGGCGGCACGCCCGCTGGCACGCTGGCCGCGCATGCGCGCGCCCTGGCGGAAGGCGCCGACCAGATCCTCGGCCCGCTGGGCCGCGACGAGGTCTCCGCGCTGCTGCACGCGCCGTCCGACGTCCCGCTGCTGGCGCTCAACAACAGCGACGCACCGTTGCCGCTCAACGTGGCCGGCTTCGCGCTCTCGCCCGAGGACGAAGGCGCCGCGATCGCCACCTACCTCGCCGCGCGCAACGCCCGCCGCGTGCTGGTGCTGAGCAACGGCGACGACAGCGCCGTGCGCGCGATCGGGGTCCTGCGCCGGCAGCTGGAAGCGGCCGGCGGCGGCATCGCCGCCACCCTGGCGGTGACCGGCGACGGTCCCGTGGACCTGACCGACAGCCTGCGCACGGCCGCTGCGGGCGAAGGCGGCATCGATGCCACCGTGCTCGCCCTGCGTGGTCCGCAGGCGCGGATGGTCGCGCCGCAGCTTTCCGCCGCCGGGCTCGGCCTGCGCCTGCGCATCGCCACCTCGCAGATCACCTCGGGCACCGGCAGGCAGGAGGAAGACCACGTGCTCGACGGCATCGTCTTCCCGGGCGAGACCTGGACGCTCGGCGGCTCCACGCCCCTGCCTTCCGCCGCCAGCCTCGCCGGGGAACTGCCCACCGCGCGCGGGCCGGCGGCACGGCTGTTCGCGTTCGGCTACGACGCCTGGCTGCTGAGCGGCCGGCTGCAGCACCTGGCGGGCACGCGCGATGCCAGCCTCGAGGGCGCCACCGGCATCCTGCGGATCGACGCCGACGGCAACGTCCGCCGCACGCCGGCGTGGGCGGTCTGGAGCAACGGCACGGCCATCCTGCAACCGGGCAACTGACTTGGCCACGGCGCGGGAACGGGGCGCACGGGTCGAAGCCGCCGCGCGCGCGTACCTCGAACAGGCCGGGCTTCGCCCGCTGGCCGCGAACGCGGGTTTCCGCCACGGCGAACTCGACCTGGTGATGTGCGACGGCCACACCGTGGTGTTCGTCGAGGTGCGTTACCGCCGTTCGCCGGAGTTCGGGGGCGGCGCGGCTTCGGTGGATGCCCGCAAGCGCCGGCGGCTGCTGCTCGCCGCGCAGCAGTTCCTCGCCATGCACCGCGAATACCGCGACCGGCCCTGCCGCTTCGACGTGGTCGAGGCCGGCGGTGATCCCGACCGGCCGGAACTGCGCTGGATCCGCGACGCGTTCCGCGCGGACGATTGAAGCCGTACCGGCACGGACCGGGGCCGCGCTGCGCCGCCCCCTTCCCTGCGTGCGGGGAAGGTCATTCGACCTCGAAGTGGCGGTAGCCCGGGCTTGCGGGCTGCCAGGCATCGCCGTTGCCATCCACCGCGAGCACGCCCTCGCCCGCCACGATTCCGCCGATGCGCGTGGCGGCGACGCCGGCATCCGCGAGCGCGGCGGCGATCGCGTCGCGCGCCCGCGGCGGCGCGGTGAAGCACAATTCGTAGTCGTCGCCACCCGTGGCCTGCCAGCGGCGGCGCAGCCCGACGTCCACCTCCAGCGCCAGGAGCGCATCCGAGGCCGGCAGCGCGTCCACGTCGATCCGCGCGCCGACGCCGCTGGCCGAGCACACGTGGCCAAGGTCGGCGAGCAGGCCGTCGGACACGTCGATGCACGCGTGCGCCAGCGGGACCAGCGCGCGTCCCGCGGACACGCGCGGTTCCGGACGGTCGAGCCTGCGGCGCAGCGCCGGCGTCGTCCCGCCGCCCCGCCGCGACAGCCACAGCGCCGCGGCGGCATCGCCGAGGGTGCCTGTCACCCAGACGTCGTCTCCCGCCTTCGCGCCGTCGCGGCGCAGGGCGCGTCCCGGCCCGGCGAAGCCGTGCACAGCCACGCACACCGACAACGGGCCGCGCGTGGTGTCGCCACCGACCAGCGCGACGCCGTGCCGCGCGGCCAGTCCCAGGAAGCCGTCGAGGAAGGCATCGAGCCACGCATCGTCCGCCCCCGGCAGCGACAGCGACAGCGTGCACCACGCCGGCTGCGCGCCCATGGCCGCCAGGTCCGACAGGTTCACCGCCAGCGCCTTCCAGCCGACGTCGGCGGGCATGGTGTCCTCCGGGAAGTGCACGCCGGCGTTGAGCGTGTCCATCGCCACGGCCAGTTGCATCCCTGCGGGCACCCGCAGCAGCGCGGCGTCGTCGCCGATGCCGAGCACGACGTCGTCGCGCGTGGCGGCGCGTCCGCGGATGCGTGCGATCAGGTCGAATTCCATCTGCCCTCCCCGGCGCGGCAGCGTCCGGCGGGAACGCCCCCGTCAGGCGCGCTGCGCCCGGACCTCGACGCTGCGCCAGTCCGCGGCGGCACGGTCGAGCACGCCGTTGACGTAGGTGTGGCCGTGCTCCGAGCCGAAGCGCTTGACCACGTTGATCGCCTCGTCGATCACCACCCGGTACGGCACGTCCAGGCGGTGGCGCAGCTCGTACGCGGCGATGCGCAGCATGGCGCGCTCGATCTGGTCCACCTCGTCGATCGCGCGGTCGAGGAACGGCGCCAGCGCGGCGTCCAGTTCCCTGCGGCGGGCGTACACGCCGCGCACCAGGTCCTCGAAGTAGGCGAGGTCCGCGGGCTCGCGCGCCTGCTCGTGCGCGAACTGGGCGATGGCGCCCTCCGCGTCCACGCCCGACATCTGCATGGCGTACACCGCCTGCAGGGCGCGCCGGCGCGCGCGCGCGCGCAACACCGGGTCGATGCCGTCGCGGCGACGTCGGTTCATGCCAGCTTCTCCATCAGGTTCGCCATCTCGATCGCCACCAGGGCGCATTCCTCGCCCTTGTTGCCGTGGCTGCCGCCCGCGCGGCGCTCGGCGTCCCCGTAGCGGTCCACCGCGAGCACGCCGTTGGCGACCGGCACCCCATGGTCCAGCGCCACGCGCATCAGCGCCTGGCTGCAGCCGTCGGCGACCTGCTCGTAATGCCGGGTGTCGCCGCGGACCACGCAGCCGAGCGCGATGATCGCGGCATGCCCGCCGCGCGCGGCGATCCGCGCCGCGGCCTGCGGGATCTCCCAGGCGCCGGGCACGCGCACCACGTCCACCGCGCCTTCGTCCACGCCGTGGTCCGCGAACGCCCTGCACGCGCCCTCGACCAGCGCATCGGTGATGCGCGGGTTCCAGCGGCTGGCGATGATCGCGAAGCGCGCGCCGGCGGGGGCACGCAGGTCGCCTTCGTAGCGGCTCATGGCTCGGGTGGCGGGACGTGGGCGGTGCAGTTTAGCGGATCGGCCCGCCGGCCCGCCCCGCCTCGACGTGTTCGACCACGTCCAGGCCGAAGCCGCCGAGGGCCACCTGCCGGCGCGGCGTGCCCAGCACCCGCAGCCGGCCGTAGCCCAGGTCGTGCAGGATCTGGGCGCCGGTGCCGTTGCGCCGCCACTCGGCCAGGCGGCCGTCGCGCGGCGGCCGTGCCGCTTCCCCGGCCGGGCCGGGTTCCTCGCGGATGCGCTCGAGCAGGCGCGCCGGCTCGACCGGCTCGTCGAGCAGGACCAGCGCGCCGGTACCCTCGGCCGCCAGCATCGCCAGCACGTCGCCGGACAGCGGGCCGAAGTCGCGCCGCCTCCAGTGCAGCGCATCGGCCAGCGGGTTCATCGGCTGCACCCGCACCAGCGCCGGCCGGTCCCGGTCCGGGGTGCCGCGCACCAGCGCGAAGTGCAGGCGGTGACCGACCAGGTCACGGTACGTGACCAGGCGGAACGGGCCGTGGTCGGTCGCGATGTCGCGCTCGTCCACGCGCTCGACCGTGTGCTCGGTGGCGAGGCGGTAGCGGATCAGGTCCTCGATCGAGCCGATCTTCAGCCCGTGCACGCGGGCGAATTCCTCCAGTTGCGGGCGCCGCGCCATGGTGCCGTCCGGGTTGAGGATCTCGACCAGCACGCCGGCCGGCTCCAGCCCGGCGAGCATGGCGAGGTCGGAGGCGGCCTCGGTGTGGCCGGCCCGGGTGAGCACGCCGCCGGGCTGCGCCATCAGCGGGAAGATGTGGCCGGGCTGCACCAGGTCCTCCGGCCGCGCGTCCGGGCGCACCGCGGTGCGGATGGTGTGCGCGCGGTCGTAGGCGGAGATGCCGGTGGTGACGCCTTCGGCGGCCTCGATGCTGACGGTGAAGTTGGTGTGGTGGCGCGAGGTGTTGGACTGGACCATCGGCCCCAGCCCGAGCTGGCGGCAGCGTTCGCGGGTGAGCGACAGGCAGACCAGCCCGCGGGCATGGGTGACCATGAAGTTGATGTCCGAGGGCCGCACCAGTTCCGCGGCCATGATCAGGTCGCCCTCGTTCTCGCGGTCCTCGTCGTCCACGATCACGACCATGCGGCCGTTGCGGATCTCCTCGAGCAGTTCGGGCACGGTCGCGAAGCTCATGCGCCCTCCTCCCCGCGCGTGGCGAGCAGGCGTTCGACGTAGCGCGCGACCAGGTCCACCTCGAGGTTGACCGGGTCGCCCGGGCGCGTCCGCGCGAACGCGGTGTGCGCGATGGTGTGCGGCACCAGCGCGACCTCGAACCCCCCGCCGTCCACCCCGTTCACCGTCAGGCTCACGCCGTCCACGCAGATCGAGCCCTTCTTCGCGATGTACTTCATCAGCTCGCCCGGCGCCGCGAACCGCCAGCGCTGCGCGCGCGCGTCGTCATGCACCGACAGCACGCGGCCGACGCCGTCCACATGGCCGCTGACCAGGTGCCCGCCGAGGTGGTCCTGCGGGCGCATCGCCCGCTCCAGGTTCAGCGCGCGCCCGGCCGGCAGCGTACCCAGCGTGGTCAGCGCCAGCGTCTCGCGCGAGGCGTCGGCCTCGAAGTGCGTCCGGTCGAACGCGACCACGGTCAGGCACACGCCGTTGACCGCGATGCTCTCTCCGGGCTGGATGTCCGCGCACGGGAGCGTGCCGAACGCGATGCGCAGCCGCGCGTCGCCTTCGCGCATCTCGCGCGAAGCCAGCGAGCCGATGCCCTGGATGATTCCGGTGAACATGTCTTCCGCCCTGCCTCGTGGGGTGCCCGCGCCGGGCGCGGGTGCGGAGGATCCCGGGATGGACGCAGGGCGCGGGCGGACGCATGGCCTGGCGGCCATGCGGCGCGTCTTCTTCCATCCGGACTGTGACCGTCGGCCCCGGCTTCCGACCGGGTCTGCTGACCTTGCGGGCAAGTCACGCCGCAAGCGCTCGCGGGCTCGCGGCATGGCCCGGGGGCCTGCCGCCTACCGCCGGTGGGGACTTCCACCCCGCCCTGAAGACGTCGTTCCTGGTTGATCCTGCCGGCGAACCGGCACGCGCATTCTAGCGCAGGCGGTCCCCGCCGGCCTCGCGCAGCGGGGACGCAGCGTTGCGCGCGCGCCAGCCGCGCAGCACCGCGTCGATCACCGCCGTGGTCCGCGCCGCGCTCTCCCCGGTGGACGGGCAGCGGCCCTCGCCGCGCAGCTGCGCCACCACGGTCGCGATCAGCGGTTGCTGGATGTGCGGCGGGTTCGGGATGTCGAAGCGCCGCACCCCGGCCGCGTTCTCCAGTTCGACCGGGGCCTCGGCGAAGGTGGCGAAGCGCAGCGTCCCGGCCTCGCCGGTGACCACCACCTCGTCCCGGGACCGGTCGGCGACGAAGTTCCATTCGCCGCTGCCGCGGATCCCGTCGCCGCAGGCGAACGCCATGCGCACGGTGTCCTCGGCGGGATAGGCGCCGCCGCGGTTCCACGCCTCGCCCTCCACCTCCCGCAGCGGGCCGAACAGCCAGTCGAGCAGGTCCAGGGTGTGGCTGCCCAGGTCCACGAACAGGCCGCCGCCGGAGATCTCCGGCCGAACCCGCCACGGCAGGTTCCCGGGGTCGCGGTACGCCGGCTGCAGTTCGCGCCACAGGCGCACCTCGATCCGTCGGGGCGCACCGATGGCACCGGCCGCGAGCAGTTCGCGCACCTTCGAAAAGCGCGGCAGCGCGCGCCGGTAGTAGGCGACGAACAGCGGCTGCCCGGTCCCGCGGCTGGCACGCAGCATCGTCTCGCATTCACCCGCATGCAGCGCCATCGGTTTCTCGACGTACACCGGCTTGCCGGCGCGCATCGCCATCAGCGCGTACCGGCAATGGCTCGATGGCGGCGTGGCCACGTACACCGCGTCCACGTCCGGATCCCCGACCAAGGCGCCGGCGTCCGCATACCACTTCGGCACGCCGTGGCGGCGCGCGTAGTCTTCCGCCTTGCGCGCGTCGCGCCGCATCACCGCGACCAGCGACGAGCCCGGCACGCGCTGCAGCGCAGGCCCGCTCTTGGTTTCGGTGACGCTGCCGCAGCCGATGATGCCCCAGCGGATCACGGCTTCCTCCGCGCGTGCACGAACAGCGGCCAGCGCACCCAGAAGGTCGCCTCCGGATCACCCCAGGCACGCTCGAATTCCGGCGCCAGGCGCGCCACCGGATCCCCGCCACGCGCCTCGCGGCAGCGCCGCGTGGCCGAATAGCTGGAGTAGTAGGCCAGCAGCCGTGGCAGGGTCCAGCGTGCGCGCATGTCGAAGGCCGGCGCCGGGACCGCCGGGAACGGCCATTCGAACGCAGCGTAGGCCCCGTCCACCAGCGCGCGCTCGGGCGGCCAGTACGGGCGGATCTCCGCCTGCAACGCGGCGTTGGCGGCGGCGAGCGGTTCCGGCACCTCGATGTCCTGGTAGCCCCAGGCCACCAGCACGCCACCCGGCCGCAGCACGCGCGCGCATTCGGCGAAGAACGCCGGCAGTTCGAACCAGTGCAGCGCCTGCGCCACGCAGACAGCGTCGGCGCAGGCGTCCGGCAGGCTGCAGCGCTCACCGGGCTCGACCGCGAACACGGCGTTGGCCGGCGCGCGCGCCTGCGCGATCTGGGCGTCACTCGGGTCGGTCGCGTGCACGTGGCCGAAGTACCTCGCCAGGCCACGGGTCGCCTGGCCACTGCCGCACCCCGCCTCCCAGACCAGCCGCCGCGATGGGGCGATGTCCGCGATCCAGGCGAACAGGGCGTCGGGGTATCCGGGGCGCGCCTCGGCGTACTGTCCGGCGACCGGGGAGAAATGGTCGTGGAAACCGGACATCGCCCTCCCCGCCCTCAGCCTGCCGGCCGCAGCAGCAGGCGCAGGTCTTCGCCGATCCGGCGCGTCTCCACGACCTCCATGCGCAGCCGCTGCGCCAGCTCCGTGATCCCGAGGCCGCCCAGCAGCGGCCGCGCCCTGTCGCCCAGCAGCACCGGCGCCACGTACAGCAGCAGCTCGTCCACCAGGCCGGACTTCATCAGCGCGCCGGCCAGCGTGGCGCCGGCCTCGACGTGGACCACGTTGATCCCGCGGGCGGCGAGCAGCGCCATCACCGCATCGAGGTCGAGCGCGCCCGACTCCGCCGGCACCGCCGCGCGGTGGATCTCCACCTTCGGCGGCTTCACGTCGGGCGCGTGCACGTACAGCGTCGGCGCGTCGCCCTCGCGCACCCGTCCGCGGGCGATCGTCGCCAGGCCCGGGTCGAGGACCACGCGCAGCGGCGGCACGAACGGGGTGGCGTCGTCGAAACGCACGGTCAGCGAGGGATCGTCGGCGAGCACGGTGCCGGCGCCGGTGAGGATCGCGCCGGCGCGCGCGCGCCAGTGCATCGCGTCCCGGCGCGCGGCCTCGCCGGTGATCCATTTGGAATCGCCATCGGCCATCGCGGTGCGGCCGTCGAGGCTGCAGGCCAGCTTCACCCGCACCCAGGGCCGGCCGCGCTCGATCCGCGACAGGAAGCCGCGGTTGAGGGCGCGCGCCTGCGCCTCCATCAGCCCGACCGCGACCTCGATCCCGGCATCACGCAGCCGCGCGAAGCCGTTGCCGTCCACGTGCGGGAACGGGTCGCGCATCGCCGCGACCACGCGCGCGACGCCGGCCGCGACCAGGGCGTCGGCGCACGGCCCGGTGCTGCCGGTGTGCGCGCACGGCTCGAGGGTGACGTAGGCGGTGGCGCCCTTGGCGCGCGCGCCCGCGGCCTGCAGCGCCACGATTTCCGCGTGCGGCCCGCCCTTGCGCTCATGCCACCCCTCGCCCACGACCTCGGCCCCGCGCGCGATCACGCAGCCGACCATCGGGTTCGGGCGGGTGGTATAGGCGCCGCGCTCGGCGAGCCGCAGCGCCCGCGCCATCATCTCGTGGTCGAGGGCGGAAAAGACGCTGGCACCACCGGACGGGACCGCCATCAGCGCTTCCTGCCCCGCGTGGAGGGCTTCCCGAACGGCACCACGTCGCCGCCGCCCAGCAGCGGCAGCTGGGTCTCGCCGGCCACGGCAGGCAGCTCGCGCTCCAGCCTGTCGAGTTCCTCTCGGAAGTCGGTGATGTCCTCGAACGCGCGGTAGACGGAGGCGAAGCGGACGAAGCCGACGTGGTCGAGCTTGCGCAGCTCGGAGATCACGAGCTCGCCCACGCGCCGCGAGGACACCTCGCGCTCGCCGGTCATGCGCAGCTGGTGCACCACCGCGCGCACCGCGGCCTCGATCTGTTCCTCGGACACCGGGCGCTTGTGCAGGGCACGGTCGAAGCCGAGGCGCAGCTTGCGCGCGTCGAACGGCTCGCGCCGGCCGTCGGCCTTGATGATGACCGGCAGCTTCAGTTCGATGGTCTCCAGGGTGCTGAACCGCTCGCCGCAGGCCTCGCACTCGCGGCGGCGGCGGATCGTCGCGCCGTCGTCGGACGCGCGCGAGTCGATCACCTTGGTGTCCGTGTGCTGGCAGAAGGGACAGCGCATCGGGGAATCATCACCTGCTGGTCTGCGGCTGGCCGGTCGCAAAGGCCCCGGCCGGCCAGGCCGCCGGCCTCATGCGGCCGGCTCAACCATACACCGGAAACGCCCGGCACTGCCGGGTGACGTTCTCGCGCACCCGGGCGATCAGGGATTCGTCCTCCGGCGCGTCGAGCACGTCGCAGATCCAGTGCGCCAGCTCGATGCACTCGGCCTCGCGGTAGCCGCGGGTGGTCACCGCCGGGGTGCCGATGCGCAGGCCGGAAGTGACGAACGGCTTCTGCGGGTCGTTCGGCACGGCATTCTTGTTGACCGTGATGTGCGCCCGGCCCAGCGCCTCCTCGGCGGCCTTGCCGGTCACACCCTTGCCGATCAGGTCCACCAGCATCAGGTGGTTGTCGGTGCCGCCGGACACGATCCGGTAGCCGCGCTCGATGATGACCTTCGCCATCGCCTGCGCGTTCCTCACCACCTGCTCCTGGTAGGCCTTGAACTCCGGCTCCAGCGCCTCCTTGAACGCCACCGCCTTGGCGGCGATCACGTGCATCAGCGGGCCGCCCTGGATGCCCGGGAACACGATGGACTGGAGCTTCTTCGTGATCCCGTCGAACTCTTCGCCCGCGCCCTGCCTCGAAGAGAGGATGATGCCGCCGCGCGGGCCGCGCAATGTCTTGTGCGTGGTCGAGGTGACCACGTGCGCGTGCGGGAGCGGGTTCGGGTACACGCCGGCGGCCACCAGACCGGCGACGTGCGCCATGTCCACGAACAGCCAGGCGCCGATCCTGTCGGCGATGGCGCGGAAGCGCGCCCAGTCGATCCGGCGCGAATAGGCGCTGAAGCCCGCCACCACCATCTTCGGCCGGTGCTCCAGCGCCAGCTTCTCGACCTCGTCGTAGTCGATCAGGCCGTCACCGTTGACGCCGTACTGCACCGCGTTGAACAGCTTGCCCGAGGCGTTGACCTTGGCGCCGTGGGTCAGGTGGCCGCCGTGCGCCAGCGACATGCCCAGGATCGTGTCGCCGGGCTGCAGCAGGGCGAAGTACACGGCCTGGTTGGCCTGGGAGCCGGAGTGCGGCTGCACGTTGGCGTAGTCGGCGCCGAACAGCTGCCTCGCGCGGTCGATGGCCAGCTGCTCGGCCACGTCCACGTGCTCGCAGCCGCCGTAGTAACGCTTGCCCGGGTACCCTTCCGCGTACTTGTTGGTCAGCACGCTGCCCTGGGCTTCCAGTACCCGCGGGCTGGCGTAGTTTTCCGAGGCGATCAGCTCGACGTGGTCTTCCTGGCGGCGGCGTTCGGCCGCGATCGCCGCGGCAAGTTCGGGGTCGTAGCCTTCGATACGGGCATCGCGGGGGAACATCGGCGCTCCGGGACGTGGGAGGGATACGCCGATTGTACCGGTTGCGCCCCGCCCGGGCCCGGAAACGGGACGGGGCGCGCCGCCGGCGCGCCCCGTCCATGCCGGCCGCGGCGGCCGGTCAGTGGTGCAGGATCAGGTCCACGATCAGGCCGGTGGCGACGGCGACCAGCAGGAAGTCGCCGTAGTCGTCCCGGTACCAGCGGTAGCCGTGCGGCGGATGGTGCAGGCCGTGGACGTGGTAGTCGTGGACCACGTACACCGGCTGGCGGTAGTGGTGCACGTAGCCGCCGCGGGCCCAGCGCGGGCCAGGGTGGTGGTGCGGGGCCGGGCGATGGACGACGTGCCGGACCGCCGGGCGGTGGTGGACGACCGGACGATGGTGGGCCACGGGCGGCGGGGCATGGCGACGGTCGTGGCGGGCCGCCTGGGCGTACATCTTGCGGTGGAGCGCGTTGTCGCGGCGGTCGTGGCGCTGGGTGGCGTGGCGGTCAGGGCCGCGATGGCCGGGACGCCCCCGGTCCGCCGCCATCGCCGGGGCGGCGACGGTCGCCAGCGACAGCATCAGGACCGCACCCCATTTCAGTGTCTTGTTCATGGTGTCCTCCGAAGAACCCGCCGTCCTCCGTGACCACAGGGAATCCGTTGCCGACGACTATCGTCCGCCGTTGCTGAATCCAGGCTTCCTGCAACCATTTGCGCGCATCCCGGCGCGTCCCGGATTGAGCCTCCGCTCAGCAGCGCGGCGCACCCGCGCTCCCCGCATGCCGCCACCCGCCGCGCCCGCCCCCGGCACCCGGCACCACGGCGTCCGGCATGCCGTGGCGGGGCGGAGCCGTGCCGCCACGGGATATAATCGGTCGATCCCCTGAACCGGCCATGCCTGCGCCCGAGCGCGGGCATGGCAGCGTCCACCCGGAGCTCCAATGTCGTCGCAATACATCTACACCATGAACCGGGTGTCCAAGGTGGTCCCGCCCAAGCGGCAGATCATCAAGGACATCTCGCTCTCGTTCTTCCCGGGCGCGAAGATCGGCCTGCTGGGCCTCAATGGCGCCGGCAAGTCCACCGTGCTGCGGATCATGGCCGGCGTGGACAAGGACTTCGAGGGCGAGGCCCGCCCGCAGCCCGGGATCAAGATCGGCTACCTGCCGCAGGAACCGGAGCTGGACCCCGGGAAGACCGTGCGCGAGACGGTCGAGGAAGGCGTGGGCGAGATCCTGCAGGCGCAGAAGCGCCTGGAGGAGGTCTACGCCGCCTACGCCGAGGAAGGCGC
>CALLKI010000098.1 GCA_938008415.1 uncultured Luteimonas sp. | reverse complement strand
GGATGCCCGTGGACGGGGGGAGGGGCGGATGCCCGCGAACAGTGGGAGGTGCGGCTCCCTGCGAACAGGCAGTGGTGTGGATCCCTCGCAAACAGACAGTGGCGCGGATCTCCTGCGAACAGGGGGAGGGGCGGACGCCACGCAAACAGGAGGCAAATCTCCCGGAAGCTTCGCCAGGCAGGGGGATCACGTTCCCTTCGGCTTTGCCCGATGGGTCGCCACCGCGTTCCAGGGGTCGTCCGGCCACGGATGCTTCGGATACCGGCCCTTCATCTCCTTCTTCACTTCCGGGTAGGTCCGTTCCCAGAAGCCGCGCAGGTCCTGCGTGACCTGCAGCGGGCGGCCGGCGGGCGAGAGCAGGTGGAGGGTGAGCGGCACGCGGCCGTCGGCGATGCGCGGGGTTTCGGCCAGGCCGAACAGCTCCTGCAGCTTGACCGCGAGCACCGGTGGCTGCGGGCTGCCGTCGTCGGCGATGGCGTACTCGAGCCGCCGTTCCATGCCCGAGGGCACGGTGATGCGCACCGGCGCGAGCTGGTCCACGCGCTGGCGCAGCTGCCAGTCGAGCAGGCCGTGCAGGCCTTCGGCGAAGGCTTCCTCCGTGAGCGCGTCGAGGCGGGTGGCGCCCTCGAACAGCGGGCGCAGCCAGTGGTCGCGGGTGGCGAGCAGGGCCTCGTCGGACAGGTCGGGCAGGCCGAGCTCGGGCATCCAAGCGCGCAGCGATTGCACGCGCGCGCGCCATTGCCGCAGCGATTCGCTCCAGGGCAGGACGTCGAGGCCAAGCCCGGCGACGGCGTCGGTCAGCGCCTGCGCTGCCTGCGCCGGATCGACGCGGCCGGCCGGGCGCGCGTCAAGCACGATGCCGTCGAAGCGGCGCACGCGCTCGGCCACCAGCGCGCGCCGCTCCGCGTCCCAGCGCACCTCGTCGCGCTCGACGAAATGCGAGGCGAAATCCTCGCGCAGCCGGTCCCCGTCCACGGCCACGCCGCGCAGCACCAGCGAGTCGCCGCGTTCGAAGCGCAGTTCGCTGGCGACGATCCACGGCTCGCCGCGCAGGCGGCTGTCGTCGGCCAGCCTTGCCATGCGGCCGTTGGCGAGCTGGCAGCGCTGCGGGTCGCGCGGGTGCGCACGGCCGATGCGGTCGGGGAAGGCGTGCGCGAGCAGGGCGCCCAGCACGTGCGCGGGCGCGTCCTCCGGCGGCGACGCGTCCACGCCGATGCGCCGCCGCCACTGCCTCGCCGCCGCGTCGATCGCCGCGAGCGTGCTCCGGTGGGCGTCGCCCACATTGCGTCCGGCGCGGAACGCGGCCAGCGCCAGCCAGCGCGCGCGCAGGTCGTCGTCGCGTTCGCGCAGCGGATCGCGCGCTTCCAGCAGCGCGGCCAGGTCCGCGGCCAGCGCCTGTTCCCGCGGGTCGCGCGCGGCCAGCAGCATCGCGGCAAGACGCGGATGCGTGCCGAGCGCGAGCATGCGCCGGCCTGCCGCGGTGATGGTGCCAGCGGTGTCGAGCGCGCCGAGGCGCTGCAGCAGGTCGCGCGCCGCGGCCAGCGCGCCGGGCGGCGGCGGGTCGGGGAAGCGCAGTTCGGCACTGCCCCAGGCCGCCAGTTCCAGCGCCAGCCCGGCCAGTTCGACCTGTGCGATCTCGGGCCGGCGCTGCGGCTCCAGCCGTTGCGAGGCCGGCCACAGCCGGTACGCCCAGCCCTCGGCGACGCGGCCGGCGCGGCCGGCGCGCTGGTCGGCCGAGGCCTGCGGGATGGCCACCACGTCCAGCCGCGAGAAGCCGCTGTTGGGGTCGTAGCGCGGCTCGCGCGCCAGCCCGCTGTCGATCACCACGCGCACGCCGGGCAGGGTGACGCTGGACTCGGCGACGTTGGTCGCCAGCACCACGCGGCGACGGCCATCGGCGGCGGGGCGCAGCACGCGCGCCTGCTGTTCCACCGGCAGCTCGCCGTGCAGGGTGAGGATCTCGATGCGCCCGCCTTCCTCTCCCGCAGGCGAAGCGGATGCGTCGTCCCGTGCCGGCGCGCTTCCCCTCCCATCCTCCCCCTGCGGGCGGAGGGAGGCCAATGCGCGTTCGACCCTCCCGATCTCGCGCCGGCCCGGCAGGAACACCAGCACGTCGCCCGGGTGCCGCGCCAGCGCGTGTTCGACCGCGCGCCGGACCTGCGCCTCCAGCGACTCGTCGCGGCGCGCGGGGAAATGCCCGACCTGCACCGGGAAGCCGCGGCCTTCGCTCGACAGCCGCGGCGCGTCGAGGAACGCGGCCAGGCGCTCGCCGTCGATCGTGGCCGACATCGCCACGATCCGCAGGTCGTCGCGCAGCGAGGCCTGCACGTCCAGCGCCAGCGCCAGGCCCAGGTCGCCCGCCAGGTGGCGCTCGTGGAATTCGTCGAACAGGACCGCGCCGATCCCTTCCATGGTCGGGTCGTCCTGGATCATCCGGGTGAGGATGCCCTCGGTCACCACCTCGATCCGGGTGCGCGCGGACACCCGGTGCTCGAAGCGGATGCGGTAAGATCGGAAGAGCACACGTCTGAACTC
>CALLKI010000097.1 GCA_938008415.1 uncultured Luteimonas sp. | reverse complement strand
CCGCCGGCCGGGTCGACGATGGCCAGGCGCTCGTGGACGAGGATCGCGCCCTCGTCCAGGTACACGCCGCTCCAGTCGGGGCCGCGGTGGCGCTGCCGCTGCGACCGCTCCAGCGCCTCGCGGCGCAGGGCATGGACGTCATCGCCGGGCTGCAGGCCGAAGATGCCGAGGATGGAACACATGGGACGCTCCTGTGGGGGGTGGGGAAGGGATTCCCGCGCCCGGACACGAAAAAGCCCGCATCTTCCGATGCGGGCTCCCTCGCATACGCCAGGCGTGGAGTAAGGGTCTACGCCTGGTCGAAGCCCGCATCGCGCGCACGGTTGCGCGCCGCATTCGAATTGGCGTTCGAATTGCGGTTCGCGGTGGCGATGCGGGCGGACAGTGCGGCCATGCCGGCGAAGCTAACCCGCCACGGACCGCCTTGCAACAGTTGCAGACAAAACCGTCACCGGCCCATGCCGATACTCCGTGGCTTCCCGGGGAAGCAGAAGGGAACATGGGCGTGAACGACACCCTCCAGCAGCTGTCGCGGGCCTCGCAGGTCGTCGCGATGCTCGCGCGCTACCGCAAGGCCGGCATCCTGGCCGGGCTTGACCTCGGCGACGCCGTGGAACCGGAAGCGCATACCGGTGCCGGCGACGACGCCATGGCCGAACGCTTCGCCGCCGACCTGGAGGCGCTGGGGCCGGCATTCGTCAAGCTCGGCCAGGCGCTCTCGACCCGGCCGGACCTCGTCCCGGCCGGCTGGATCGCCGCGCTCGAGCGCATCCAGGACGATGCTACGCCCGCCCCCATCGGCGACATCGAGGCCCTGCTCGGGCACGAGCTGGGCGTGCGCGCGGGCAAGGTGTTCTCGGCCATCGACCCGGAACCGATGGCGGCCGCCTCGCTGGCGCAGGTCCACCGAGCGGTGCTGCGCGACGGCCGCGTGGTCGCGCTCAAGATCCAGCGCCCGGACGTGGCCGCGGGCGTGCGTGCGGACCTCGACCTGCTGGCGCGCCTGGCCGGAACCGCCGACCGCCTGACCGAGACCGGCCGCCGCCTGCGGCTGGCCGACTGGATCGGCGAGTTCCGCAAGACCATGCTCGACGAACTCGATTACCGCGCCGAGGCCGGGAACCTCGAGCGCTTCGGCCGCCACCTCGCGGGCTACCCCCTGCTCCGCGTGCCCATGCCGCTGTGGGACTACGTGACGCCGCGCCTGCTGGTGATGGAATGGATCGACGGCATCAACGTCACCCGCATCAGCGGGCTGCGCCGCACCGAGCTCGACACCGTTCCGGCCACGTCCCAACTGCTGCGCGCCTACCTCGACCAGGTCTTCGTGCACGGCGACATCCACGCCGACCCGCACCCCGGGAACGTGCTGCTGTGCGACGACGGGCGCATCGCACTGATCGACCTCGGCATGGTCGCGACGCTGCCCCCGCGCCAGCGCGAGCGCCTGCTCAAGCTGGTGTTCGCCGCTGTCGACGGCCGCGGCGAGGACGTGGCGCGCGAACTGGTGGCACTCGGCACGCGGCTGGAGGAATTCGACGAGCCCGCCTTCGTGCGCGAGATCTCGCAGGCCGTGGCCCGGTACGCCGGCGCGGAACGGCGCGCGTCCGAGGGCCGCATGGTGCTCGAGCTGGTTCGCCGGGCGACCGAATGCGGCCTGCGCACGCCGCCGGAAATCAGCCTCCTTGGCAAGACCCTGCTCAACCTGGAGCGCGTGGTGGACGCGCTCTCTCCCGGCCTCGACGTCAAGGCGGAGATCGAGGCGCACCTGCAGTCGCTGCTGCGCGAGCGGCTGCGCAGGTCGCTCTCGCCGGCGAACCTGGCCAGCGAGGCGATGGAAGTGCAGGAACTTCTGCGCGAGGCGCCGCGCAAGCTGTCCGACGTGCTCTCGCTGCTCGCCGCCAACCGCCTGCAGGTGCGCCTGTCGGGACTGGACGATTCGCGGGTGATGGAGAACCTGCAGAAGATCGCCAACCGCATCGCCTCGGCGGTGGTGATCGCCGCCCTGCTGCTGGCGTCCACGCAGCTGATGCGCGCCCCGCAGCCTGGCCGCACGCTGCTGGGCTATCCGGTGCTGGCGGTGCTGATGTTCCTCGTCGCCGCGGTGCTGGGCATCGCGCTCGTGGTCAGCGCGATGCGCCACGACCATCGCGCCCGCCCGCGCGAGCGCAGCGGTGACGAATGACCCCGGCCGGCCCCGGGATCAATCCCCGCCACACAGCAGTCGCTCGATCAGCCGCAGGTAGAGCCCGGGCAGCGCTTCCAGGTCGGCCACCCGGATGTGTTCGTCCACCTGGTGGATGCTGGCGTTCACCGGGCCGATCTCGATGCACTGCGCGCCGAGCGGCGCGATGAAGCGCGCGTCCGAGGTGCCGCCGCCGGTACTCTCCTCCGGCGGCGCGCCGGCGAACTCCGCCAGCACCTCGCGGGCGATGCGCCGCAACCGGCCTTCCGGCGTGTGGAACGGCTCGCCGCTGCGGTGCCAACGCAATTCATAGTCCAGGCCGTGGCGGTCCAGCAGCGCGGCGACCTCCGCCTCCAGCCGCGGCGCGTCCCAGTGCGGGTTGTAGCGCAGGTTGAAATCCACGCGCAGCTCGCCGGGAATGACGTTGGCGGCGCCGGTGCCGGCGTGGATGTTGCTGACCTGCAGGCCGGTGGGCGGAAAGTTTTCGTACCCGTCGTCCCAGCGCCGCGCCACCAGTTCGGCCAGCGCCGGGGCGGCTTCGTGCACCGGGTTGCGCGCCTTGTGCGGGTAGGCCACGTGTCCCTGCACGCCGCGCACCGTGAGCGTGGCCGAGAGCGAACCACGGCGGCCCACGCGCAGCAGGTCGCCCAGCCGTCCGGTGGAGGACGGCTCGCCGGTGATGCACCAGTCGATGCGCTGGCCGCGCTGGCGGAACAGCTCGGCCACGCGGCGCACCCCGTCGAT
>CALLKI010000096.1 GCA_938008415.1 uncultured Luteimonas sp. | reverse complement strand
CGAGGGCACCTCGGAGATCCAGCGCCTGGTCATCGCCCGCCACGAGACGGGGCTGCGCTGATCCGGCAAAATTCCGCCGACCAGAGGGAGGAACCATGGCGATGCGTCGTTACGGGAAGGACACCGCCTTTCCCGCCCATCGCGGCGACGTGGCATCCGCGGAGGATGACGTCGGCCGCGCGTCCACGCGCTGAGCGTCCACACGCCATGCGCTTCCCGGGAATTCCATCCATGCCACGGCCCGCGTGAGAACGCGGGCCTCGTTCCATCGGAAGTCTTCATGAGCACGCAACGCAAGACCAGCAGGACCGGCAAGGTCCGCAAGGCCGGCAAGGCCACGTCCACGACGAAGAAGAAACAGGCCACGCCCGCGGGCGCCCGCCACGGGCAGGCGCGCGACGGGCTGCTGGCGCCGATCTTCGAGGTGATCCACAGGCGCCGGGGGGACGCCGCCGCGATGGCGTTCGCCGCCGACTTCTACCGGCGCATGACCGAGGAGGAGCTGCCGCTGCACACGCCGGAAGGTTGGGCGGCTCTGGCGATGGACCTGCTCGACTTCGCGCGCAGGCGCAAGCCGGGCACCGCCATCCTGCGGCTGTTCAACCCGTCGCTGAAGACCCATGGCTGGGAGTCGCCGCACACGGTGCTCCAGATCGTCAACGACGACATGCCGTTCCTGGTCGACTCGGTGACCATGGCGCTGGCCGAGCAGGGCGTCGGCGTGCACGTGCTGGGCCACCCTGTGATCCACATGTCGCGCGACCGCGCCGGCCGGCTGCTCGCGGTCGGCGAGGGTGCCGCCGAGTCGGTCATGCACCTGGAGATCGACCGCCAGACCGCCGAGAGCGGCGCGGCGATCGAGGCGATGCTGCGCAGCGTGCTCGACGACGTGCGCGTGATCGTGGCCGACTGGGCGCCGATGCGCGAGAAGATGATGCAGGCCGCGGCGGACCTGGCCTCGCGCCGCCTGCCGGTGTCCGACGCCGCCCGCCGCGAGGCGCAGGAATTCCTGCGCTGGGCCGCGAACGACCACTTCACCTTCCTCGGCTACCGCGAGTACCACGTGCGCCGGCAGGGCGGCGAGGAATACCTCGAGCCCGTGGCCGGCACCGGGCTCGGCCTGCTGCGCAACGTCCGCGGCCATGGCCCCCGCCCGCTGAAGTCGCTGGCCGCCTACCAGCTGCGCACGAGCGGCGAGCCGGTGGAGGCGCTGATCCTGACCAAGACCAACGCGCGTTCCACCGTGCACCGTCCAGGCTACATGGACTACATCGGCATCCTGAGCTTCGACGAGAAGGGCAGGCCGGTGGCGGAGCAGCGGTTCCTGGGCCTGTACACCTCCAGTGCCTACAACCGCCGCCCGTGGGAGATCCCGCTGGTGCGCGAGCGCTACGAGCACGTGATGAGCGAGTCGGGCCTCAAGCCCACCGGCCACAGCGGCAAGGCGCTGCGCCACATCCTCGAGACCCTGCCGCGCGACGAGCTGTTCCAGTCCAGCGCGGACGAGCTGTTCCGCCTGGCCACCGGCGTGCTGGGCCTGCAGGAGCGCGTGCGCAGCCGGCTGTTCCTGCGCCGCGACCGCTACGGCCGCTTCTACTCGATCCTGGTCTACGTCCCGCGCGACCGCTACAGCACCGACGTCCGCCGCCGGGTGGAGGCCATGCTCAAGCGTGAGCTGCGCGCCGACCACGTGGACGCCAACGTGATGGTCGGCGAGTCGCCGCTGGCCCAGCTGCACCTGATCGTGCGTCCGCGCGCCGGCGAGGTGGTCGAGGTCGACCAGGCGAAGCTTGACGCCGAGCTGGCGGCGATCGTCCGCAACTGGCAGGACGACCTGCGCGACGAACTCGTGCGCCGCCATGGCGAGGAACGCGGCCTGGCGCTGGCCGAACGCTACGGCCGCGCGCTGTCGGCCGGCTACATCGAAGGCGCCACGCCCGCCGTGGCCGCCACCGACGTGGAGCGGCTCGCCCGCCTGCGCTCCGCCGACGACCTCGAGATCAGCCTGCACGAGTCGCCGCACCGGATCGCGGGCGAGGGCACGCTGCGGTTCAAGCTCTACCGCCAGCACAAGGACATCGCCCTGTCCGATGCGCTGCCCATGATGGAGAACCTCGGCCTGCGCGTGGTCTCGGAGCACCCGCACCGGATCGAGGTGGACGGCGTCCCGCTGTACATCCAGGACTTCGAGGTCGAGGCGTCCTCGCCGGTGGACGTTGCCAGCGTGGGTGAGACCTTCAACGAGGCCTTCGCCCGGGTCTGGAACGGCGACGCCGAGAACGACGGTTTCAACAGGCTGGTGCTCGGTGCCGGCCTCGACTGGCGCCAGGTGGCGATGCTGCGCGGCTATGCCAAGTACCTGCAGCAGGTCGGCGTGCCGTTCTCGCAGAACTACGTCGAGGCCACGCTGGAGAAGCACCCGCTGGCGGCGCGGCTGCTGGCCGAGATGTTCGAGGCCCGCTTCGACCCGGCCGCCGGCCGCAGGGGCAAGGCCGAGGCGAAGGCCGGCGCCGAGCGCCTGGCCGTGCAGCTGCACGCGCTCGTCGGCGGCGACAAGGCGGCGATGTCGGAACTGCGCCCGGTGATCGAGGCCTACGGTGCCGACCGCCAGGTGCGCTACGAACGCGCGCGCGCCGCGGTCCTGGCGCTCCTCGACCGCGTCTCCAGCCTCGACGAGGACCGCATCCTGCGCAGTTTCATCGGCGTCATCGAGGCGACGCTGCGCACGAACTTCTACCAGAAGGACCGGAACGGCGGCTTCAAGCCGACGATCGCCTACAAGTTCGACTCGGCGAAGGTGCCCGATCTGCCGAAGCCCAGGCCGTACCGCGAGATCTTCGTGTACGGGCCGCGAGTGGAGGGCATCCACCTCCGCTTCGGCCCGGTCGCGCGCGGCGGCCTGCGCTGGTCCGACCGCCGCGAGGACTTCCGCACCGAGGTGCTGGGCCTGGTGAAGGCGCAGATGGTGAAGAACACCGTCATCGTGCCGGTGGGCTCGAAGGGCGGCTTCATCGTCAAGCGCCCGCCTGCCGACCGCGACGCGCTGCAGGCGGAGGGCGTGGCCTGCTACCGGATGTTCATCAGCGGCCTGCTCGATGTCACCGACAACATCGTCAACGGCAAGGTCGTGCCGCCGCCCGACGTGGTCCGCCATGACCAGGACGATCCGTACCTGGTGGTCGCCGCGGACAAGGGCACCGCGACCTTCTCCGACATCGCCAATGGCATCGCGCGCGAGTACGGCTTCTGGCTCGACGACGCGTTCGCCTCGGGCGGCTCGGTCGGCTACGACCACAAGGGCATGGGCATCACCGCGCGCGGTGCCTGGGAGTCGGTCAAGCGCCACTTCCGCGCGCTCGGCCGCGACTGCCAGAGCGAGGACTTCACCTGTGTCGGCATCGGCGACATGTCCGGCGACGTGTTCGGCAACGGCATGCTGCTGTCGAGGCACATCCGCCTGGTGGCGGCCTTCGACCACCGCCACGTCTTCATCGACCCGGACCCCGACGCGGCGAAGTCCTACGCCGAGCGCCAGCGCCTGTTCAGGCTGCCACGTTCCAGCTGGGCCGACTACGACCCGAAGCTGATCAGCAAGGGCGGCGGCGTCTGGCCGCGCAGCGCCAAGTCCATCCCGCTCTCGCCGGAGGCCCGGCAGGCGCTCGGCATCGAGGGCAACGTGACCTCGATGAGCCCGAACGAGCTGATCTCGGCGATCCTGCGCGCGCCGGTGGACCTGCTCTGGAACGGCGGCATCGGCACCTACGTCAAGTCCAGCCGCGAACAGAACTCCGAGGTTGGCGACCGCACCAACGACGCGGTGCGCGTCAACGGCTGCGAGCTGCGCTGCAAGGTCGTGGGCGAGGGCGGAAACCTCGGCTTCACCCAGCTTGGCCGGGTCGAGGCCGCGCTCAACGGGGTGCTGCTCAACACCGACTTCATCGACAACTCCGCCGGCGTGGACACCTCCGACCACGAGGTCAACATCAAGATCCTGCTCAACGAGCAGGTGCGCCGCGGCAAGCTGAAGATGGAGGCCCGCAACAGGCTGCTCGCCTCGATGACCGACGAGGTCGCGCGGCTGGTGCTGTGGGACAACTACCGCCAGAACCAGGCGCTCAGCCTGATGGAGCGGATGAGCGTGGCCCGGCTCGGCTCGAAGCAGCACTTCATCCGCACCCTCGAGGCGCAGGGGTTGCTCGACCGCCAGATCGAGTCGCTGCCCTCCGACGCCGAGATCGCCGAGCGCAAGGCCAGGGGGCTGGGGCTGACCCGGCCGGAGCTGGCGGTGCTGCTGTCGTACTCGAAGCTGGTCGCCTTCGACCAGCTGCTGCAGTCCGACGTGCCGGAGGACCCGTACCTGTCCAAGGAGCTGCTGCGCTACTTCCCCAGGCCGTTGCAGCAGAAGTACGCGAAGGAGATGGAGAAGCACCCGCTGAAGCGGGAGATCATCGCGACCGCGGTCACCAACACGATGATCAACCGCATGGGCGCGACCTTCCTGCTGCGCATGCAGGAGGACAGCGGCCGCAGCACCGGCGAGGTGGCCAAGGCCTTCACCATCACCCGCGAGACCCTGGACGCCCGCCAGCTGTGGCAGCAGATCGACGCGCTCGACGGCAAGGTGCGGGAGTCGGTGCAGGTCGACGCCCTGCAGGTGATCTGGAACCTGCAGCGCTCGTTCACGCGCTGGCTGCTCTCGCGCCCGGGCGCGATCCCGGACATCACCACCGCGGTCGAGCGCTACCACGACGGCTTCCGCCAGATCCGCGAGGGCGAGAACATCCTGGCGCCGTCGCAGCGCCCGGGCTACGAGGCCAGCCTGCGCGAATGGCTGGAGAAGGGCGTCCCGCGCCCGCTCGCCGGGCAGCTGGCCGCGCTGCCGTACCTGGAGGCCTGCTGCGACATCATCGAGCTGGCCGCCGAGCGCAGGCAGAAGCCGGTCGAGGTCGCGCGCGTGCACTTCCGCGTGGGCGAGGCGCTCAACCTGCCGTGGCTGGCCGAGCAGATCGACCGGCTGGTGGTGGACGGGCGCTGGCACGCGGTCGCGCGCGGTGTGCTGCGCGACGAGCTGGCGCACCAGCACCGCGCCATCGTCGGCCAGGTGCTGCGGATGCCGGGCGGCACCGCCGACGAGAAGGTGGCCCGCTGGATCGGGCGCGACGACCCGGCGCTGCGCTTCACCCTGGCCATGCTCAACGAGCTGGCCGCGCAGAAGACGCTCGACTACCCGACCGCCTCGGTCGCGGTGCAGCGCCTGTCGCAGCTGGCGCAGCGCGGCTGATCGCCGGCCAGGAGCGGGGGATGCCGGTCCCGGCATCCCCCGCCTGCGCTATGCTGGCCGCATGCCGCAGGGAACCGGATGATGGGCAGCCCACGCATCGCATTCCTCGCCAGCCAGGCACCCGAGGCCCAGACGGCGCTGCAGGCGCTCGCGGCCCGGCACGGACAGTGCGAGCCGGAGGAGGCCGACGTGCTGTGCGCGCTCGGCGGCGACGGCTTCATGCTGCAGACCCTGCACCGCCACGGCGGGCTCGGCAGGCCGGTGTTCGGGATGAAGCTCGGCGCGGTCGGGTTCCTGATGAACCACTACCGCGAGGACGGGCTGCTGGAACGGATCGCCGGCGCCGAGCCGGCAGTGCTGCGGCCTCTGGAAATGGTGGCGCGAACCGAATCCGGCGCCACCGTCGGCTCGCTCGCCTACAACGAAGTCTCCCTGCTGCGGCAGACCCGGCAGGCGGCACACATCGCGATCGACCTCAACGGCCAGAACCGGCTCGACGAGCTGGTCTGCGACGGGGTACTGGTCGCCACGCCCGCGGGCAGCACCGCCTACAACTACTCGGCGAACGGCCCGATCCTGCCGCTTGGCGCGCGCGTGGTGGCGCTCACGCCGATCGCGCCCTTCCGGCCCCGGCGCTGGCGGGGGGCCATCCTCAAGGCCGATACCGAAGTGTGCTTCCGGGTGCTGGACCCGTACAAGCGCCCGGTCAGCGCCACCGCCGACTCGCACGAGGTGCGCGACGTGGTGGAGGTGACCATCCGCGAGTGCTCCGACCGCACCGTGACCCTGCTGTTCGACCCCGAGCACAACCTCGAGGAGCGGATCCTCAGCGAGCAGTTCGTGGCCTGAGCCCGGCGGGGGCGGGTGGTCGCAACCCGTGCGACGGGGAGCGGCGATAATGCCCGCATGACCGATGCGCCGACCCCCGTCCTGACCGTCGCCATCTCCTCCCGGGCGCTGTTCGACCTGGAGGACAGCCACGCCCTGTTCGAGCGCGAGGGGATCGAGGCCTACGCCGAATACCAGCGGCAGCACGAGGACGTGGTGCTCGAGCCCGGCATCGCCTTCCCGCTGGTGCGCAAGCTGCTGGCGCTCAACGGGAACGCGCCGCCCGAGGCGCCCCGGGTCGAGGTGATCCTGCTGTCGCGCAACTCCGCCGACACCGGCCTGCGGATCTTCAACTCGATCCAGCACTATGGACTCGGCATCAGCCGTGCCGTGTTCACCTCCGGCGAGCCGACCTGGCCGTACATCCGGCCGTTCGGCGCGCACCTGTTCCTGTCCGCCAACCCGGAGTCCGTGCGGCGCGCGCTCGAGAACGGCGTGGCCGCGGCGACGATCCTCCCGGACCGCGCCCCGCCGGGCGGCAAGTCCAGCGACCAGATCCGGATCGCCTTTGACGGTGACGCGGTGATCTTCGACGACGAGGGCGAGCGGGTCTCGCGCGAAGGCGGGATCGAGGCTTTCCACCGGCACGAGCTCGAACGCGCCCGGCAGCCACTGTCCGGCGGTCCGTTCCGCGGCTTCCTCAAGGCCCTGCACGACCTGCAGGCTGCCTACCCGGCAGGGGAGACATCGCCGATCCGCACCGCGCTGGTGACAGCACGCTCGGCGCCGGCGCACGAGCGGGTGATCCGCACCCTGCGCGAGTGGGACGTGCGCCTGGACGAGGC
>CALLKI010000095.1 GCA_938008415.1 uncultured Luteimonas sp. | reverse complement strand
AACCCGGCGGTGATCGCCGACAACGTCGGCGACAACGTCGGCGACTGCGCCGGCATGGCCGCCGACCTGTTCGAGACCTATGCGGTCACGGTGATCGCGACCATGCTGCTGGGCTTCCTGATGGTGTCCGAGGTCGGCAGCAACGGCGTGCTCTACCCGCTGGTGCTCGGCGGCGCCTCGATCATCGCCTCCATCATCGGCACGTTCTTCGTCCGCGCGAAGGACGGCGGCTCGATCATGGGCGCGCTGTACAAGGGCGTGATCGTCTCCGGCGTGCTCGCCGCGATCGCCTACTACCCGATCACGCAGCAGCTGATGGCCGCCAACACGCACGGCGCGATGAACATCTACGCCTGCGCGCTGATCGGCCTGGTGCTGACCGGCGCGATCGTCTGGATCACCGAGTACTACACCGGCACCCAGTACGGCCCGGTCAGGCACGTGGCGCGGGCCTCGACCACCGGCCACGCGACCAACATCATCGCCGGCCTCGGCGTGTCGATGAAGTCGACCGCGATGCCGGTAGTGGCGGTGTGCCTGGCGATCTGGGCCTGCTTCACGCTCGGCGGCCTGTACGGCATCGCCATCGCCGCGACCGCGATGCTGTCGATGGCCGGCATGATCGTCGCGCTCGACGCCTACGGCCCGATCACCGACAACGCCGGCGGCATCGCCGAGATGAGCGAGCTGCCGCCCGACGTGCGCGCGGTCACCGACCCGCTCGACGCGGTCGGCAACACCACCAAGGCGGTGACCAAGGGCTATGCCATCGGCTCGGCGGCGCTGGCCTCGCTGGTGCTGTTCGCCGACTACACCCACAACCTGCAGGCCAGCAACCCGGGCCAGGTGTTCACCTTCGACCTGTCCGACCACACCGTGATCATCGGCCTGCTGGTCGGCGGCCTGATCCCGTACCTGTTCGGCGCGATGGCCATGGAGGCGGTGGGCCGTGCCGCCGGCGCGGTGGTCGAGGAGGTGCGCCGCCAGTTCCGCGAGATCGCGGGGATCATGGAGGGCACCGCCAAGCCGCAGTACGACCGCGCGGTGGACATGCTCACCAAGGCCGCGATCCGGGAGATGATCCTGCCCTCGCTGCTGCCGGTCGCCGTGCCGGTCATCGTCGGCCTGCTGCTCGGGCCGAAGGCGCTGGGCGGCCTGCTGATCGGCACCATCGTCACCGGCCTGTTCGTGGCCATCTCCATGACCACCGGCGGCGGCGCCTGGGACAACGCCAAGAAGTACATCGAGGACGGCAACTTCGGCGGCAAGGGCTCGGAGGCGCACAAGGCGGCGGTCACCGGCGACACCGTCGGCGACCCCTACAAGGACACCGCCGGCCCGGCGATCAACCCGCTGATCAAGATCATCAACATCGTGGCGCTGCTGCTGATCCCGCTGCTGTAAGCGGACTGCCATGCTCCCGGGAAGGGGCGGCCTCCGGGCCGCCTTTTTCCTGCCCGCGCCACGGGGAGGCCCAGGGGTTGCTGCACCGCAGCAGGCAACGGCGTAGAATTTCCGCCCTCTCCCACCCCACAACGGCGGCACCCGCCGCCCCGCAAGGAACCGCACATGGGCCTCGACCACGTCACCTCCGGCCGCAACCCGCCGGAAGAAATCAACGTCATCATCGAGATCCCGAAGGACTCGGAACCGGTCAAGTACGAGGTGGACAAGGAAAGCGGCGCGATCTTCGTCGACCGCGTGCTGTCCACCCCGATGCGCTACCCGTGCAATTACGGCTACGTGCCGCGCACCCTCTGCGGCGACGGCGACCCGGCCGACGTGCTGGTGATCCTGCCGCTGCCGCTGGTCCCGGGCTCGGTCATCCGCTGCCGCCCGGTGGGCGTGCTGAAGATGACCGACGAGGCCGGCAGCGACGAGAAGCTGGTCGCGGTCCCCGTGCCCAAGGTGTTCAACGGCTACGCCCACATCGAGGACATCGAGCAGGTCAGCCGCCACTGGCTGGAGCGCATCGGCCACTTCTTCGAGCACTACAAGGACCTCGAGAAGGGCAAGTGGGTCCGGATCGACGGCTGGGGCAACGCGGAGGAAGCCCGGCGGATCCTCGCCCAGGCGATCGAACGCTACGCCGCCGGAGACAGGCCCGAGGCCTGACCCCCGGAAACCGCCCGCGGCAGGCGGGCAAGGAAAAAGGCAGGCCCGTGGCCTGCCTTTTTCCGTTTCCACGCCCTGGAGCGGGCCGGTCAGAGCATCGCGGCGGGCGGCACGTATCCCGCGCGGTACGGGTAGCGCGCGAAGATCTCGGACATCGCCGAATCGATCCTGGCGTTGCGCTCGGCCGGATCCTTCGTCTTCCCGGAAACGCGGCCCACGGCCACGCCCTCCCAGACCAGGCGGTTGCGGGCGACGTCCACCAGGTCCACGTTGATCGTGCCTTCGGTGTAGCGGTGCACGGTGGCGCGGTCGTACCAGAACGGCACCGCGTAGTACGCGCGCGCCCGGTAGCTGTAGTAGAAGGCGTAGTCCACCGACGGGATCGTGCTCACGTCGGTGCGCTGCCGGGTGTAGGCGTTGATGTTCACCCACAGGTCCGGCTTCTCTGCGTCGTACACGTAGCCGCGCGCCTCCATCTCGCGCCGCGCCGCGGCCTTCAGCCGCTCGCTGAGCGCGCTGGTGTAGCCCTCCTTCTCGACCGCCAGCGGCGAATAGAAGGCGAAGGTGCGGTAGCGCGAGAAGTCGGCCTCGGGGTCGGCCTCGGTGGCGATGCGCGGTCCGGTCGCGCAACCTGCGAGCAGGACCATGCCGAGCAGGGCCACGAGCCAGCCGGACATGCGGGTGCGGACGTTCATGGTCGGATCTCCCTGTTGGTCACCGGATCGTGCCCTCTGGCCCCGATATCCAGCCTGAACACGGGCCCGCGCCGGGCGAACGGCGCGACAGGAGGGACGAACGGCCGCAGGACCTCCGGCACCGCCACGCGAAACCGCAACCGCCGCCAACCGGAAGTCCTGCCGCCGCCTAACGGCCGCGTGCCGCCCGGGCCGAGACTGTCCGTACACCAGACAAGGCAGGCCTGGATCTGCCGCGACATCTCTCTCTCGAATCCGATACTCCCAGGCGCCGCCCCCCGGCGCCGTTTTTTTGCCGGCGCAGGTTCAACCCGGGCGGTAGATCTCGCCACCCTGCTCGCGGAACTCGGCGGCCTTGCCGGCCATGCCCAGGTCCAGCGCGGTGCGTTCGTCCACGCCCTGCGCCGCGGCGTACTCGCGCACGTCCTGTGTGATCTTCATCGAGCAGAAGTGCGGCCCGCACATCGAGCAGAAGTGCGCCAGCTTGTGCGCCTCCTTCGGCAGGGTCTCGTCGTGGTACTCCCGGGCCCGCTCCGGGTCCAGCCCGAGGTGGAACTGGTCCTCCCAGCGGAACTCGAAGCGCGCCTTGGACAGGGCGTTGTCGCGCGCCTGCGCGCCGGGGTGGCCCTTGGCCAGGTCGGCCGCGTGCGCGGCGATCCTGTAGGCCATGATGCCCTCGCGCACGTCCTCGCGGTTGGGCAGGCCCAGGTGTTCCTTGGGCGTGACGTAGCACAGCATCGCGGTGCCGAACCAGCCGATCATCGCCGCGCCGATCGCCGAGGCGATGTGGTCGTAGCCGGGCGAGATGTCGGTGACCAGCGGGCCCAGGGTGTAGAACGGCGCCTCGCCGCAGACGCGCAGCTGCCGGTCCATGTTCTCCCGGATCAGCTGCATCGGCACGTGGCCAGGTCCCTCGACCATCACCTGCACGTCATGCTTCCAGGCGATCCTCGTCAGCTCGCCCAGTGTCTCCAGCTCGGCGAACTGCGCCTCGTCGTTGGCATCGGCGATGCTGCCCGGGCGCAGACCGTCGCCCAGCGAGAAGGCCACGTCGTAGGCCTTCATGATCCCGCAGATCTCCTCGAAGTGGGTGTACAGGAAGTTCTCCCTGTGGTGCGCCAGGCACCACTTGGCCATGATCGAGCCGCCGCGGCTGACGATGCCGGTCACGCGCCTGGCGGTCAGCGGGATGTAGCGCAGCAGCACGCCGGCGTGGATGGTGAAGTA
>CALLKI010000094.1 GCA_938008415.1 uncultured Luteimonas sp. | reverse complement strand
GCGGAGCTGCGCGAGCTGCACCGGCACCCGGAGGTGGTGGCGGTGGGCGAGTGCGGCCTGGACTACTTCCGCGACTTCTCGCCGCGCCCGGCCCAGCGCAAGGCGTTCGAGCGCCAGCTGGAGATCGCCGCGGACCTTGCCGCCGCCGGCAATCCCAGGCCGCTGTTCCTGCACCAGCGCGACGCGCACGAGGACTTCATGGCGATCATGCGCGGCTTCGAGGGCCGGATCGGGCCGGCGGTGGTGCACTGCTTCACCGGCACCCGCGAGGAGTTGTACGACTACCTCGACCACGACTGGCACGTCGGCATCACCGGCTGGCTGTGCGACGAACGCCGCGGCCGCCACCTGCGCGAAATCGTGAAGGACATCCCGGCGAACCGGCTGATGGTCGAGACCGACGCGCCCTACCTGCTGCCGCGCTCCCTGGACCCGATGCCGAAGGACCGGCGCAACGAGCCGATGTACCTGCCGCACATCGTGCGGGAACTGGCGCGCGACCGCGGCGAGGATCCGGAGGCCACCGCGGCCGCGACCACCGCGACCGCCCGCGCCTTCTTCCGCCTGCCCGGCGCGGCCTGACGCGCCTCAGCGCGCGGGCGCCGCGACCTCGTACACGAACAGGCAGCCGTCGCCACCGAAGGCGGGCACGCCGTCGGCGTCGTACGCCGCGGTGCCGCGCACGCGCAGGGATCCGCCGCGCACCGCCACCGACTCGATCACCGCGAGCCCCGCCCCGTCGAACGGTTCCGCGGACAGGGTGGCCCGCAGTCCTTCGAACACGACCGGCCCGTCGCCGTAGCGCGCGCGCAGCGCGTCCTCGTCGCCGAGCATGGACTCGAACTCCGCGAAGGCCCCGGCGTCGAACCCGTCGCCGGCCAGCAGGAAGCCCCCCTCGCTTTCATAGGGGCGGCCCTCCGCCTCCGCTTCCCTGCCGTCGGCCCCGGGGTCGTTGCCGACGACGGCAATCAGGCGCGCGCCGTCGTCGTCGTCCGCCTGCGCACCGGCTCCATCATCCAGCAGCGCGCCCGGCAGCAGGCCTTCGAACAGGCGGGCGCGCGCGATGCGGGAACGGTCGAGGCAGGCCGCGTCGCCGCCGCAGGACTGCCGCGTTCGCGCTTCCCAGGCTTCCTGGTCGCGGCGCAGGCAGGCGGGCGACTGCACGCCCTGCAGCGCGGCCTGGAAATTGCGTTCGAGCACCTGCTGCGGGAGCCCTCCGGGTGCCGTGGCCGCCGGGGATCCTTCCTCCGGCGGCCCGGCGAAACCGCCGGGAGCCTGTTGCGGTCCGCCACAGGCGGCCAGCAGGCAGCATGGCAGCAGCCATGCCGCGCGGACCCGTGCATGCCGCGCCATGGCCTCAGCCCCGCTCGCGGACGTAGGGCTGGACCACCACGTCGTCGGTGCCCGGCATCGTCATCCTCATCTCCAGCCGGTCGCCGCTGCAGCGGTAGCCCCAGGTCTGCGGACGGTTCGCGCCCGCAGGCAGCTTCATCCGCGACACCGCCGCGCCCTGGCGCCGGACCTCGAGGTCCGCGTCGGTGCGGTCCTCGCCCGGGGTCAGGGTCAGGGTGTCGCCGGAGGTGCTCCAGCGGCCGCTGCCGCCGAAGCGGCCGCCGGCCATCGCGGCGATCCCGCCGCCGCGGCTGGCGCTGGCCGTGCCGCGCACGTCGGCCACGTAGGTGCCGTCGGCACGGAACTCGTAGCGCGCGCTTTCCTGCTGGAACTGGATCCGCAGGCCGGGGTTGCGGCGCTGCATCCATTCGGCGAAGGCGTTGCCCTGCGGCTGCCAGCTGCCGACCAGGCAGGTATCGCCGGCCGACGCGGACGCCGCGGCGAGCAGGAGCGGCAGAAGAACCGGGATGGATTTGCGCATGGTCGTTCCTCCTGTGCCCGGCGACGCTGGCACGCCGCGGGTGATGGCACGGTGATCCCTGCCATCGCATCCGCAATCCGGGGAACGGAACTGACAGGGCGCTCAGGCCCGCCCGGCGCCGGCCAGCGCGCGCCGCAGCAGCCTGGCCGGATGGCCCGGGATGGCCGGGTGGCGCAGCGCGGCGCGCGCCTCGGCGGCCGCGCCGGCACAGTCCGGCGCCGCGGGCGAGGCGCACGCGGCCGCGACGTGGGCGGCGAGCGCCTCCCAGACGAAGCGGTGTTCGTCGCCCAGGACCGCGCGCAGCTGCGCCAGCGCCTCGCGCGCCATGTCCCGCGCCTCGCCGAGGCGGCCCGCCGCGCGCAGCGCGTCGGCATGGTAGGCGGCGACGACGTGGTGGCTGTAACCCTGCGGGACGTGCTCCCGGTACAGCGCGACCGCGCGCTCGTACAGCGGCAGGGCCTCCTGCGCGCGCCCGAGGTACACCAGGCTGCGCCCGGCATTGCTGAGCCGGGCGGCGATGTGCACGCCATACGCGGGGAAGCGCTGCTCCAGTTCCCGCAGCAACCGCCGGCCCATGGCCAGGGATTCGGCCGCGGACCCGTTCTCGCGCAGCGCGTCGGCGACGTTGCCGGCCATGATCAGGGTGGCCAGCGAATCCGCGCCATACGCCATGGCATACAGGCGCCTGCCCTCGGTGTGCGCCTCCACGGCGGCGGCGTAATCGCCGTCGGCGAAGGCGATGGTGCCGATCACGCTCCAGGCCATCGCCACGCTCTGCGAGGCGTCGCCATCCACCGCCCGCGCCTCCTCGAGCAGCAGCTGCGCGTACCGGCGCGCGCCGCCCAGGTCACTCGAGGCCATCGTGGCCTCGGTCAGTCCCTCGAGCGTGCGCAGGGTGTCCGCGGTCGGCCTGCCGTAGGCCTCCCGCTGCGCCGTCAGGACCGCCTCGAAGGCCGCGCGGGCCTCGCGCGGCTGGCCCGCGCGCAGCATGTTCTGCGCCTGCAGGGTGCGCGCGAACAGGGTGGACACATGGTCCGCGCCGAGGCGGCGGGTGCGTTCGTCCACCAGTTCCTGCAACAGGTCCGCAGCCGGGCCATGGCGGCCGATGCGGTACAGCAGCGAACCGTAGGTCAGCAGCAGGCGGTCGCAGTGCGGTTCGTCGGCGGGCAGCCCGCGGCACAGTTCCCGGCCCTCGTCGAGCAGGGCGGCGGCCTCGTCCACTTCGTCCGCGTTGCCGCGGAGCACGGCCAGCTCGACCAGTCCCTGCACGCGCACGTCGCTTCGCGAGGTCTCACCGCGCAGCTGCTCGAGCGCCTCCTGCACGAGCGCGCGGGCGCGCGCGGGATCGGGTGGATCGGCCCTGGACAGCAGGTTGGCCAGCGTGATCTTCGCGTGCGCGGATGCCCCGGCATCCGCGCCGGCGAGGGATGCCAGGCGGTCATGCGCCGATTCGGCCAGCGACAGCGCCAGCGACGTGTAACCGGCGCGGCCGGCCACCTCCGCCAGCGAGGTTTCCACCGCGGCCAGCGCGTCGGGCTGCGCGGCCAGTTCGCGGCCGGCGCGTTCGGCGGCGACGCGGATGAGTTCGCCGGTGTCGCGCCGCGCCGCGCCGGGCGTGGTCGGCGCCACCAGGTCCTCGAGCAGGGCGTCGAGGTAGGCGGACTGCGCGCGCGCGCGCGCCGCGGCGGCCTCGGCCAGGGCCGCCTGCTCGGTGGCACGGCGCGCCTGCCACAACGTGCCGGCCACGCCGGCGGCCAGCGCCAGCAGCAGGGCCAGGCCCGCGCCGACCGCCAGCCGGTTGCGGCGCACGAACAGGCGCAGCCGGTAACCGGGGCCCGGGCCGCGGGCGAGGATCGGGCGCTGCTCCAGCCAACGGCGCAGGTCCTCGGCGAGGGCGTCCACGCTGGCGTAGCGGTCCTGCGGGCGCGCCGCCAACGCCTTCCCGACGATGGTCTGCAGGTCGCCGCGCAGGCGCCGCCGCGGCGTCCCGGCCGCGGCCTCGCGCGCCCCCGGCCAGGGCACGCCATCGGGCGGCGGCGGCGCCTTCCCGGTCAGCAGGCGGTACAGCAGGGCGCCGAGCCCGTACACGTCCACCGCGGTGCTCGGCGGTTCGCCGGTGAACTGCTCCGGCGCCGCGTATCCCGGCGTGAGCGCGCGCATAGCCGTCGCGGTGCGCTCGCCGTCGATGTCGAGCAGCTGGCCGATGCCGAAGTCGAGCAGGCGCACGCGCCCGCCGTCGTCCACCAGCACGTTCGACGGCTTGATGTCGCGGTGGATCACCAGGTTGCGGTGCGCGTACGCGACCGCGTCGGCCACGTCCAGGACCAGCCGTACCCGGGTGCGGACGTCGGCGCCGGTGCGGTCGCACCAGGCGTCGATGCGTTCGCCCTCGACCAGGCCCATCGCCAGCCACGGCGTGCCGTCGGCGGCGATGCCGGCCTCGTGGAACGGCGCGATGAACGGATGCCGCAGCCGCGCCAGCAACGCCTGCTCCCGCGCCAGCGAGCGTCCCAGCGGGTCACGCGCCAGGCTGCCGAGCGCCAGGATCTTGACCGCGGCCTCCTGGTCCAGCGGGGGCTCGACCGACACCGCCCGGTACACCACGGCCATACCGCCCTCGCCGATGCGCGACAGCAGCCGCCAGCGCCCGAGCACGCGCCCGGACAGGTCGTCCTGCGGCATGTCGGCCGGCACCGCGGGCGGGCTGTCGAGCATGCCGCCGCTCTCGTGCGCCGCGAGCAGGCGCAGGACCCGCTCGCGCACCGCGTCCGGCACCGTCCAGCTTTCCAGCGCCGCGCGCCGCTGCTGCTCCGGCAGGTCGAGCAGGCGGTCGAGCAGCACGTCCGCCTCCTGCCAGAGCGACAGTTCCCGCGGATCCATTCAGCCCCCCGAGAGCTGGGCGTGCAGGAAGGCCCGGGCGCGCTCCCACTGGCGGTACACGGTGCGCTCGGAACATTCCAGCAGCCGCGCGATCTGCGCGAACTCGAGGCCGGCGAACCAGTGCAGCTCGACGATCTCGCGCTGCTGCGGGTTGACCGCGCCGAGCGCCTCCAGCGCGTCCTCGAGGTCGAGCAGCCCGGCGTCGGTGGCCGGCGCCGGCAGCGAGTCGGTCAGGGTGATCGCGGCCTGGTCGCCGCCACGCTTGCCGGCCGTGCGGCGGCGCGCGTGGTCCACCATGATCCAGCGCATCGCCTTGGCCGCGGTGGTGAAGAAGTGGCGTTCGTCGCTGGCGCACAGCGGCTCGCCGCTGACGGCGCGCAGGTACAGCTCGTGGACCAGCATGGTCGGGGTGAGGGTGCGCTCGCCGGACTGCAGGCGCGCGGCGGCGATCTGCCGCAGTTGCGGATACAGCCGCTCGAACACCACCGACAGCTGCTTCACGTCCCCGGCGCGGACCTGCTCCAGCAACCGGGTGATCTCGTTGGCCATGTCCCCCCGACCCCCAACCCCCCGTGCAAGTGGGCAAGGGTAACCGCGGACGCGCGCGCGCGTCATGCCGCGCGTCAAATTCCGCGACATTCCCGCGCCCGGGCGGCGGGCCCATCGGCCGGCCCTGCATGCTGCACTGTGCATCACGTTCCCCGTGAACTTCCGCCGGTCTGACCCGATACCCGCAATCCGCGCGCGCGGACTGCCACGCCCGCCGGCTGGCAGTCGGCGGGCCCGTCCTGCGTACGTGAGAAGTGCGCGTCGTGCGCAGACCCGAATGGAGTGAGCAGGAACATGGCCATCTTCCGCCCCCTTTGCATGGCGTCCCTGCTGGGCGCCGTCATCGCGTCCCTTCCCGGATCCCCCGGCGCCCAGACCCCCGGCAAACCGGTCCTGCGCCCGCAGGCCGCCAGCCAGCTGCGCGTCACGCTGCCCGCGCGGCCGCTGGCCCGCCCCGCGGCCGCGGTGGACGGCCTGCGCGACAACGGCGTGGGCGCGCTGGACACGCCCCTGCCCGAGGGCTGGGCGCTGTCCGGGTTCGCGCTGTCGTTCAACAACGGTGACCACAAGCTGCGCCGGATCGGGGTGATGCCGGAGGGCCGCTTCGTGCGCTTCGCGCTCGCCGACCAGAACGGCGACGACCCGTTCTCGGCGCGCGCGCAGTTCGTCTCGATCCCCGGCATCCGCGTGCAGCAGGTGGTCGCCGAGGGCGGCGGCAAGTTCGAGATCCCGCTGCCCGGGGAGGCGCCCGCCGACTCGACCCTGGTGCTGTCCGGGTTCGAGTTCCGCCGCGCCGACGGCACCGACGCCAACCTGCGCAACATCGCGGTCTGGGCCGTGCCGGAGCGCAACAGCATCGTGGTCTCGCTCACCGACGACCAGGGCATGGATTTCCGCGGCCTGGAAGCCACGCTCGGCGCGGCCGTGCTCAATGCCGTGGCGCCGCTGCCGGGCATCATGGAGACGGTCATCCCGATCGCCTCGGCCGAGGTGCTGCAGCGCGCCAGCTCCCATTCCATCCGGCGCATGGCCGGCCGCTACCGCGGCTACCGGGTCATGGTGCAGTACGCCTGGGTCCCGAACGCGCGCATCCAGCGCGAGGGGGCGATGGCCGGCGGCAGCCGGCGCCCGGTCACGCCGCCGAGCCGCATCGACGCCCTGCAGGGCTTCGACTTCACCTTCAACAACAGCGACCACCACCTGCTGTCGTTCGCCGTCAACGGCGATGGCAACGGCGGCTTCAGATTCCAGGACAACAACACCGACGACCCGATCCAGTGGAGCGTCACCTACCTGACGCTCAGGCCGTGAGCCGGGCGGCGGCCGTGGCGCGGTGCCGCGGCCGCCGCTTCACTTCAACTGCGCAGGCCGACGCCGCGGCCGAGCAGCCACAGGGCCAGCGCGCCGAGCGCCGCGACGAACCCGAGCATCAGCGCGAACGCCATCCACAGCGACACGTCGGACACGCCGAGCAGGCCGTAGCGGAACGCGTTGACCATGTAGAACACCGGGTTGAAGTGGGTCGCGGTCTCGGCCCAGGCCGGCAGCAGCTTCACCGAGTAGAACACGCCGCCCAGGTAGGTCAGCGGGGTGAGGATGAAGGTCGGCACGATCGCCACGTCGTCGAACTTCTTCGCGTACACCGCGTTGATGAAGCCGGCCAGCGAGAAGATCGTGGCACCGAGCAGCACGGTGGAGAGCATCACCAGCGGGTGCGGGACGCGCACGGTGGTGAAGAACATCGCGATCCCGAGCACGATCGCGCCGACCATCAGGCCGCGCACCACCGCGCCGGCGACGTAGCCGCCGAGGATCACCCAGCTCGGCATCGGGCTGACCAGCAGCTCCTCGACGTGGCGCCCGAACTTGGCGCCGAAGAAGCTCGAGGAGATGTTGCCGTAGCTGTTCTGGATCACGCTCATCATCACCAGGCCGGGGACGATGAACTCCATGTAGGTGAAGCCGCCCATGTCGCCGATCCGGGAGCCGATCAGGCCGCCGAAGATCAGAAAGTACAGGGTCATGGTGATCGCCGGCGGCACCAGGGTCTGGCCCCAGATGCGCAGGATGCGCGCCACCTCGCGGCGCACGATGGTCCGCAGCGCGACCCAGTTGGCGCGCGCGGGGCTGGCCAGGTATTCCCCGCTCATGCCGCGTTCTCCGTCCGGTTCTGCCCGGTCAGGCGCACGAACAGCTCCTCCAGCCGGTTGCTCCGGGTGCGCATCGAGCGGATGCGGATGCCGGCCGCGTCGAACGCCGCGAACACGCGGTTGAGGTCCATCGCCCGCGGCATCTCCAGGTCGAGCGTGTGGCCGTCCACCGCGCGCAGGCTGGCGCCCTCGATCCGCGGCAGCCCGGCGGGCAGGTCGCCATCCACGTCGAACAGGAAGCCCTCCACGTCCAGCTTGGCCAGCAGCGACTTCATCGGCCCCTGCTCGACGATGGCGCCGTGGTCGATGATCGCGAGGTTGCGGCAGAGGCTCTCGGCCTCCTCCAGGTAGTGCGTGGTCAGGATGATGGTGGTGCCGGCGGCGTTGATCCGGCGCAGTTCCTCCCACATGCCGCGGCGGATCTCGATGTCCACGCCGGCGGTCGGCTCGTCCAGGATCAGCAGCCGCGGCCGGGTCATCATCGCCCGCGCGATCATCAGCCGCCGCTTCATGCCGCCGGACAGGGTCCGGCTCATCACCTTCGCCTTGTCCCACAGCTGGGCGCGGCGCAGCTCCTCCTCGGCGCGCGCCAGCGCGACGTCGCGCGGGATGCCGTAGAACCCGGCGTAGTTGACCAGGATGTCGAGCGGCTTCTCGAACAGGTTGAAGTTGATTTCCTGCGGCACCAGGCCGAGCAGGCGCATCGCGGCGTCGCGCCGGGTGTGCAGGTCCACGCCGAACACCTTCACCTCGCCGGAGGTCTTGTTGACCAGCGAGGAAACGATGCCGATCAGGGTGCTCTTGCCGGCGCCGTTGGGGCCGAGCAGAGCGTAGAAGTCGCCCGGCCGGACCTCGAGCGAGACGCCCTTGAGCGCCTCGACGCCGTTGTCGTAGGTCTTGCGGAGGTCGCGGATGGAGAGCGCGGGCGCGCCCGCGGAATTGTGGTCGAGGGAAGCCATACGATGCGTCCGGCCGCGCTGTGTGCGGCGTGCGGCGGTTAGTATAGGCGCCCCACCGGCCCATGCCCGGACCAGAGCGTCCCATTTCCCCTTGGCCATCATCCAGTTCCCGCTCATCCTGACCGGCAGGCGCATGCTGGCGCCCACGATCGCGCACCTTTCCTTCCGGCGCGGCGACGGCCACCCCCTGGACTTCATCCCGGGGCAGTTCATCCAGGTCCACTTCCACTACGCCGACGGCACCCCGACTAAGCGCTCCTACTCGCTGGCCACCCGCCGGGGGCACGCGCCGGAACCGGACGGGGACGTGGAGATCGCGGTCAGCTACGTCCCGGGCGGCGCGGCCACGGCCCTGTTCCAGGGCATGGAGATCGGCGACACGGTGATGGCCAGCGGGCCGTACGGCCGCTTCTGCCTGATGCCGAACGACGCCAACCGGCGCTACCTGCTGATCGCCACCGGCACCGGGGTGACGCCCTACCGCTCGATGCTGCCGCAGCTGGAGGAACTGATCGCCGCCCGCGGCATCGAGGTGGTGCTGCTGTTCGGCGTGCGCACCCCGGCCGACCTGCTCTACGGCGACGAGTTCCGTGCCTTCGCCGACGCGCACCCGGGCTTCCGCTTCGTGCCCTGCTTCTCGCGGCAGATGCCCGGCGAGCCGCACCCGGACGCGCGCCACGGCTACGTGCAGCAGTTCCTCGACGGGTTCGCGCCCGACCCGGAGCACGACATCGCCTACCTGTGCGGCAACCCGGACATGGTCGATGCCTGCTTCGCGAAGCTGAAGGACGCGGGTTTCCCGCCCGCGCGGATCCGGCGCGAGAAGTACGTCAGCAACCGCTAGCAATGGCGTCCCGGGCGCGGCACCGGGCGGCCGTGACGCCGTCATGCCCGGCCCGCGCCGCGCCCCGTGGTGTCCCCGGCCCGCCGCTTCCGGGTCACACTTGGGGCCCCGCGGGCGTCCCGATACCCGTATCCGGCGGCGTCCCGTCGCGTCCCCGCGTCCGGCGCCGCCATCGAAATCCCACCCAGGAGGGAAGATGACCCGAACCAGAGTGTTGACCGTGCTTGCGTTGTCCGCGGCGCTGTCCGCCTGCGGCGGGCGGCAGCAGGAGGCGGCGGGGCCTCGGGCCGGCGCCGACGGCCTGCTGCGCTACGGCGAGGTGGTGTTCGAGCCCTGCTCGCTGTCGGCCGCCAACCGCTCGGTGGAGGCCCAGTGCGCCAGCATCGAGGTGCCGGAAAACCACGACGAGCCCGACGGCCGCCGGATCACGCTGTCCCTGGCGCTGGTCCCCGCCGAAGGCATGGCCGAGCCCGATCCGGTGTTCATGATCGCCGGCGGCCCCGGGCAGTCGGCGCAGGAGACCTACCCGATGGCGGAAACGGCGTTCCGCGACGTGAACCGGACCCGCCACGTCCTGTTGCTGGACGCGCGCGGCACCGGCCGTTCCAACCCGCTGCACTGCAGGCCGGACGGCGAGGACGAAACCCTGTTCACCGACGTCGCCGGCGCGGCCGCATCGATCCGTGCGTTCACCGAGCGCTGCCGCGACGAACTGTCGAAGTCCGCCGACCTGCGCTACTACACCACCGGCGACCACGTGCGCGACCTCGACTTCGTCCGCCGCAGGCTCGGCGTGGACCGGGTGAACCTGGTCGGCATTTCCTACGGCACGCGCGTCGCCCAGCAGTTCGCCGCCACCTACCCGCAGCACACCCGCACGGTGGTGCTCGATTCCGTGGTCCCGAACACGCTGGTGCTGGGCCAGGAGCACGCACGCAACCTCGAGGCCGCGCTGGAGTCGCTGTTCGAGCGCTGCCGCGCCGACGCCGGCTGCCGCGGCAACCTCGGCGACCCGCGCGAACTGCTGGCCACGGTGCGCGCGCGGCTGCAGGCCGGGGGCATCCCGCCGGTGGACTACCGCGATCCGGTCAGCGGCGAATGGCGACGCGAGGTCCCGCGCTTCGGCCACCTGGCGGGCCTCATGCGCCTGTACGCGTACGTCCCGGAGATGGCCGCGACCCTGCCGCTGGTCCTGCACGAGGCCGCGCAGGGCCGCTACGAGGGCCTGCTCGCGCAGTCGCGCATGCTCTCGCGCAGCGTCGGCGACTCGATCGCCCTCGGCATGAGCCTGTCGGTGAGCTGCAGCGAGGACGCCGATGACCTCCGCCGCGACCCGGCCGACGACGCCACCGTCATGGGCAACGACCTGGTCGACATGCTGACCGTCCAGTGCGAGGTCTGGCCACGCGGCACGCGCGCGCAGAACTTCCGCGAACCGCTGGCGGGCGACCTGCCGCTGCTGGCGCTCAGCGGTGAATTCGACCCCGTCACGCCGCCGCGCTACGGCGACGAGGTGGTCGCCACGCTGCCCAACGCGCGCCACATCGTGCTGCCCGGGCAGGGCCACAACGTGATCGGCATCGGCTGCATGCCCAAGCTGCTCGCGCAGTTCATCGAGACCGCGGACGCGAAGTCGCTGGACGCCGCCTGCCTCGACCGCCTGTCCGCACAGCCGCCGTTCGCCGGCTACTACGGTTGGGAGCCGTGACATGATCCGACTAGAGAACCTGCACAAATCGTTCAAGACCAGGGCCGGCACCGTGCACGCGGTGAAGGGCGTGGGCTTCGAGGCCCGCGACGGCGAGATCACCGGGCTGCTCGGCCCCAACGGCGCGGGCAAGACCACGACCCTGCGCATGCTGTACACGCTGATGAAGCCGGACCAGGGGCGGATCGAGGTGGACGGCATCGACGCGGCCACCGATCCGGCCACGGTACGCCGCCGGCTGGGCGTGCTGCCCGACGCCCGCGGGGTGTACAAGCGGCTGACCGCGCGCGAGAACATCCGCTACTTCGGCCGGCTCCACGGCCTGGACGACGCGACCATCGACGCCCGCATCGATGAGCTTGCGGAAACATTGAACATGCGCGACTTCCTGGACCGCCCGACCGAGGGCTTCAGCCAGGGCCAGCGCACCAAGACCGCGCTCGCGCGTGCGCTGGTGCACGATCCGCGCAACGTGATCCTCGACGAACCGACCAACGGCCTGGACGTAATGACCACCCGCGGCCTGCGCGCGTTCCTGCGCGAACTGAAGGCCGGGGGCCGCTGCGTGATCTTCTCCAGCCACATCATGCAGGAGGTCGCCGCGCTGTGCGACCGGATCGTGGTCATCGCGCACGGCGAAGTGCGCGCCATCGGCACGCCGGAGGAGCTGCGTGAGCAGACCGGCCTTGCCGACCTCGAGGACGTGTTCGTCCACCTCGCCGGGCTCGATTCGGGAGAAGCCGCATGAGCATGAAGACGATCTGGATCGTGGCGAAGAAGGAACTCGTGGACATGTTCCGCGACCGCCGCACCATGCTGATCAGCCTGCTGATGGGGCCGGTCCTGATCCCGGCGCTGATCATCGGCGGCGGGTCCCTGGTCTCGAAGAAGCTGCGCACCCAGCTCGAATCCACGCTGGAGGTACCGGTGATCGGCGCGGAGCACGCGCCGAACCTGGTCGCCTTCCTCAAGGGCCGCAACATCGAGGCCAAGGATCCCCCGGACGATCCCGACGCGGTGGTGCGCAGCCAGGATGCCGACGTGGTGCTGCGCATCTCCCCCGACTACGGCGAGAAGTGGCGCCGCAGTGAGCCGGCGAAGGTGGAGCTGATCTACGACAGCTCGCGGATGGATTCCCGGATCCCGGTGGAGCGGTTGCGCGCCGTGCTGGCCGAGTACAGCCGCACCGTCGGCGCGCTGCGCGGCATCAACCGCGGCGTCAGCCCGGAATCCGGCTTCGCGGTGCAGATCACGCAGCGCGACATGGCCACGCCGGAGTCGCGGCGCGGCATGCTGCTGTCGTTCCTGCCTTACATGCTGATCCTGTTCAGCTTCCTCGGCGGCGCGCACCTGGTCATGGACTCGACCGCGGGCGAGCGCGAGCGGCAGTCGCTCGAACCGCTGCTGGCCACGCCCGCCGCCCGCGAGGCGATCATGAGCGGCAAGATCCTAGCGGCGTGCCTGTTCGGCCTGTTCAACCTGCTGCTGATCGTGCTCGCGTTCAAGTTCGCCTTCTCGGTCGGCCCCGGCCCGCTGCGTTCCGTGGACGTGTCGCTGCCGGTGATGGGCCAGCTGCTGCTGGTGCTGCTGCCGCTGGTGCTGACCGGCACCACGCTGCTGACCCTGATCTCCGCCAGCGTGAAGTCCATGAAGGAAGCGCAGGGCTACATGAGCATGCTGATGCTGCTGCCGCTGGTGCCGACCATCCTGCTCATGATCAACCCGGTGAAGAACCAGCTGTGGCAGTTCGCGGTGCCGTTCCTGGCGCAGAACCAGATGATCCTGAAGCTGGTCCGCGGCGAGGCGGTCAGCCCGCAGGAATGGGGCGTCTACTTCGGCACCGGCCTGGCCCTGGCCGTGGTCCTGTGGATCATCGCCGCCAGGCTGTACCACCGCGAGAAGCTGGCGATCTCGGCCTGAGCCGGGAACCGGAAGCGGAAAAAGGAAAAGGCCCGGCGATGCCGGGCCTTTTCCGTTGCGGTTGCACAGCGGCCTTCACTCGCCCGGGGTGAAGGCGATCGTACGCCGGGTGGTGACCGGTGCCGGCACCGGCTCGAAGCGCCAGCGGCGCACCGCGTTGATCGCCTCGCGGTCGAAGATGCGCGGCGGGTCCGCGCGCACCACGCGCGCACTCGTCACCGAACCATCCACGCCGACCGTGAACTCGACCTGCACCTCGCCCGAGACACCCGAACGCAGGGCTTCCGCCGGGAACCTCGGCGCCGGCGTGCTGATCGCGCGCAGCACCGGCGCGGCCGCCGCCGCGGCCTGGCGCCGCTCGGCCTCGCGTCGCGCCGCTTCCTGGCGCTCGGCCTCGAGCCGGGCGGCTTCCTGGCGTTCGGCCTCGCGTCGCGCCGCCTCCTGGCGCTCGGCCTCGAGCCGGGCGGCCTCCGCCGCGGCCTGCTGCTGCAGCGCCAGCTGCCGCGCCGCCTCCTCCTGCTCGCGGCGTTGCGCCTCGAGGCGCTCGCGCTCGAGCTGCTGGCGACGCTGGGCCTCCTGCTCCGCGGTCAGCTTCTGCTGCTCCAGGCGCCTCGCGACGGCGGCCTCGGCCGAAGCGATGGAGCTGCGCAGGCGCTCCAGTGCCGGATGCGACGTGTCGGTCTTCTCGATCAGCGCCAGCAGGCGGCGGGCCTCGGCGAAATCCTCGCGGTCGCGGCTCTGCTCGGTGGCGATGACCACCATCGGCAGCAGGTCGATCAGCGCGCTCGACACCCCCGGGTCGCCCGGCTGCTTGTCGCGCAGCGCGAGGTAGTACTCCACGGCGTTGTCGCCCGCGGGGGCGTACAGCCGGCTCTCCCGGTAGGCCTTGGACGCCGCTTCGCGGAGCTGGTCCACCGACAGCGCGGCGACCTCGTCCGACACGGCCTGCGCGGCCTGCGCCTGCTGGGCCTGCGCGGCGGGCTGGTCGGCGGGCGCGGTTCCCTGGTCCCGGCTCTCCTTGCCGCAGGAGGCAAGCAGCATCACCGCGACGGCGACCGCGGTCAGGCGGAAGGCAACCCGTCCATGGGCCGGGTTCTTGCTGTTGGACATCGAATCTCTCCCCTGTCGCGCTAAGACGTGCGCCGCGTAAGAACGCGACAGCGCCGCCGGTTTGTCAACTGCGCCGCCGCCGGTCCCGGCCCCGGAGCGTCACTTGCCAATGCAGAACGTCGCGAAAATGTGACCGAGTAGATCGTCCGGGCGCACCCGGCCGGTGATCTCGCCGAGGGCATCGTGGGCATGGCGCAGCGCCTCGGCGGCCAGGTCCAGCATCTCCCCGGCCAGCGCCTCCCGCGCGCCGCCCAGCTCCGCGGCGGCCCGGCGCAGGGCATCCACGTGCCGGGCGCGGGCGCTGAACGCGCCCTCGGACACCCCGCCTGCCGCGTCCACCAGCCAGGCACGCAGCGCCGGCAGGCCCTCGCCGGTGCGCACCGACAGCGACAGCGCCGGATCGCCACCGTGCTCCCCCGGTGCCTGCGCGCCCGCCAGGTCGCTCTTGTTGTACAGCCAGATCCGGCGCGGGACGGCGTCCACGGCACCGCCCACCACGGCGCGGCCGGCGGCGGGGTCGCGTGCGTCGAGCACGACCATCGCCAGGTCGGCGCGTTCCAGCTCCATGCGCGCCCGGCGCATGCCCTCGCGCTCGACCACATCGCCACCCTCGCGCAGGCCGGCGGTATCGACCAGGGTCAGTTCCACCCCGTCCACGCGCACGGTCTCCTGCAGCAGGTCGCGGGTGGTACCGGCGATGTCGGTGACGATCGCGCGCTCGGTCCCGGCCAGGGCATTGAGCAGGGAGCTCTTGCCGGCGTTCGGCGGGCCGACGATCACCGCGTGCAGGCCGTCGCGCAGCCGCCGGCCGCGGTCGGCGTCGGCAAGCAGGGCGTCGAGCGCGGCGGACACGCGCTCGAATCCCGCGCGCACTTCACCGGCGCCGAGGGTCTCGATCGGCTCGTCGACGAAATCGATCATCGCCTCCACGTGCACCCGCAGCGCCAGCAGCTCCTCGGCGATGGCCTCGACTCGGCGCGAGAACGCGCCGTCAAGCGAACGACGCGCCGCACGCGCGGCGCGCAGGTCCGCCGCCGCGATCAGGTCGGCGACGGCCTCCGCCTGTGCCAGGTCGAGGCGGCCGTTGAGGAAGGCGCGCTCGCTGAACTCGCCCGGCCGCGCCGGGCGCGCGCCGAGGTCGACGCAGCGCGCGACCAGCGCGTGCAGCACCGCCGGGCTGCCGTGCGCCTGCAGCTCGACCACGTCCTCGCCGGTGTAGCTTGCGGGCGCGGCGAACAGCAGCGCGATGCCATCGTCGAGGACCGCGCCATCCCCATCACGGAAGCGCACGTAGTGGGCGTGCCGCGGGCGCAGCCCGCGCCCGGTGATGGCGCGGGCGATGTCGCGGGCGCGGGGGCCGGACAGGCGCACGACGCCGATGCCCGCGGAACCGGGCGCGGTGGCGATGGCGACGATGGTGTCGGTGCCGGCGTCGTGGCTCATGCGCCCATGTTGGCAGATGCGCCGGCCCGGGTCAGCGCGCGGCGGGCCGCCGCGCTCAGGCCTTCGCCTGGCCGTCGCCGTACTTGCGCAGCATGTACCACTGCTGCAGCAGGCCGAGGCCGCCGTTGACCACCCAGTACAGCACCAGGCCCGCCGGGAAGAACACCATCAGCACGCCGAACACCACCGGCATGAACTGCATCATCCGCTGCTGCACCGGGTCCACGCCGGTCATCGGCGACAGCTTCTGCGTGGCCCACATCACCGCGATGTTGAGCACGGGCAGGATGAACCACGGGTCGCGCGCGGTCAGGTCCTGGATCCAGCCGATCCACGGCGCGTGGCGCAGTTCCACCGACTCCAGCAACACCCAGTACAGGGCGAAGAAGATCGGCATCTGCAACAGCAGCGGCAGGCAGCCGCCGACCGGGTTGATCTTCTCCTTCTTGTACAGCTCCATCAGCGCGACCTGGAACTTCTGCTGGTCGTCGCCGTAGCGCTCCTTGAGCTGCTGGATGCGCGGCTGGAACCGGCGCATCTTCGCCATCGACCTGTACTGCGCGTTGGCCAGCGGGAACAGCAGGATCTTGACCAGGACCACCAGGCCGACGATCGCCCAGCCCCAGTTGCCGAACAGCGCGTTGAGCTTCGCGAGCACCCAGAACAGGCCCTCGCCGAGCAGCGCCATCAGCGAGAACCGGCTGTAGTCGACCGCGCGGTCGAGGCCCGCCACGCCCTGCGCCTTGATCTGCTCGACCAGCTTCGGTCCGACCCACAGCCGCGCGCTGGCGCTGGCCTGCTGGCCGGGCGCGACCACCACCGGCGCCCTGGCGACCTCGCGGATCAGGTAGCGCGGCATGCCGGTGCTGGTGTCGGTGTCGAGGGTGACGTCGACCTCGGCCTGCTGGTCGGGCAGCCAGGCACTGAAGAAATGGTGCTGGACGAAGGCGATCCAGACGTTGCGGTCGCTCCTGTGGAGCGCGCCGTCCTCGTAGTCGCTGAACCAGCGGCGCTGGTAGCCGGCGGCCTCGCCGTACCAGGTGGCGCCGGTCAGGCTGAAGGATTCGGGATTGGTCATGCCGCGCTCGATCCGCGGCGGCATGCGCAGCAGCTGGCGGTACGGCGCGGCCTGCCACACGCTGGCCCCGGCGTTGGTGATCTCGTCGCGCACCGCGATCGCGTACTGCCCGCGGCGCAGGGTGTAGGTGCGGCGGATGGTCACGCCATCCGGGCCATGCCACACGAACGGTACATCGAGGCTCTCCTGGCCCTCGGCCAGCGTATAGCTCGCACCCGGCTGCTCGGGCACGAAGCCCTGCAGGTGGTTCGGCGCCGCGTTGGCACTGCTGACCCAGCCGCTCTGCGCGGCGTAGAAATGCGCCGGGTCGTCGTTGAACAGGATCACGGGTGCGCTGCCCGGCTCGCGCGTCTGCGGGTAGCGCAGCAACTCGGCGCGGCTGACGCTGCCGCCGTCGATGCGCAGGCGCAGCACGTCGGTTTCCACCGTCACCGCGCCCGGCGCGGCCGTGGCGGCCACGCCCGTCGTGCCGGGCGCCGCGGGCAGCGCGCCGGGCGCAGGGGCGTCGGGCACGGCGGCAGGCGCTTCCGACGTGGGGATGGCCGCGGCCGTCTCCGGTTGCGTTGCGGCGGCGGCCCGCTCCTTGCCCCACTCCATCCAGAGCAGCGTCGCCACCATCAGCCAGGCGAGGATCAGGAAAGTACGGGTCTGGTTCATCGGGCAGGCGTGCTCATTCGCCGCGGTCACGCGGCGTATCCGGAGGGGAAGGAGGGAAAGGGGCGGGCATTGTGCCGCCCGCGGGCTGCCCGGGCAACGCGCCCGCGCGGCGGCAGGCGTCGCGGAACGCCCCGGCGATCCCGGCGGTCGTGGCCGTGGCCGCACCGGAACGCGCGACCACGACGTAGGCGCCGGGCGCGAGCCCGGGCCGGAGATGGCGGAAACATTCGCGCAGGACCCGCTTGATGCGGTTCCTCGTGGTGGCCCGTGGCGCGGCACGGCGCGAGACGGCAAGGCCCAGCCGCGGCGGTTGCCCGTCCTGCAGCCAGTGCAGGGTCAGCAGCGGCGTGCCGACGCGGCGGCCGTGGCTGAACACCTGGTCGAACTGGGCACGTGTGCGCACCCGCGCCGGGCGCGGGAAGCGGTAACGGGTCTGGGAGCCTTCGTCGCCGGTCCTCACGCCGGAACCGGTCGGGGGAGGAGGCGTCAGGCCGACAGGCGCTTGCGGCCCTTGGCGCGGCGGCGGGCCAGGATCTTGCGGCCGCCGGCCGTCTTCATGCGTGCACGGAAGCCGTGGTCGCGCTTGCGCTTGAGGTTGCTGGGCTGGAAGGTGCGCTTGGTGGCCATGGCGGCGTTGCTCAGGTTCCGGTAACGCGAAAGAACCGGAGATTCTATTCGTGGCCGGATGCCCGGTCAAGGCGCAGGCTTGGCCATGGTCCCCGGGCGGCTGTGGATAAGTGGGCGGGACCGGGCCGGGGATGGTAGGCTGATGGGCCTTTCCGATTCCAGCACCCCGCGTGTGCGGCGCGCCCGCACGCCGCGGCCTTCCTTTCCCGCACACGCAAGATGTCGCCGACCCCGATGGACGCCTGGCCCCTCTGCCTCCGACACCTGGAAGCCGAATACCCGGTGGAGGACGTGCAGACCTGGCTGCGTCCGCTGCAGGCCTGCCGCCAGGACACCCGGACCGTGCTGTACGCGCCCAACGCCTTCGTCCGCGACGAGGTCCAGGCGCGCTACCTGGACCGGATCCGCGAGCTGCTGGCGCACTACGCCGGCAGCGGCGAGGTCGCGCTCGAGATCGGCTCCATGCCGCGCCCCGCGGCGCCCGCCGCGGAACCGGTGCCGACCCCGGCGCCCCCGCCGCCGCCGTTCAACGGCAACCTCGACAGCCACTACACCTTCGACAACTTCATCGAGGGGCGCAGCAACCAGCTCGCCCGCGCCGCTGCCTGGCAGGCAGCGCAGAAGCCGGGTGATCGCGCCCACAACCCGCTGCTGCTGTACGGCGGCACCGGGCTGGGCAAGACCCACCTGATGTTCGCCGCCGGCAACGAGATGCGCCGGCAGAACCCGAACGCACGCGTGCTCTACCTGCGCTCGGAGCAGTTCTACAACGCGTTCTTCCGTGCGCTGCAGGAAAAGTCGGCCGACCAGTTCAAGCGCCAGTTCCACCGGCTCGACGCGCTGCTGATCGACGACATCCAGTTCTTCGCCGGCAAGGACCGCACCCAGGAGGAGTTCTTCCACACCTTCAACGCGCT
>CALLKI010000093.1 GCA_938008415.1 uncultured Luteimonas sp. | reverse complement strand
TACGAGACCCGCACGCACAAGCGCGTGCTCGACATCGTCGACCCCAACGACAAGACCGTGGACGCGCTGATGAAGCTCGAGCTGGCGGCCGGTGTCGACGTCCAGATCAAGCTGACCTGAGGCCACCGACCATGACTGCGAAGAAGCATTCGCTGGGCATCGTCGGCCGCAAGGCCGGCATGAGCCGCATCTTCACCGAGGACGGCAAGTCCATCCCGGTGACCCTGATCGAGGCGCTCCCCAACCGCATCACCCAGATCAAGACCGTCGAGACCGACGGCTACAGCGCCGTGCAGGTCACGACCGGCCACAAGCGCGCGTCGCTGCTGACCAGGCCCGAGGCGGGGCACCTGGCCAAGGCCAAGGTCGAGCCGGGTCGCGGCCTGTGGGAGTTCCGCGTGGCCGACGACAAGGTCGGCGAGTTCCAGGTCGGCGGCGAGATCAAGGCCGACCTCTTCGAGGTCGGCCAGCTGGTCGACGTCCAGGGTGTGACCAAGGGCAAGGGCTTCCAGGGCACGATCAAGCGCCACAACTTCACCATGGGTGATGCCACCCACGGTAACTCGCTGAGCCACCGTGCTCCGGGTTCGATCGGCCAGCGCCAGACGCCGGGTCGCGTGTTCCCGGGCAAGAGGATGGCGGGCCACATGGGCCACGTGACCCAGACCACCCAGCGCCTGCAGGTGGTCAAGGTCGACGCCGAGCGCGGCCTGATCGCGGTCAAGGGTGCGGTGCCTGGTGCTCCGGGCGGCGACGTCATCGTGCGTCCGTCGAGCAAGGCATAAGGAGAGATGACGATGGAACTCGCCATCACCAACAGCAGCGGCAAGATCGCGGTTTCCGACGCGGTTTTCGGTCGTGAATTCAACGGGGACCTGGTTCACCAGGTCGTGGTGGCCTACCAGGCCGGCGGTCGCGCGGGCACCAAGGCCCAGAAGAGCCGCGGCGAGGTCAACGGCACCACCAAGAAGTCCAAGCGCCAGAAGGGCGGCGGTGCCCGCCATGGCGCGCTGACCGCGCCGATCTTCGTCGGCGGTGGCGTGACCTTCGCGGCCAAGCCGCGCAGCTTCGCGCAGAAGGTCAACCGCAAGCAGTACCGCGCCGCGATGGCCGTGATCCTGTCCGAGCTGGCCCGCCAGGGGCGCCTGAAGGTCGTCGAGTCGTTTGACGTCGATTCGCCGAAGACCAGGGGGCTGGTCGCCAAGCTCAAGGAGTTCGATCTTGGCCAGCGCCCGCTGATCGTGACCGAGGATGCCTCGGACAACCTGTACCTCTCCGCCCGCAACCTGCCATACGTCCAGGTGCGCGATGTGCAGGGCCTGGACCCGGTGACGCTGGTCGGCGCCGACAGCGTCCTCGTCACCACCGAGGCGGTGAAGAAGATCGAGGAGTGGCTGGCATGAACGAAGCCAAGCTCTATGAAGTGATCCGTGCGCCGCGCGTGTCCGAGAAGACCGCGCGCCTGCAGGAAGTCTCCAACCAGTATGCGTTCGAGGTGTCGAGGGACGCGACCAAGGCCGAGATCAAGGCTGCGGTCGAGAAGCTCTTCGGCGTCAAGGTCGAGGCGGTCAACGTGGTGAACGTGAAGGGCAAGAGCAAGAACTTCCGTTTCCGCCAGGGCAGCCGCGGCAATTGGCGCAAGGCCTACGTCACCCTGGCCGAGGGCCAGTCCATCGACGTGACCAACGCTGCAACGGCCTGAGGAAAGACCGATGCCACTGATCAAATACAAGCCCACGTCCGCAGGCCGCCGCAACGCGGTCCGCGTGGTCACGCCGGAGCTGTACAAGGGCAGGCCGTACGCTCCGCTCGTCGAGAAGCAGACCAGGACCGGTGGCCGCAACCACCACGGCCGGATCACCACGCGTCACATCGGCGGCGGGCACAAGCAGCACTACCGCATCATCGACTTCAAGCGCGACAAGGAAGGCATCCCGGCCCGCGTCGAGCGGATCGAGTATGACCCGAACCGCACCGCGCACATCGCCCTGCTGTGCTACGCCGACGGCGAGCGCCGCTACATCATCGCGCCGAAGGGCCTGAAGGCCGGCGACCAGGTGATCTCGGGCGAGGACGCGCCGATCCGTACCGGCAACGCCCTGCCGCTGCGCAACATCCCGGTCGGTTCCACGGTGCACTGCATCGAGATGAAGCCGGGCAAAGGTGCGCAGCTGGCCCGCGCCGCCGGCGCCGCCGTGCAGCTGGTCGCCCGCGAGGGCATGTACGCCACGCTGCGCCTGCGCTCGGGCGAGATGCGCAAGGTGCCGGTCGACTGCCGTGCCACCATCGGCGAAGTCGGCAACACCGAACACAACCTCGAGAAGCTGGGCAAGGCGGGCGCCAAGCGTTGGCGCGGCATCCGCCCGACCGTCCGCGGTGCGGCGATGAACCCGGTCGACCACCCGCACGGTGGCGGCGAGGGTCGTGCCGGCCAGGGTAACCCGCATCCGGTCACCCCGTGGGGCATGCCGACCAAGGGTTACAAGACGCGCAAGAACAAGCGCACCCAGCAATTCATCGTCCGCGATCGTAGGGGCTAATCGACCATGCCACGTTCACTGAAGAAGGGCCCGTTCGTCGATCACCACCTGATGAAGAAGGTGGAGGCTGCGGGCAGCAGCAAGAAGCCGATCAAGACCTGGTCGCGCCGGTCGATGATCCTGCCGGAGATGGTGGGTCTGACGATCGCCGTGCACAACGGCAGGAACCACGTCCCCGTCCTGATCAATGAGAACATGGTCGGGCACAAGCTCGGCGAGTTCGCCATCACCCGCACCTTCAAGGGCCACGGTGGCGACAAGAAGGCCGGAAAGTAAGGAGCGCACGATGGACAAGGCAACCAAGGCCAAGCTCGAAGAAGCCAAGCGCGCGCGCTCCGAGGTCAACAAGCGCACCGCGGTGCTGCGCATGGCCCGCATCTCGCCGCAGAAGGCGCGTCTGGTCGCCGACCAGATCCGCGGCCTGCCGGCGGAGCGTGCCGTCAACCTGCTGAAGTTCTCCGACAAGAAGGCGGCGGCGCTGATCAGGAAGGTGGTCGAGTCCGCGATCGCCAATGCCGAGAACAATGCCGGTGCCGACATCGACGAACTGAAGATCGCCAGGATCACCGTCGACGAGGGTCCGATGCTGAAGCGTTTCATGGCCCGCGCCAAGGGTCGTGGCACGCGCATCCTCAAGCGCACCAGCCACATCACCGTTGTCGTGGGAGAGGGCAAGTAATCATGGGTCACAAAGTTCATCCCATCGGCATCCGCCTCGGCATTTCCAAGGACTGGAACTCCAAGTGGTATGCCAACAAGAAGGACTACGCCACTTACCTCGCGGCCGACCTCAAGGTCCGCGACATGCTGCGCAAGAAGCTGGCGGCTGCCGGTATCAGCAGGATCCTGATTGAGCGCCCTGCCAAGACCGCCCGCGTGACGATCCACACCGCCCGCCCGGGCGTGGTGATCGGCAAGCGCGGCGAGGACATCGAGAAGCTGCGCAAGGAGGTGTCGGACCTGATGGGCGTCCCGGCGCACATCAACGTCACCGAGGTGCGCAAGCCCGAGCTCGACGCCCAGCTGGTCGCCGAGTCGATCGCCCAGCAGCTCGAGCGCCGCATCATGTTCCGCCGCGCGATGAAGCGTGCGGTCGGCAACGCGATGCGCCTGGGTGCCCTGGGCATCAAGGTCAACGTAGCCGGCCGCCTCAATGGCGCTGAGATCGCGCGTTCGGAGTGGTACCGCGAGGGCCGCGTGCCCCTGCACACCCTGCGTGCCGACATCGACTACGGCTTCGCCGAGGCCAAGACGACCTACGGTGTCATCGGCGTCAAGGTCTGGATCTACAAGGGCGAGATCTTCGATTTCAGCCAGGTAGGCCAGGAGAAGCAGGACGATCTGCCGCGCGCCAGCGAACGCGGCGAGCGTGAGCGCCCGCGTGGCCAGCGCCGCGAGCGTGCAGAGCGCAGCGAAGCGAGGGAATAAGACATGCTGCAACCCAAGCGAACCAAATACCGCAAGGTTCACAAGGGCCGGAACGAAGGCCTGGCCTGGAGCGGCAACGCGGTCAGCTTCGGCGAGTACGGCCTGAAGGCCACCTCGCACGGTCGCCTGACGGCGAGGCAGATCGAGGCCGGCCGCCGGACCATCAGCCGCCACGTCAAGCGCGGTGGCAAGATGTGGATCCGCGTCTTCCCGGACAAGCCGATTACCCAGAAGCCGATCGAAGTCCGAATGGGCTCGGGCAAGGGTAACGTCGAGTACTGGGTCGCGGAGATCCAGCCCGGCCGCATCATCTACGAGATCGAGGGCGTGGACGAGGCGGTTGCCCGTGAGGCCTTCCGCCTGGCTGCCGCCAAGCTTTCGGTCACGACCCAGTTTGTAACCCGGACGGTGCGCTGATATGGCGACGATCAAGGAACTGCGCGGCAAGTCCGCCGAGGAGCTGCGGGCCCATCTGCTGGAGCTGAAGAAGGAAAGCTTCTCGCTCCGCATGCAGAAGGCGACCGGCCAGCTGACGAAGACCCATGAGATCCGTCGCGTTCGCCGCGAGATCGCGCGCGTGAACACGCTGCTCGGGCAGATGAAGTAAGGGCCACGACCATGAACAACACCGAGAAGAAGCAGCGCACGGTCGAAGGGCGGGTCATCAGCAACAAGATGGACAAGACCGTCACCGTGCTCGTCGAGCGCCAAGTCAAGCACCCGCTGTACGGCAAGTACATCCGCCGTTCGACCAAGCTGCACGCCCACGACGCCGACAACGCGTGCAACGAGGGCGACATCGTCCGCGTGGTCGAGACCGCGCCGATTTCCAAGACCAAGAACTGGCGCGTCGTCGAAATCGTCGCGCGTGCAGCCGAGTAACGAGGAGGCACTGAAATGATCCAGATGCAGAGCCATCTCGAGGTGGCCGACAATTCCGGTGCCAAGGAAGTGATGTGCATCAAGGTGCTCGGCGGCTCCAAGCGCCGGTACGCGAACATCGGCGACATCATCAAGGTGTCGGTCAAGGACGCGATCCCGCGTGGCAAGGTGAAGAAGGGCGAGGTCTACAACGCCGTGGTCGTCCGCACCCGCAAGGGCGTGCGCCGTCCCGACGGCTCGCTGATCCGCTTCGACACCAATGCCGCCGTGCTGCTGAACAACAAGCACGAGCCGATCGGCACGCGCATCTTCGGGCCAGTGACCCGCGAGCTGCGTACCGAGAAGTTCATGAAGATCGTCTCGCTCGCGCCGGAGGTCCTGTAGGAGCGCAAGACGCACCTGCAGCAGGAGAAGACAAGATGAAGCGAATCAAGAAAGGCGACCAGGTGGTCGTGATCACCGGTAAGGACAAGGGCAAGACCGGCGAGGTGGTGCGGGTGCTGGGCGACAAGGTTGTCGTGTCCAACATCAACATCGTCAAGCGCCACACCAAGCCGAACCCGCAGATCGGCCAGCCCGGCGGGATCATCGAGCGTGAGGCGCCGATCCACATTTCCAACGTGATGCTGTACAACCCGGCGACGGGCAAGGGCGAGCGCGTTGGTTTCAAGGTGCTCGAGAATGGACGGCGTATCCGCGTGTTCCGCTCGAGCGGCGAGGCGGTCTGACGGCCGCCTGACTCCGAGGAATAGACAATGACGACCCGTCTGGAAAAGTTCTACAAGGAGGAAGTGGTGCCGAAGCTGATGGAGCGCTTCGGCTACACCAATCCGATGCAGGTGCCCAGGCTCGTCAAGATCACGCTCAACATGGGCGTGGGCGAGGCGGCCTCCAACAAGAAGATCCTCGAGTACGCGATGGCCGACATGGCCAAGATCGCCGGCCAGAAGCCGGTGGTGACCAAGGCCCGCGTCTCGGTGGCCTCGTTCAAGATCCGTGACGGCTGGCCGATCGGCTGCAAGGTCACCCTGCGCCGCGCCCGCATGTACGAGTTCCTGGACCGCCTGATCAACGTCGCCCTCCCGCGCGTGCGCGACTTCCGCGGCGTTTCCGGACGCTCGTTCGACGGCCGTGGCAACTACAACATGGGCGTGAAGGAGCAGATCATCTTCCCCGAGATCGACTTCGACCAGGTCGACGCGCTCCGGGGCATGGATATCGCCATCACGACCACCGCCCGGACCGACGAAGAGGCGAAGGCGCTGCTTGAGGCCTTCCGCTTCCCGTTCCGCAACTGACGATCCCTGGCGGCCCGGTCCCGGCCGGGCCCCGCAGAGCAAAGGACAGAGACGACAATGGCCAAGACCTCGATGGTCAACCGCGAAGCGAAGCGGGCCAAGCTGGCGAAGCGCTACGCCGAGAAGCGCGCCGAGCTGAAGAAGATCATCAACAGCCCGACCGCCAGTTACGAGGAGAAGATGGAGGCGGTGGTCAAGCTGCAGAAGCTGCCGCGCGACTCCTCGCCCGTGCGCCAGGTGAACCGCTGCGTGCTGACCGGCCGTCCGCGTGCCGTCTACTCCAAGTTCGGCCTGTGCCGCAACAAGCTGCGCGAGGCCACCATGCGTGGCGACGTCCCCGGCCAGCGCAAGGCTTCCTGGTAAGCCGGCGCCAACCCCGTAATTTCGCGAAAGCGGATATCGGTGCTACCCACAAGGTGAATCCAAATGAGCATGACTGATCCCATCGCCGACATGCTGGTCCGCATCAAGAATGCGGCTGCGGTTGGCAAGCCGGCGGTGAAGATGCCGTCGTCGAAGATGAAGGTCGCGATCGCCAAGGTCCTGAAGGACGAGGGCTACATCAGCGACATGCGCGTGATCGAGAACGGCGCGAAGGCCGAGCTGGAGATCGTGCTGAAGTATTTCGAAGGCCGCCCGGTGATCTCGCAGCTGCAGCGCGTGTCGCGCTCCGGCCTGCGCCAGTACCGTGGCAAGGACGCGCTGCCCAAGGTCCTCGGTGGCCTCGGCATCGCCATCATTTCCACCTCCAAGGGCATCATGACCGATGCGCAGGCGCGCAAGCTGGGCGTCGGCGGCGAAGTCCTGTGCATCGTGGCCTAAAGGGGAGGAGCCGTACATGTCCCGAGTCGCCAAGAAGCCGATCGCCCTCCCCAAGGGCGTCGAACTGAACATCCAGGCCGACAGCGTCAGCGTCAAGGGCCCCAAGGGCAACCTGACCGTCGCCAAGCCGGCCGCCATCGAGGTCAAGGTCGAGAACGGGCAGGCCCAGGTCTCGACCAGCGCCCCGGCCCTGACCCCCATGGCCGGCACCCTGCGCGCGATCGTCGCCAACATGGTGCACGGCGTGTCCCAGGGCTTCGAGCGCAAGCTCGAGCTGGTGGGCGTTGGCTACCGTGCCTCGGTCCAGGGCAAGGACCTGAACCTGTCGCTGGGCTATTCGCACCCGATCGTGTTCAGGGCCCCCGAGGGCATCACGATCACTACGCCGACCCAGACCGAGATCGTGGTGGCCGGCGCCGACAAGCAGCTTGTCGGTGAGGTCGCCGCCAAGATCCGCGGCTTCCGCCCGCCGGAGCCCTACAAGGGCAAGGGCGTGAAGTACTCCGACGAGATCATCATCCGCAAGGAAGCCAAGAAGGCGTAAGACGCCGATCCGCTTCCGGAGAAACAGAAACCATGGACAAGAAAATCGCCCGCCTGCGCCGCGCCAAGTCGACCCGCGCACACATCCGCAAGCTCGGGGTCCCGCGCCTGTCGGTCCTGCGCACCGGCCAGCACGTGTACGCGCAGATCTTCACCGCCGACGGCTCCAAGGTCCTTGCCGCCGCGAGCACCCTCCAGGCGGAGGTCCGCGAGGGGCTCAAGAGCTGCAAGAACATCGAGGCCGCCGCCCGGGTCGGCCGCGCGATCGCCGAGAAGGCCCGCGCCGCCGGCATCGACAAGGTGGCGTTCGACCGTTCCGGTTACCGCTACCACGGCCGGATCAAGGCGCTGGCCGACGCTGCCCGCGAGGGTGGCCTGCAGTTCTGATGCTTGAAAGCGGCATGGCCGCCGCCATGTCGCTTTCAGTGCCTGACCCGCCGGCACGGGTCGTGCCGGACGCGCCGCGGCTTCTGCCCGCGAACGCGGTCCAACGCTCCAGCCCACAACGATAAGCGGCGAAGCCGCAAGATTTCCCCAAATCCGAAGAGACTAGGCAATGGCAGAACAACGTGAACCCCGCGGGCGCGAGCGCAACCGCGAACGCGAAGAAATCGATGACGGCATGATCGAGAAGCTGGTCGCGGTCAACCGCGTCAGCAAGACGGTCAAGGGTGGCCGCCAGTTCACCTTCACCGCGCTGACCGTGGTGGGTGACGGCAACGGCCGCGTCGGCTTCGGCTACGGCAAGGCGCGCGAAGTGCCGGTCGCGATCCAAAAGTCGATGGAGCACGCCCGCCGGAACATGAAGGCGGTCGAGCTCAACAACGGCACGCTCTACCACTCGGTGAAGGCCGGCCACGGCGCCGCCCGCGTGTACATGCAGCCCGCTTCCGAGGGTACCGGCGTGATCGCCGGCGGCGCGATGCGCGCCGTGCTCGAGGCGGTTGGCGTGAAGAACGTGCTGGCCAAGGCCACCGGTTCCCGCAACCCGATCAACCTCGTCCGCGCCACGATCAAGGGTCTGGTCAGCATGCAGTCGCCCGAGCGGATCGCGGCCAAGCGCGGCAAGAAGGTCGAGGAGATCCTCAATGGCTAAGAACGAAGGCACCAACGGCACGATCAAGGTGCGTCTGGTCAAGGGCCTGCGCGGTACGCAGGCGAAGCATCGGCTGTCGGTGCGCGCCCTCGGCCTGAACAAGCTCAACGACGTCCGCGAGCTGAAGGATTGCCCCCAGGTCCGCGGCCTGATCAACAAGGTCCACTACCTGGTCAAGGTGGAGGAGTAACCGCATGAAGCTCAATACCCTCAAGCCCGCCCCCGGCGCGCGCCGCGAGCGCACCCGCGTCGGACGCGGCATCGGCTCCGGCCTGGGCAAGACCGCCGGCCGTGGTCACAAGGGCCAGTACGCCCGTTCCGGCAAGGGCAAGGTCAAGCCCGGCTTCGAGGGCGGCCAGATGCCCCTGCACATGCGCCTCCCGAAGGTCGGTTTCCGCTCGCACAAGAAGCACGAGACCGCGGAAGTGTTCCTGTACCAGCTGGACCGCTTCGAGGGCGAGGTCGACTTCGCCGCGCTGCGCGCCGCCAAGCTGGTGCCGAGCACCGCGAAGCGGGCCAAGATCGTCAAGAAGGGCGACGTCAGCAAGAAGCTGGTGCTGAAGGGCCTGATGGTCACGGCCGGCGCTCGCGCCGCGATCGAGGCCGCGGGCGGCCGGATCGAGGAGTAACCACGGCATGGCGCGAAGCGCTGGAGCTTTGTCGGGACTGGCGGCGGCTGGCAAGTTCACCGAACTGCGCCAGCGCCTGCTGTTCGTCCTCGGCGCACTGATCGTCTACCGCATCGGCTGCTTCATCCCGGTGCCCGGGGTCAACCCGGAGGCGATGCTGCGCGTGATGGAGCAGCAGCAGGGCACGATCGTGGACATGTTCAACATGTTCTCGGGCGGCGCCCTGGCGAACTTCAGCGTCTTCGCGCTGAACGTGGTTCCGTACATCTCGGCGTCGATCGTGATCCAGCTGCTGGTGCAGGTGGTCCCGAGCCTGAAGGCGATCCAGAAGGAAGGTGAGTCCGGGCGCCGCAGGATCACGCAGTGGTCGCGCATGGGCGCGGTGCCCCTGGCCATGTTCCAGGCCGCCGGCATCGCCAGCATGCTGCAGAGCCAGGGCGTGGCCTACCAGCCAGGCATCGGCTTCATCCTGACCGCGATCGTGGCGCTGACCGCGGGCACCATGTTCCTGATGTGGCTCGGCGAGCAGGTGACCGAACGCGGCGTCGGCAATGGCGTTTCGCTGATCATTTTCGCCGGCATCGTCTCCGGCCTGCCCGGCGCGGTGCTGAGCACGATCGAATCGGCGCGCAACGGCGACCTCACCCCGATCCAGCTGATCCTGATCGTGGTGATCGTGCTGGCGTTCACCTTCTTCGTGGTGTTCGTCGAGCGTGGCCAGCGCCGGATCACGGTCAACTACGCGCGCCGGCAGGGCGGCCGCAGCGCCTACCTGAACCAGACCTCGTTCCTGCCGCTGAAGCTGAACATGGCCGGCGTGATCCCGGCGATCTTCGCCTCGTCGATCATCATGTTCCCGGCCACGGCTTCCAGCTGGTTCGGCCAGGCCGGGTCGGCGACCTGGCTGCAGCGCGCGGCCCAGGCCCTCTCGCCGGGCGAGCCGCTGTACATCCTGCTGTACGCGGGCCTGATCGTCGGCTTCTCGTTCTTCTACACGGCCCTGGTCTTCAATTCCCAGGAGACCGCGGACAACCTGAAGAAGTCGGGTGCGCTGATCCCGGGCATCCGGCCGGGCCGGGCGACCGCCGACTACATCGACGGTGTGCTGACCCGGCTGACCGCCGCCGGCGCCACCTACCTGGTGCTGGTGTGCCTGCTGCCGGAGTTCATGCGCTCCAAGCTGAATGCCTCGTTCTACTTCGGCGGCACCTCGCTGCTGATCGTGGTGGTGGTGGTGATGGACTTCCTGGCCCAGATCCAGGCCCACCTGATGTCCCACCAGTACGAGAGCCTGCTGAAGAAGGCGAACCTGAAGGGGTCGCGGCCGGGCCTGAGCGGCCGTTGATGGAAAACGCCTCCCGGGCCGACCGGGAGGGATGCCGGGCCGGATGCCCGGCGCGAGGCGGCAGGAAGCCGCACCGGCCCCGGGTCGACACGCCTGGGGCCACGAAGGGCGACCCGCGCTGCGGTCCTGGGCGCGGGTGGGCCGGGGCCTTCCGCGCGCGGGAGTAACGCGCGGGGCAGGGCGGGGGACTCCCCGGGGCCTGCCAGTCCCGGTCCGTCGCCGGAGCATGGGCACACTCCCCATGCCGGGTCGGGGGCGCTTGCGCCTTCGGCTTCCAAGCAACCCGGGACCCTGTTAGAATTTCGTGTTCACTCTGCCGGGATAGACCGGCTTCCAACCAGATTGGAGATCCGCGCATGGCGCGTATTGCAGGTGTGAATCTGCCTGCCCAGAAGCATGTCTGGGTCGGGCTCCAGAGCATCTACGGCATCGGCCGTACCCGTTCCAGGCAGATCTGCGAGGCTGCCGGGGTGGTCCCCACCACCAAGATCCGTGACCTTTCCGAGCCCGAGATCGAGCGCTTGCGCGCCGAGGTGGCCAAGTACACCGTCGAGGGCGACCTGCGCCGCGAGGTCGGCATCGCGATCAAGCGCCTGATGGACCTGGGCTGCTACCGGGGCCTGCGCCACCGCCGCGGCCTGCCGGTGCGCGGCCAGCGCACCCGGACCAACGCCCGCACCCGCAAGGGTCCGCGCAAGGCGATCAAGAAGTAAGGAATCCAGACCATGGCCAAGCCGGCAGCGAAGACCAAGAAGAAGATCAAGCGCGTCGTCACCGACGGCATCGCGCACGTGCACGCTTCGTTCAACAACACCATCGTCACCATCACCGACCGCCAGGGCAACGCGCTGGCGTGGGCCACCTCGGGTGCTTCCGGCTTCCGCGGCTCGCGCAAGTCGACCCCGTTCGCCGCGCAGGTCGCCGCCGAGAAGGCCGGCCGGGCCGCGATGGAGTACGGCGTGAAGTCGCTCGAGGTGCGGATCAAGGGCCCGGGCCCGGGCCGCGAGTCCGCCGTGCGCTCGCTGAACAACATCGGATACAAGATCACCAACATCGTCGACGTGACGCCGATCCCGCACAACGGGTGCCGTCCGCCGAAGAAGCGCCGCGTCTAAGGTAAGGGGGCGACAAGAACATGGCTCGTTACATTGGTCCCACCTGCAAGCTCGCCCGCCGCGAAGGCGTCGACCTGATGCTGAAGGCGCCGGGGCGCGCGCTTGATTCGAAGTGCAAGCTCGACCAGAAGCCCGGCCAGCACGGTCCCACCGCGCGCAAGGGCAAGCTCTCCGACTACGCCGCCCAGCTGCGCGAGAAGCAGAAGGTCAAGCGCCTCTACGGCCTGCTGGAGCGCCAGTTCCGCAACTACTACAAGAAGGCGGCCAACCGGAAGGGCAACACCGGCGAGAACCTGCTGCAGCTCCTGGAGACGCGCCTGGACAACGTCGTGTACCGCATGGGCTTCGCCGTGACCCGCGCGACGGCCCGCCAGCTGGTCTCGCACCGCGGCGTGCTGGTCAACGGCAAGGTGGTCAACCTGCCGTCCTACCAGGTGAAGGCCGGCGATGTGATCTCGCTGTCCGAGAAGGCGCAGAAGCAGCTGCGGGTGCAGGAGGCGCTGAACCTGGCGCAGACCATGGACCTGACGCCGTCCTGGGTCGAGGTCGACCAGAAGAAGTTCAGCGGCGTGTTCAAGGCCGTCCCGGATCGCAGCGACCTGCCGGCCGACATCAACGAGGCGCTGATCGTCGAGCTGTACTCGAAGTAAGCGTCCAGCGGCGCCCGCGCGGCGCCGTCCCGGCCACACCCCCACCCGGTCCCTGCGCGGCAGGGGCCACCCCCTTGGAGACAAGGGGCCCCAGGCATCCCAGAGCCGCCGTGCCGCAGGGCGCGGTGGCCAAGCAGGAGAAGCTACGTACATGACCGTTACCGCACACCAAGTCCTGCGTCCCCGCGGCCCCCAGATCGAGCGCATCAACGACAACCGCGCCAAGGTCGTGGTCGAGCCGCTCGAGCGCGGCTATGGCCACACCCTGGGCAACGCGCTGCGGCGCGTGCTGCTGTCATCGATCCCCGGCTGCGCGATCACCGAGGTCGAGATCGACGGCGTGCTGCACGAGTACAGCACGATCGAAGGCATGCAGGAGGACGTGCTTGAGATCCTGCTCAACCTCAAGAACGTGGCGATCCGCATGGCGACCGGCGACAGCACCACGCTGACGCTGACCAAGACCGGCCCCGGCGTGGTCACCGCCGCCGACATCAAGACCGACCACAACGTCGAGGTGATCAACGGCGACCACGTGATCTGCCACCTGACCAAGGACATCACGATCAACATGCGGCTCAAGGTCGAGCGTGGCCTCGGCTACCAGCCGGCCACGGCCCGCCGCCGCCCCGACGAGGACACCCGGGTCATCGGCAGGCTCATGCTGGATGCCTCGTTCTCGCCCGTGCGCCGCGTGGCGTACGAAGTCGAGGCCGCGCGCGTCGAGCAGCGCACCGACCTGGACAAGCTGGTCCTCGACATCGAGACCAACGGCACGATCGACGCCGAGGAGGCGGTGCGCACCGCCGCCGACATCCTCACCGACCAGCTGAGCGTGTTCGGCGACTTCACGCACCGTGACCGCGGCGCCCAGAAGCCCCAGGCCCCGGGCGTCGACCCGATGCTGCTGCGCCCGATCGACGACCTCGAGCTGACGGTGCGCTCGGCCAACTGCCTCAAGGCCGAGAGCATCTACTACATCGGCGACCTCATCCAGAAGACCGAGGTCGAGCTGCTCAAGACCCCGAACCTCGGCAAGAAGTCGCTGACCGAGATCAAGGAGGTCCTGGCGCAGCGCGGCCTGTCGCTCGGCATGAAGCTCGAGAACTGGCCGCCGCCGGGCATGTCCGGCCACGGCATGATCGGCTGAGATGCGGGGGCGGGCCCCCGGCCCGCCCGGTGCCGTAACCGGAAACGAACCACGAGGGCCGACGGACCGGAGTCCGCGGCGACGACCGGCAAGGGACGCCGGCGAAGGACCAGCGCAGTCCACAGCTCCAGCGCCAGGATGGCGACAACGAACCACAACCGACACGACTTTCGACAGGAACCACGACCATGCGCCACCTGAAAGCAGGCCGCAAATTCAACCGCACCAGCGCCCATCGCCAGGCGATGTTCAGAAACATGGCGGCGTCGCTGTTCAAGCACGAGATCATCAAGACCACGCTGCCGAAGGCGAAGGAACTGCGCCGGGTGGCCGAGCCGCTGATCACGCTGGCCAAGAACGACACCGTGGCCAACCGCCGCCTCGCCTTCGCGCGCCTGCGTGACAAGGAGGCCGTGGGCAACCTGTTCACCAGGCTGGGCCCGCGCTATCAGAACCGCCCGGGCGGCTACCTGCGCATCCTCAAGTGCGGCTTCCGCAGCGGCGACAATGCGCCGATGGCCTACGTCGAGCTGGTGGACCGCGAGCAGCAGGCCGCCGCCGAGTAATCCGCGCCGCGCGCCACAGGCGGACCTTGGAAACCCCGGCCACCGCGCCGGGGTTTCTGTTTGCGGGGCATGCGCGGATAATCCGCCGGTCCCATCCGCGATCACCCGCATGAACCCGTTCCGCTGGCCCTTCCGTGCCGTTTTCCTGTCCGCCGCCGCGATCTGCTTCGCGCTGATCGGCTTTGCGATCTACACCCAGCTGCAGTGGGGGCTGGAGCCGTGCCCGCTGTGCATCTTCCAGCGCATCGCCTTCGCGGCGCTGGGGCTGGTGCTGCTGGCCGGCGGGCTGGCAGCCCCGAAGGGGGCCGTCGGGCGCCGTGTCTGGGGGGGGCTGGCCGCCGTGCCCGCGGTGATCGGCGCCGGCATCGCCGCGCGCCACGTCTGGATCCAGCTGAACCCGCCGCCGGTGCCGTCCTGCGGCGCGCCGCTGTCCTTCATGCGCGAGACCATGGACACCGCGACCCTGGTCCGCAAGGTGCTCACCGGGACCGGTGACTGCGGCAGCATCGACTGGACCTTCCTGGGCCTGTCCATGCCGGCCTGGAGCCTGGTCTGGTTCGTGTTGCTGGCCGGGTTCGCGCTGCACGCCGCGTTCAGGAAGGAACGCTGAGGGCCGGGGCCGGGGAGATTCGTTGCAGCCGAAATTGACGCGGCGCAGCAACGTGTCATCATGCGGGGGTTGCCCCAGGCTTTGCCCCCATGACCCAGCCAGACCGCCCCCTCCAGCCCGTGAACCTCCCCGCCGACTGGCACCCCGGGAGCTGGCGTTCGCGCCCGGCCCGGCAGATGCCGGTCTACCCGGACGAGGCGGAACTGGCCGCGGTGCAGGAAGAGCTGCGCAGGCTGCCGCCGCTGGTGACCTCGCGCGAGATCCTCACGCTCAGGCAGCAACTGGCCGAGGCGCAGGAAGGCAGGCGCTTCCTGCTGCAGGGCGGCGACTGCGCCGAGAACTTCGACGACTGCAACTCCGGGATCATCTCCAACCGGCTGAAGGTGCTGCTGCAGATGAGCCTGGTGCTGGTGCACGGGCTGAAGCTGCCGGTGGTACGGGTGGGCCGCTTCGCCGGCCAGTACGCCAAGCCGCGTTCGGCCGACACCGAGGTGCGGGACGGGGTGAGCCTGCCCAGCTACCGCGGGGACATCATCAACCGGCCCGAGTTCACCGCCGCGGCGCGCCGGCCCGACCCGCGCCGGATGATCCTGGCGCACGCGCACTCGGCGATGACGATGAACTTCGTGCGCTCGCTGATCGACGGCGGCTTCGCCGACCTGCACCATCCCGAGTACTGGGGCCTGTCGTGGGTGGACAAGTCGCCGCTGGCTGGTGAGTACCAGAAGATGGTCGACGGGATCGGCGACGCGGTGCGCTTCATGGAGACCCTGGCCGGGCGCCAGATCCACAGCTTCAACCGCGTGGATTTCTACACCTCGCACGAGGCCCTGCTGCTGCCGTACGAGGAGGCGCAGACGCGGCAGGTGCCGCGGCAGTGGGGCTGGTTCAACCTCAGCACGCACTTCCCGTGGATCGGCATGCGCACGGCAGCGCTCGATGGCGCGCACGTGGAGTACTTCCGCGGCATCCGCAACCCGGTGGCGGTCAAGGTCGGGCCCTCGGTCACGCCCGCCGAGCTGCTGGCGCTGATCGACATGCTCAATCCGGAGGACGAGCCGGGCCGGCTGACCCTGATCCACCGCATGGGCGCGGCGCAGATCGCGGAGAAGCTGCCGCCGCTGCTGGACGCCGTGCGCCGTGCAGGCAAGCGCGTGCTGTGGGTCTGCGACCCGATGCATGGCAACACGGAGACCACCAGCAACGGTTACAAGACCCGCCGGTTCGAGAACATCCGCAGCGAGATCGAACAATCGTTCGAAATCCACGCCGACGCCGGCACGCGGCTGGGTGGCGTGCACCTGGAGCTGACCGGCGAGGACGTCACCGAGTGCATGGGCGGCGCGCGTGACCTGACCGAGGCCGACCTCGAGCGCGCGTACCGCTCGACCGTGGACCCGCGCCTGAACTATGAGCAGGCCCTCGAGATCGCCATGCTGATCGTGCGCAAGCAGGCGCAGGTCGGCGCCGCGGCGCTGCGCTGATGGCCGCCTGCCGCGACGGCAATCAGCGGCCCTGCCGCCGCGCGATGTCGCGGGCCAGGACGAGCACGACCAGCAGGTTGACCAGGAGCACACCGAGCGTCACCCAGGCCGGGTGGCGCCACAGGGCGTACATCTCGAACGGGATGTAGGCGGCCGCGCCGACGCAGCCCAGCCACGAGGCCCAGGCGCGCTGCCGCCACAGGCCCCAGCCTTCCAGCAGGCGCAGCAGGCCGTAGCCCGCGAACATGGCGAAGGCGACGTCCACAGTTTCCGGGTTGACCCGGTCGAGCAGGCCGGGGCGCGCTTCCTCCCGGAGCGAGCCCGGCATGACGGACATGACGTCCATGATCCAGCGCCGCAGGGTCTCCGGGCCGACCGCGAGCAGGGCCACGCCGGCGGCGATGCCCAGCAGGCCCTTCACGGCCTCGAACAGGGCGATGGCCTGGAGACTGCGGGTACCGGGGCTTGCCGTCATGGTGTCTTCTCCGTGGGGGCTATCCGCCGCGGCTGGCGCGCTTGCGCTCGCTCTCGGTCAGCAGCTTCTTGCGCAGACGGATTTCCTTCGGGGTGACCTCGACCAGCTCGTCATCCTCGATGAAATCCAGCGCCTGTTCCAGTGTCATCCGGATCGGGGGGGTGAGCTGGATGCCGTCGTCCTTGCCGGCGGCGCGGATGTTGGTCAGCTGCTTGGTGCGCAGGGCGTTGACGGTCAGGTCGTTGTCCTTGGCATGGATGCCGACCAGCTGGCCCTCGTAGATTTCGTCGCCCTCGCCAACCAGCAGCCGGCCGCGCTCCTGCAGCATGTTCAGGGCGTAGGCGGGCGCCTGGCCGGTGCCGTTGGAGATCATCACGCCGTTGGGGCGGCGGGCGATCGGGCCTTCCTCCTTCGGGCCGTAATGGTCGAAGATGTGGAACATCAGGCCGGTGCCTTGGGTGAGCGTGCGGAACTGGTTCTGGAATCCGATCAGGCCGCGCGCCGGGATGATGTACTCCAGGCGCACGCGCCCCTTGCCGTTGGGCTCCATGTTCTTCAACTGGCCCTTGCGCTGGCCGAGCCGCTCCATCACCGGGCCCTGGTGTTTCTCCTCGACGTCCACCACCAGCTGCTCGTAGGGCTCCATCAGCTGGCCGTCGATCTCCTTGATGATCACTTCCGGGCGCGAGACCGCGAGCTCGTAGCCCTCGCGGCGCATGGTCTCGATCAGCACCGACAGGTGCAGCTCGCCGCGTCCCGAGACCAGGAACTTGTCCGGGTCGGCGCCGTCCTCGACGCGCAGGGCGACGTTGTGGACCTTCTCCCGTTCCAGCCGCTCACGCAGCTGGCGGCTGGTCAGGAACTTGCCGCCGCTGCGTTCCTTGTGCCCGGCGAACGGCGAGTCGTTGACCTGGAAGGTCATGGAGATGGTCGGCTCGTCCACCGTCAGTGGTGGCAACGCCTCGGGTGCCTCCGGGGAGGTGACCGTCTCGGAGATGGTCAGCCCGGGAATGCCGGAAATGGCGATGATGTCGCCGGCCACCGCCTCGTCCTGCTCGATCCGCTCCAGCCCGAGGAAGCCCAGCACCTGGCCGACGCGGCCGGCGCGGACGTTGCCGTCGCGGTCGATCACGGACACGGCCATGCCCTTGCGCACCTTGCCGCGCTGGATCCGGCCGATGCCGATGACGCCGACGAAGCTGCTGTAGTCGAGCTGGCTGACGCGCATCTGGAACGGGCCGTCCAGGTCCACCGGCGGGGGCGGGCAGTGGCGCACGATGGCCTCGAACAGCGGCGTCATGTCGCCTTCGCGGACGTCCTCGTCGAGCGAGGCGTAGCCGTGGACCGCGGAGGTGTACACCACCGGGAAGTCCATCTGCTCGGGCGTGGCGCCCAGGCGGTCGAACAGGTCCCAGACCTGTTCGACCACCCATTCCGGGCGCGCGCCGGGGCGGTCGATCTTGTTGACCACCACGATCGGCCTGAAGCCCATCGCGAACGCCTTCTGGGTCACGAACCGGGTCTGCGGCATCGGCCCGTCCATGGCGTCCACCAGTAGCAGCACGGTGTCGACCATCGACAGCACGCGCTCGACCTCGCCGCCGAAGTCGGCGTGGCCTGGGGTGTCGACGATGTTGATGCGGTAGTCGCGCCAGCGGATCGCGGTGTTCTTGGCGAGGATGGTGATGCCGCGTTCCTTTTCCTGGTCGTTGCTGTCCATCACCCGCTCGGGCAGCACCGTGCGCTCGTCGAGGGTGCCGGACTGCTTGAGCAGGCAGTCGACGAGGGTGGTCTTGCCGTGGTCGACGTGGGCGACGATGGCGATGTTGCGCAGGCGTTCGATGGACATGTTCCGGGCACCGGGGAATCCGCACGGATGCCGGGACGGCACGCGCGAGGGGCAGGGGGAAAAGGAAACCGGTTATTATAGCCGTCCCGCCGGCCCTCCCGGGCACCTGGAGCTGAACCGCATGAGCCTGAGCGCCATCCTCGACACCGACCGGGGCACCATCCGGATCGAGCTGTTCGCCGACAAGGCCCCGCTGACGGTGGCCAACTTCGTCAACCTGGCCATGCGCGGCTTCTACGATGGCCTGGATTTCCACCGCGTGATCGCCGACTTCATGATCCAGGGCGGCTGCCCCGAGGGGACCGGCCGCGGCGGCCCGGGCTACCGCTTCGAGGACGAGACGGACAACGGCGTGCCGCACGAGCGCGGCGTGCTGTCCATGGCCAACGCCGGCCCCGATACCAACGGCAGCCAGTTCTTCATCACCCACGTGCCGTGCCCGTGGCTCGATGGCCGCCACACCGTGTTCGGCCGGGTGGTGGAGGGCATGGACGTGGTCGATGCGATCCGGCAGGGCGACGGCATCCGCTCGATCCGGATCGAGGGCGACCCGGCCCCGGTGCTGGCGGCCAACGCCGACCGCGTGGCGGAGTGGAACCGGATCCTTTCGGCCTGACCGGACCGCGTTATTTGCGCGGTTCCCGGCGCCGGGGCGGGGGACCCCGCTGTGTTAAAATCGCAGGCTGTTTCCGGTCGTCCGGGCCGGACTTTCCTCTCCCTACCCCCGGAGGTCCCGCGATGCCGCAACTCGCACGCCGCATGGGCCGCGCCAAGCCCAGCGCCATCATGCTCGTCGCCGAGAAGGCGAAGCAGCTCAAGGCCCAGGGCCGTGACATCATCAGCTTTTCCATCGGCGTGCCGAACTTCCTGCCCGGCCCGCACGTCTACGAGGCGGCCCGCAAGGTGCTGGAGCACGATTCCGGCCAGTACGGCAGCAACCGCGGCGCCGACGCGCTGCTGGACGCGTTCCTGCGGCACATCGAGGCCATCGGCCTGACTGGTTACACCCGCGCCAACTGCAGCACCGGCGTCGGAGCCAAGCACATCATCTACAACCTCTGCGAGGCGCTGCTCGACGAGGGCGACGGCTTCGCGTTCGCCACGCCGTACTGGACCAGCTACCTCGACATCGGCGAGATCCTCAACGCCGACATCCAGCTGCTGCCGTGCCCGCCGGAGCAGAACTACAAGCTCACCCCGGCGCAGCTCGACGCCGCGCTGGCCAGGAAGCCCAAGGTGTTCCTGTTCAACAACCCGTCGAACCCGACGGGCATGGTCTACACCCGCGACGAGATCGCCGCGCTCGCCGACGTGATCGCCAGGCATCCGGACACCTGGGTGATCACCGACGACATCTACAACCGCCTGGTGTTCGACGGCGTCGGCTACCACAACTTCGTGCATTTCCGCCCGGAGCTGCGCGACCGGGTGATCTTCGTCGACTCGCTCTCCAAGACCTACGGCATGCCTGGCTGGCGCGTCGGCTTCATGGCCGGCCCGGAGGAGGTGGCGAAGGCGGTGACCACGCTCAACTCCAACCACATCACCAACATCCCGGAAGTGACCACGGCCGCGGCCATCGCCGCGCTGACCGGCCCGCAGGACATCCCGGAGCAGAAGCGCGCCGAGTTCCAGGCCAAGCGCGACCTGGTGCTGGATGTCCTGGCGCAGATCCCGGGCGTGGTCTGCCCCAGGCCGCAGGGCGCGTTCTACGTGTTCCCGGACATCAGCGTGGCCTTCGGCAGGACGCACGGGCCGACCGGCCTGGCCATCGCCAACGACGTCGATCTGTGCAACGCGCTGCTCGAGGCCAAGGGCGTGGCCTGCGTCCCGGGCTCCGCGTTCGGCGAGCCGCGCGCGATGCGCATCAGCTACACCTGCCCCACGCCACAGCTGCAGCCGGGCATGGAACGCATCCGCGAGTTCTTCAGCGAGCTGGCCTGACCCGCAGGCCGGCCAACCCCACGTTCCCGAGGAAAGACCGATGAAAGCTCCCGTTCGAGTCGCCGTCACCGGTGCCGCCGGCCAGATCGGCTACGCCCTGCTGTTCCGCATCGCCTCCGGCGAGATGCTGGGCAAGGACCAGCCCGTGATCCTGCAGCTGCTGGAGCT
>CALLKI010000092.1 GCA_938008415.1 uncultured Luteimonas sp. | reverse complement strand
CTGGAAGTCGAGTACCAGTCCCTTTCCAACCCTGCCCCACGCTGGCGCTGGATCGCGCCCCATGCCATCGCGTTCGATGGTTTCCGCTGGCACGCGCGGGCCTGGTGCTTCACCGACCAATGCTTCAAGGACTTCCTGCTGGCGCGCATCCTCGGCATCCGGGACAGCCGCCCCAGTGATGTGGATCGCGGCCAGGATGCCGACTGGCACACCATGGTGACACTGGAAATCGGCCCGCACCCGGGACTGTCTGAAGCACAGAAGAAAGTGGTGGCGCTGGACTACGGCATGCGCAACGGCAAGTGCAACGTCACCGTCCGCAAGGCCCTGCTCTACTACACGCTCAAGCGTCTCGGGCTGGACACTGACCCGTCCACCCGGGACCCGGCAGATCAGCAGATCGTGCTACTGAGCCAGCTGGTTTTCACCTGAACGCAACAACTCTGCATACCGCCCGTCCGGACCCAGTTCCAATCTCGGAAGCGACCCCATGTCGTCAAACATCACGTATCCCCAGGCACCCGGTTCGCACCCACTGTGTGTCAGGGAACAGGATATCGAAAGCGAGTTCGTCGAGAAGCTCGTCGAACTGAAGTACACCTATCGCCCCGACATCCGCGATCGTGCCGCACTGGAGCGCAACTTCCGGCAGAAGTTCGAAGCCCTCAACCGCGTCACCCTCACAGATGCCGAGTTCTCCCGCCTCCTCGACGAGCTGATCTCGGCTGACGTCTTCAGGAATGCCGTCCGCCTGCGCGAAAAGAACGACTTCATCCGCGACGACGGCACGCCGCTCACCTACACGCTCGTCAACATCAAGGACTGGTGCAAGAACGACTTCGAGGTCGTCCACCAGCTCCGGATCAACACCGACTACAGCCACCACCGCTACGACGTCCTGCTGCTCGTCAACGGCATTCCGGTCGTGCAGGTCGAGCTGAAGACGCTCGGCGTCAATCCGCGCCGCGCGATGGAACAGATCGCCCAGTACAAGAGCGACCCGGGCAACGGCTACACCCGCACGCTCCTCTGCTTCATCCAGCTCTTCATCGTCAGCAACCGCACGCAGACCTTCTATTTCGCGAACAACAACGCCCGGCACTTCAACTTTGCCGCCGACGAGCAGTTCCTGCCGATCTACACCTGGGCCGACCGGGATAACAAGCCGGTCACGCACCTTGCCGATTTCGCCGACCAGTTCCTGCAGAAATGCGAGCTCGGCCGCATGATCAGCCGCTACATGGTGCTCATCCAGAGCGAGCAGAAGCTCCTCATGATGCGCCCGTACCAGGTCTACGCCGTCCAGGCCCTCATGGACTGCGTCGAGCGGAACGACGGCAACGGCTACATCTGGCACACCACCGGCAGCGGCAAGACGCTCACCTCCTTCAAGGCCGCCACGCTGCTCCGCGAAAACGACCAGATCGCCAAATGCGTCTTCGTCGTCGATCGCAAGGACCTCGACCGCCAGACGCGCGAGGAGTTCAACCGCTTCCAGGAAGGCTGCGTCGAGGAGAACACCAACACCGAAACGCTTGTCCGTCGCCTGCTCTCCGAGGACAAGGCCGACAAGGTGATCGTCACCACCATCCAGAAGCTCGGCCTCGCCCTCGACGGCACCAACAGGCGCAACTACCGCGAGCGCCTCGCCCCGCTCGCCTCCAAGCGCCTCGTCTTCATCTTCGACGAGTGTCACCGCTCGCAGTTCGGTGAGAACCACAAGGCGATCAAGGAGTTCTTCCCCAACGCCCAGCTGTTCGGCTTTACCGGCACGCCCATCTTCGACAAGAACGCCACGGTGGTTCAGATCGAGGGCAACCAGGCGTCACGCCTGACCACCCAGGACCTCTTCCAGCGCCAGCTCCACGCCTACACGATCACCCACGCGATCGAGGACAGGAACGTCCTCCGCTTCCACGTGGACTACTTCAAACCCGAGGGCAAGGACACGCCCAAGGCCGGTCAGACGCTGACCAAGCGCGCCATCGTCGAGGCCATCCTCGACAAGCACGACGCCGCCACGCACCAGCGCCGCTTCAACGCTCTCTTCGCCACCGCCTCGATCAACGACGCGATCGAGTACTACGAGCTCTTCAAGACCATCCAGGCCGAGCGCCAGTCGGCCGATCCGGATTTCGTCCCACTCAAGGTCGCGTGCGTCTTCTCGCCGCCCGCGAACGGCGATCCCGACGTGAAGCAGCTGCAGGAGGACCTGCCGCAGGAACAGGCCGACAACCAGGACGAGCCCGAGAAGAAGAAGGAGGCCCTCCGCGCCATCGTCGCCGACTACAACGCCCGCTACGGCACCAACCACGCGGTCGGCGAGTTCGACCTCTACTATCAGGACGTCCAGAAGCGCATCAAGGACCAGCAGTTCCCCAACGCCGACCTCCCGCGCAAGGGCGCCGAGAAGATCGATGTCACGATCGTGGTCGACATGCTGCTCACGGGCTTTGACTCGAAGTTCCTCAACACGCTCTACGTCGACAAGAACCTGAAGCATCACGGGCTCATCCAGGCCTTCTCGCGCACCAACCGCGTGCTCAACGCCACCAAGCCCTACGGCCACATCCTCGATTTCCGCGCGCAGCAGGAGGCCGTCGACGAGGCCATCGCCCTCTTCTCCGGTGTCGACAGCGGGAAAAGGGCCCGCGAGATCTGGCTCGTCGAGCCTGCGCCCGTGGTCGTCGAAAAATTCAAGAAGGCGCTCACGGAGCTCGGCGACTTCATGCGCTCCCAGGGCCTCGAGCCCCGGCCGGAGGACGTGCCCGCACTGCGTGGCGACGAGTCCCGCGCAGCCTTCATCAACCACTTCCGCGAGGTGCAGCGGCTCAAGACCCAGCTTGACCAATACACCGACCTCCCGCCTGCGCTGCGCGAGGAGGTCGAAAGCCTGCTCCCCAAGCCGGTCCTCACCGCCTTCCGCGGCGTCTACCTCGAAACCGCCCAGCGCCTGAAGGAGCAACGGGAAAAACCCGGCACCGAACCCAACCCTGTCGTCGATCAGCTCGACTTCGAGTTCGTCCTCTTCGCCTCGGCCATCATCGATTACGACTACATCATGGCCCTGATCACGCGTTACGCGAATCAGGACCCGAAGAAGGTCAAACTCACGCGCGACGAACTCGTCGGCCTCATCCGCAGCGAGGCGCGGTTCATGGACGACAGCCAGCTCATCGTCGACTACATCGACTCACTCGGCGAGGTGAAGGGCCGCTCCGAGGACGAGATCCGCGCCGGATTCGAACGCTTCCGCGAGGAACGCCAGGCCGCCGAAGTCGCCGCCCTGGCGGAGAAACACCACCTCGCCACCGACCGCCTCCAGGCCTTCATCGACACGATCCTGAAGCGCATGGTCTTCGACGGCGAACAACTCACCGAGCTCATGCAGCCCCTCGGCCTCAACTGGAAAGCGCGCCGCGTCGCGGAGCTCGCCCTGATGGAAGACCTTGTGCCGTTGCTCAAGAAGCGCGCCGGGGGGCGGGAGATTTCCGGGCTGAATGCTTACGAAGCATGACGGGAGCGAAGAAGATGACACAAAAACAGAGCACGCTCACACCGAAGTTGCGGTTCCCGGAATTTGGAAATGATCCAACTTGGACGCCTGTCACGCTTAGAGATGTGTCTGTGCCAGTTGAGGAAAAGGTTGGAGACAGAAAACTAACGCCGGTGAGCATCTCAGCTGGCATCGGGTTTGTCCCCCAAGCTGAGAAGTTCGGCCGAGACATCTCCGGAAACCAATACAAACAGTATACCGTCGTACGCAACGGCGACTTCGTTTACAACAAAGGCAACTCGCTCCGCTTTCCACAAGGTTGCATCTATCAGCTACGCGATTGGGGTGAAGTCGCTGCTCCCAACGTATTCATCTGCTTCCGTCTTAAGGAGGGTTACTCCGATGGCTTCTTTCAAAGCTGCTTCGAAAAGAACATTCATGGGATTCAGCTACAACGGCACATTACTAGCGGAGCCCGGAGCAATGGCCTACTGAACATCAGTCGCGACACCTTTTTCGACATCCAAATCCCAACGCCATCGCTCGCCGAACAACAAAAGATTGCCGAGTGCCTGAGCACGCTGGACGAGCTGATCGAAGCGGAACGCCGGAAGCTCGACGCGCTCAAGGACCACAAGAAAGGGCTGATGCAGCAGCTCTTCCCCCGCGAAGGCGAAACGCGCCCCCGCCTCCGCTTCGCGGAGTTTCGGGCCAGCTCCGACTGGGAGCGCGGGGTCGTCCGCAATATAGCCACTGTATTGCAGGGCTACGGTTTTCCAGAGAAGTATCAGGGCAATACTTCCGCTGAATTCCCCTTTTACAAAGTCAGCGACATCTCCCGCACTCTTGCCGCAGGCCGCCACCTCATGGATGAGGCGGCGAACTACATCGACCATGAGACACTAGAAAAACTTAAGGCCAAACCCATTCCGGCCGGAACAACCATTTTTGCAAAGATCGGAGAGGCGCTGCGCCTTAACAGACGAGCCTTAACAACCAGACCCTGCCTCATTGATAACAATACTGCCGGGGTAAAGGCAATTGAAGAGAAGGCCACTGACCTATTTCTCTATTACCTATTTTCAACAATCTCACTTGAGAAGCACGCAGGAGGAGTCGTTCCCGCTGTCAGCAAAACTGCGATTGAAGAGATTGAAATTCTTTACCCAAAGCGAGACGAGCAAGCACGTATCGCAACCTTTCTCTCCTCGATAGACGACCTGATCGCCGCACAAAGCGAGAGGCTCGAAGCCCTCCGCGCCCACAAGCGCGGCCTCATGCAGCAGCTCTTTCCGAATCCGTCCGAGTTTGAATCATGAGCGCAATTGAGTTCCCGAGCCTGACCGCGTTGGCGCAACACCTCCGCGATGAGCTGGAGAACAAGAAATACATCCTTCTCTATGCCTACAACGGCACCGGGAAAACGCGCCTTTCCACCGAGTTCAAGAACCTCGGGAAGAACGGCGATCAGCGCGACACGCTCTACTTCAACGCGTTCACGGAAGATCTGTTTTCGTGGGACAACGACCTGGAGAACGACCGCGAGCGCGTACTGAAGATCAACTCCGAGTCCCGGTTCTTCACCGGCCTGGGCGAGATGGAAATGGACAACCGCATCCGCCCGCTGCTGAATCGCTATGCCGACTTCGACTTCCGCATCGATACCACGAACTGGGAGATAACCTTCTCACGCGAAATCCAGGACGGCGACACCACCACGGTCGTGGATCACATCAAGGTATCGCGCGGTGAAGAGAACATTTTCATCTGGTGTTTCTTCCTCGCGATCGTGCAGCTCGCATTGGACGGCGCCGAAGCCTATCGCTGGGTGAAATACATCTATATCGACGACCCCATTTCCTCCCTCGACGAGCATAACGCCATCGCGGTCGCCAATCACCTCGCGCAGATGCTGAAGCGAGCGAACAGCGACATCAAGGCGGTGATTTCCACGCATCACACGCTGTTCTTCAACGTGCTCCACAATGAATTTAAGGATGATTTACGAAAGAAAAAGGCGATACCATATTTTCTAAGCAAAGACAGTCAGCCTGGAGCATATCTTCTCCGATTTACCGGAGACACTCCGTTCTTCCATCACGTCGCGACGCTGATCGAGCTTTACGAAGCCGCTCAGAGCGGCCGTCTCTATACCTATCACTTCAACATGCTGCGAGCCGTGCTGGAAAAGACGGCCAGCTTTCATGGCTATCAGGGCTTTGCCGAATGCATTCGCCGCGATAAGGGCGACCCCGATGGCATCCTCCACGCGCGCTTGCTCAACATATTGAGCCATGGAAACTACTCGCTTTATGAGCCACAGGAGATGCTGGAGGAGAACAAGCGCTATTTTAGGAAGATCCTCTACGATTTTCTGAATTGCTATCCCTTCAACCCAACTCTGTTCCCGCCGGCACCTTCGCCTTCAGAGGTTTTGGTTAACGACACCGCACAAGAGCTGGAAACCGCAAATAGTTGACATGACACATCAAGAACAACAACGCCTTGGCAAGATCCTGTGGGCCATCGCGGACCGCCTGCGCGGCGCAATGAATGCGGACGACTTCCGCGACTACATGCTGTCCTTTCTCTTTCTGCGCTATCTCTCCAGTAACTACGAAGCCGCCGCGCGCCGCGAGCTTGGCTCGGATTATCCCGAGCTGCCCGACGGCGACACGCGCGTGGCACTCGCGCTGTGGTATGCCAACAACCCGAACGACGTCGCGGACTTCGAGAAGCAGATGCGCTTGAAGATCCACTACGTCATCAAGCCGCAATACCTCTGGGACAACATCGCCAACCTCGCGCGCAACGAGAGCGACGAGCTCCTCGAAATCGTCCACGAGGGCTTCAAGTACATCGAGAACGAGTCCTTCCAGAGCACGTTCCAGGGCCTGTTCTCCGAGATCAATCTCTACTCGGAGAAGCTCGGCAAGACCCAGTCACAGAAGAACAAGAAGCTCTGTGAGGTCATTCGGGAGATCGACAAGGGCCTGACGGAGTTCTCCACCGACGTCGACATGCTCGGCGACGCCTACGAATACCTGATCGGCCAGTTTGCCGCGGGTTCCGGCAAGAAGGCGGGCGAGTTCTACACGCCGCAGCAGGTCTCTACGATTCTGTCGCGCATCGTGACGCTCGACAGCCAAGCGCCCGAGACCGGCCCGGTGAAACACCTCGGCAGCGTCTTCGACTTTGCCTGCGGCTCAGGTTCGCTGCTTCTCAACGTGCGCCACCAGCTCCGGAAGCTGGGCGGCACGATCGGCAAGATCTACGGGCAGGAGAAAAACATCACGACGTACAACCTCGCGCGCATGAACATGCTTCTGCACGGGGTAAAGGACACGGAGTTCGAGATCTACCACGGCGACTCGCTCATCAACGAATGGGATTTCCTCCGCGAAACGAATCCCGCAAAGCAGCCGAAATTCGACGCCGTTGTCGCGAATCCGCCCTTCAGCTACCGCTGGGAGCCGACCGAGGCACTGGCCGAGGACGTGCGCTTCAAGAACTACGGCCTCGCGCCGAAGTCTGCCGCCGACTTCGCCTTCCTGCTCCATGGCTTCCATTACCTGAAGGATCAGGGGGTGATGGCCATCATCCTGCCCCACGGCGTGCTCTTCCGCGGCGGCGCCGAGGAGCGCATTCGCAGGAAACTGCTGCTCGACGGCCACATCGACACCGTCATTGGCTTGCCGGCGAATCTCTTCTATTCAACCGGCATTCCCGTCTGCATCCTCGTCCTCAAGAAGTGCAAGAAGTACGACGACGTTCTGTTCATCAACGCTGCGGAGCATTACGAGAAAGGCAAGCGCCAGAACGTTCTGCGGGAAGAGCACATCAGCAGGATCGTCGAGACCTACCAGTTCCGGAAGGAAGAGGAGCGCTACTCGCGCCGCGTCAGCATGGCGGAGATCGAGAAAGAGGGCTACAACCTCAACATCTCTCGTTACATCAGTACCGCCGAGCCCGAACCCGAGATCGACCTGGATGCCACGCATGCCATGCTGGTGGAGCTGGAGCAGAAGATCCGGGACGCCAGGGAGCGCCACAACGTCTTCCTGCGGGAGCTGGGCCTGAAGGAACTGCCCTGAGGCTGGCCGCCATTTCCCATGGCTCCTGTTGATGCAAGCACTGTGACCTCCTTTTCGACCACCACCTCGATCTCCGCCCCACCCGCCCGGGTGTGGGCGGTGCTGTCGCAGGTGACGCAGTGGCCGGGCTGGACGCCGACGGTGGAGTCGGTCACGCCGGTTGACGGCCAGCGGGGGGACGCTCCCGCCGTCGGGCGGAGCTACCGCGTGGTGCAGCCGAAGCTGCGCCCGGCCACCTACACCATCACCTCGCTGGAGCCCGGGAAGGCGTTCACCTGGGAGGCACGCCAGCCGGGCCTGCGGGTCATCGCGGGCCACCGCGTCGAGGCCGAAGGGGACGGCTCGCGCGTGATCCTCACGCTGGCGTTCGAGGGCTGGCTGGCCCCGCTGGTGTGGCCCCTGGTGAGGCGCATCGCCTGCGATTACCTCGAACAGGAAGCGCGATCGCTCAAGGCGCGGGTGGAAAGCGCGGGCACCTGAGCGCGGCGTCGTTTGCCCCCACCCCAACCCTCCCCCGCAGGGCGGGGGAGGGAGTCAACCGCCGGGGGGAAGTTGGGAGGGGGCAATCCATGCGTTGCGGGACTTCATCCCCCCACCCCAGCCCTCCCCCGCAGGGCGGGGGAGGGAGTCAACCTTCGGGGAGGGAGTCAACCTTCGGGGAGGGAGTCAACCTTCGGGGGAAGGAGTGAACCGCCGGGGGAGGGAGTCAACCTTCGGGGAGGGAGTCAACCTTCGGGGAGGGAGTCAAACGTCGAGGGAGAGGGTGAACCGTCGGGAGAGGGACGCCGGCGCCCTTCACAGGCGGCGAAGGGGCTCACCTTTCGAATTTGGTGGACAGGATCACCGAGGAATTGGTGCGCTCCACGCCCTCGATCGCGCCGATCCGGTCGATCAGCCCGTCCATGTCGGCGACCGTTGGCGTCGAGGCCATCGCCACCAGGTCGTAGTTGCCGCTGACCGAGTGCAGGCTGCGCACCTCGGGCATCGCCCGCAGGGCCTGCACCACCGCCGACATCTGCCGGGGCAGCACCGTGATCAGGATGTGGGCGCGCACCCGGCCGTGCTCGTACTCGTCGCCGAGGCGGACGGTGTAGCCGGCGATCACGCCCTCGCGCTCGAGCCGGTCGATCCGGCTCTGCACGGTGGTGCGCGACAGGCCCAGCCGGCGGGCGATCCCGGCGGCAGGGGCCCTGGCGTTCTCGCGCAGCACCGACAGCAGGGCCTCGTCGGCGGGGGTCAATCGCTTCATTCCGGCCAGCCCGTTTCGTCGATCAGACGAAAACATACACGATTCCGCGCAGATCGACCCTATCAAGTGACGAAAAAGTCCCGATAATAGGGGTTTCCCCCTTCCACGCGCCGGCGCCGCCGGCGATCCGCAAGGAGCCAGACCCCATGCCCGTGACCGACCTGCTCGCCCCCCTGCGCGCCCACGGCGGCCAGCGCACCACCGGCCTCGACGACGCCACCATCGAGCGCTTCGCCGCCACCCACCCGGAGCTGCGCGAGGCCATCGAGGCCGCCGCGGCCGAGTACGCGCGGGTGAAGGACGAATTCGCCGAGCTGCTGGACCTGGACGAGGACCGCCAGATCGCCGCGCTGCAGGCCGGCTACGTCAACTTCTACCCGACCGACTCGGTCAACCCCTACGTCGCCCTCGCCGCGCGCGGCCCGTGGATCGTCACCCTCAAGGGCGCGGTGATCCACGACTCCGGCGGCTACGGCATGCTCGGCCTCGGCCACACCCCGAAGGCGGTGCTCGAGGCGCTGGCCCGGCCCCAGGTGATGGCCAACGTGATGACCCCGAGCCTGTCGCAACTGCGCTTCGACCGCGCCATGCGCCGCGAGATCGGCCACACCCGCGGCGGCTGCCCGTTCACGCACTTCCTGTGCCTGAACTCCGGCTCCGAGGCGGTGGGCCTGGCCGCGCGCATCGCCGACATCAACACCCGGCTGATGACCGACCCGGACGGCCGCCATGCCGGCAAGGCGGTCAGGCGCGTGGTGATCAAGGGCAGCTTCCACGGCCGCACCGAGCGCCCGGCGCTGTATTCCGATTCCACCCGCTCCACCTACCTCAAGTACCTGGCCAGCTTCCGCAACGAGGACACGCTGATCGCGGTCGAGCCCTATGACGCCGACGCCCTGCGCCGCGTGTTCGCCGAAGCCGACGCCAACGGCTGGTTCATCGAGGCGGTGTTCATGGAGCCGGTGATGGGCGAAGGCGACCCGGGCCGCGCCCTGCCGCGCGCGTTCTATGACGTGGCGCGCGAGCTGACCGCCGCGCACGGCTCGCTGCTGCTGGTCGACTCGATCCAGGCCGGCCTGCGCGCGCACGGCGTGCTGTCGATCGTCGACTACCCGGGCTTCGAGGGCATCGAGCCGCCGGACATGGAGACCTACTCCAAGGCGCTCAACGCCGGCCAGTTCCCGCTGTCGGTGCTGGCGGTGAACGAGCGCGCCGCGGGCCTCTACCGCACCGGCGTGTACGGCAACACCATGACCACCAACCCGCGCGCGCTGGACGTGGCCTGCGCGGTGCTGGAGTCGATCACGCCGGAGCTGCGCGCCAACGTGCGCGAGCGCGGCCGCGAGGCGGTGGCGAAGCTGGAGGCGCTGAAGGCCGAGCTCGGCGGCCTGATCACGAAGGTGCAGGGCACCGGCCTGCTGTTCTCCTGCGAGCTGGCGCCGCAGTTCAAGTGCTACGGCGCAGGTTCGATCGAGGAGTGGCTGCGCGAGCATGGCATCGGCGTGATCCACGGCGGCGCCAACTCGCTGCGCTTCACCCCGCGCTTCGAGACCACTTCCGGGGAACTGGAGCTGCTGGTGTCGATGGTCGGCCGCGCGCTGCGCGAGGGCCCGCGCCGCCAGGACGCGCAGGCGACCTGAGCCGCGCCCCGGCAAAGGCGAACGCCCCCCCTGCGACAAGGAAGCCGGCGGCACGCCGGCTTCCTTTTTTCATGGCGTTTGCGGTGCCCGTCGCACGTTCACTGGACTGTACAGGCCAGCGACAGCGTGACCGTGCCGTCCTCCGGCAATTCACCCAGCACCAGGCCGCTTTCCAGCACCGCAAGTGGCACGCCCGCCGCCGGGCAGATCCCGTCCGGCGTGGACGTGCACGTGACCGGCCCCGTGCAATCCAGCCCGGCCCGGGAAGATGCCGGATCCCGCACGACCGCACCGCTGACGGCATCGCGGCCGTTGTTCCCGACGACGATGGTGTAGGTGACCGTATCCCCGGACATCACGCCTTCCAGCCCGTTGTCCTTGGTGACGTACAGGTCGGCCTCGAGCGGGCCATTGGTGAACACGCACTGGATGTCGCTGCCCAGCGCGGTTGCCGCCGCATCCAGCAGCACGCTTCCGCCGCCGGGGCCATGGATGGCGGGATCCGCGCTTCCACCCGGCCCGAGCCCGGTGCAGGAAACCGAGACCAGCTTGGAATTGCCAGGCAACGGCCCTTCCTCGCTCAGCGTCGTCGGGACACCCGGGGCATCCAGCACCTGCATCGGCCCGTCAACGCCGGCGCCCGGCGTGACCGTGGTGATGTCGTGGGCCACGATGCCGTTGTCGCCCGAGAACGAAAAGGTGCCCACCTGGCCATTGCTGACCTTCGTGATGGTTACCTTCGGCTTGGCGTGGTTGGTCAGCGTGCAGGTGATGTCGTCCAGGGGATGCAGGGGCGTGATCGTGAAATCCTGCCCGCTGCCCGACGGCAGGACGGTGGGCGATCCTGCATTGGCGTTGGCGCAGGCGATTTCCTGGACGTAGTTGTCCAGTTGCGTGCTGCCCGCCGGCGCTTCGGAGATCACGTGCGCCTCGCCCTGCCTGACCGGCGTCGGCCCGGTGGTTCCCGTGCCCGCCGTGACCGTGGAGCCGCTGCCCGCCGTGGTGCTGGCCGCCGTGCTGTTGGCCACCTCCCCGCCCGTCAGGATCCGCGTCGTGAACTGGTCGCCATCGGCGATGCGGTTGGTCCCCAGTCCCTTGTTCACGGTGACCAGCGGTGCGGGGATGGAGAAGAACACGTCCTGGGAGCCGTCACCGACCGTCGAATCCACCTCGACCCGGCAGACCGAATCCGAACGGATGACGATGCCGACCGTGGCATTCGGGCGATCCTGTGAAGGCGTCGGGGCGGTGACCTGGACGCTGGTCGCTGAGAAGGTGAGCACCGGCAGGTGCGCCGCCGCCGTGGACAGGAAGTAACTGTCGAAGGCGCTGGGATTGATCAGGGCCGGCGTCGCCGAGCAGTCGTAGAACCGGGCCACCAGCGTCTCGGACCCGTCCGTGTCCAGCACCCAGAGGATGGCGCCATCGGGCAACGGGCCGGAAAACTGGTAACGCACCTCGCGCGTCCTCAGCTCGTGCTGCTGCGGCCAGTCGTTTGGCCGGCGTGTTCACGCCCGGGAAACCCGTCCCGACCACGGGGTTGCGCCCGGCGCATACCCCGACGCGCCCCTGGCCGAGATGTGCTGGAAGCCGCTGCCCGAGGCCGAGATGCCGCTGACCGTGAACGAAGGACCGACCGGCACCGGCAGCGTGAGGCCGTTGGACGCATGCGCGAACACGCCCGTCGCGAAAGCCCCCGTGGCACCCGTGGGAAGATCCCCCACCGGGGTGTACATGCCCCAGACGTGGTTCCCGAGGGAACCGGGAGTCGCCGGGACGTTGGCGGCCGCCGCCTCACCCGCCTGGCATCCAAGGATCGCCAGGACCGCCCCGATCGCATGCAGGCGCGAGACGCGATTGCCACTGCACACTGCCTCGCCCTCCCCCGTGGGACCAGTCGAAAGGCAATGAAACACCGCATGGCGGTGATTGCAACCCTCCGCCGGACCGCTCCTCCCATTCATCTGGATCCGCCGCGCCGGGTAGACTACTGCCGGCCCGGATTGCCGCCACCGGAAATGAAGACCGTCGAAGTCCGCCACCCGCTGGTCCAGCACAAGATCGGCCTGCTGCGCGACGCCAGCCTCAGCACCAAGGACTTCCGCGAGCTGGTCACCGAGCTGGGCACGCTGCTGGCCTACGAGGCCACGGCGGACCTCGAGACCGAGGAAGTGGTGCAGCAGGGCTGGGCCGGCCCGGTGACGGTGCGGCGCATCGCCGGCGCCAAGATCACCCTGGTGCCGATCCTGCGCGCGGGGCTGGGCATGCTGCCCGGCGTGCTTGCGCTGATCCCTGCGGCCAAGGTCAGCGTGGTCGGCCTGCAGCGCGACGAGGAGACCCTGCAGCCGGTGCCCTACTTCGAACGCCTGGTCGGCAGGCTGGACGAGCGCGACGCGCTGGTGCTCGACCCCATGCTCGCCACCGGTGGCACCCTGATCGCCACCATCGACATGCTCAGGCGCGCCGGCGTGCGCCGGGTGAAGGGCATCTTCCTGGTGGCCGCGCCCGAGGGCCTGCGCGCGCTGGAGTCCGCGCACCCGGACGTCGAGGTCTACACCGCCGCGATCGACGAGCGGCTCAACGACAAGGGCTACATCCTGCCGGGCCTGGGCGACGCCGGCGACCGCATCTTCGGCACGCGGGTGGACTGACGCCGGTTCAGCCGGCCTCCGCGACCACGCGCGCCCCGGGCGTCCAGCGCGCCAGCGCCGCACGCAACCGGCCGACCGCCGTGATCTCGACGGGCAGCTTCAGCAGCGGCATTTCCGTGTACAGCGCGTCGACCGCCTCCGCCGGCACGTCGCCGGCCGGCCGGTAGAGCTTCACGTTGCTGCGCAGCTTCATGGAGAACGGCAGCCGCGTGCCCGCCAGCAGCCGCGAGCAGGCGATCGCGACGTGCAGCCCCCTGCCGCGCATCCAGGCGCGGAACGCGGCGTGATGCCGGGCGAACAGCGCCCGGTCGCCGATGTGGTGCAGGTTGAGGCAGGTGAAGCGGCCGAGCCGCTGGATCGAGCCGGTGAGCAGGCAGCCGCCATTGCCATCGTGCAGCCACAGCTGCACGCAGTCGATGCCCAGGTGGTCATGGAACAGGCGCAGGGCCTGCGCATCCAGCACCTGCGCGGCCCGCGTCGCGTCCAGTTCCTCGACGGCCGCCGCACGCGGGCGCGGCCAGGGCACGGCCGGGACCGCGACCACCGCATCATCGAGGACCCGGAAACCGAGCCGCCGGCAGATCTCCACCACACGCGGCGAGGCCGAGAAGTCGGTGAGCGTGCAATCGCGCAGGGCCAGCGCCCGGCGCAGCAGCAGCAGGCTGTGGGCACGGTGTTCCGGCTCGACGTACCAGCTGTGCAGGTTGCAGAACGGCATGCGGCGCCCGCCGATGTCGCGCTCGGAGAACAGCATGCCCATGACCCCGACCGGGCGCCCGCCTTCCAGCAGCACGCAGCCGCTCGTGCCGTCGTCCGGATGCCAGCGCCCGTCGAACGCCAGCCGCCAGCGGTACGCGTGCATGGCCGGGTTGAGCCGCCGCAGCAGCGGCAGGACTTCGTCCAGCAGCGCGGGCGTCAGTGTCTCGACGGTCGGCATGGCTTCCTGCTCCGCGCCCGCGTCAGATCATCTGGTCCGCGAGCCAGTCCTCCACCCGTCCCCTCCGTCGCACCAGACGGTCACGGCCGTCCTCCACCGCCACCTCGGGCGGCGCGGGATGGCCCAGGAACCCGAGCGGACTGGCCGATCGCCCGTAGGCCCCCGACTGGAACACGCCGACGATGTCGCCGACGGCGGCCTGCGGCAGCTCCACGGCGCGCGCCAGGGTGTCCAGCGGCGTGCACAGCGGCCCGACCACGTCCACCGCGCCCGAAGGCGCGCTGTCGAGGCGGTTCACCACCGCCAGCGGGAAGTTGCGCTTGATCGTCTGCCCGAGGTTGCCCGACGCGGCCAGATGCTGGTGCATGCCGCCATCGACCACCACGAAGGTCTTCCCGCGAGAAGTCTTCACGTCCACCACACCGGCCAGGTACACGCCCGCCTCCGCCACCAGGAAGCGTCCCGGCTCCACGAAGAACCGCGTGCGCGCGAACACCGGGTCCGTGGCGATGCCTTCCACCAGTTCCGCCAGTCCCGCGCGCAGGGCATCGGTGTCCAGCCGCCGCTCGTGCGCGAAGTACGGTACGCCCCAGCCACCGCCGAAATCCAGGGTCTCCAGCCCGTCCGCGCAGGCCGGCGCGATCCGGCGTGCGATGTCCAGCCCCGCCGCGTACTGCGCCAGCAGCGTGCCATGGTCGAGGATCTGCGTGCCCATGAACAGGTGCAGGCCGACCAGGCGCAGCCAGCGCTCTCCCGCCAGCCAGCCGAGCACATCGTCGAGCTGGTCCTCGTCGATCCCGAACTGCACCGCGCGCCCGCCCATCCGCATGCCGCCGCCTTCCACCGCGGCGGCGGGATTGACCCGCAGCGCGATGCGCGCGGGACGGCCGCGCGACGCGGCGAGCGCGGCGATGCGCCGCGCCTCGGTGGCCGATTCGACGTGGATCTCGCCGATGCCGGCATCGAGCGCCAGCGCCAGTTCCTCCTCGCGCTTGCCCGGGCCGGCGAACACGATGCGTTCGGCGGGGCATCCCGCGGCCAGGGCCTGGTGCAGCTCCCCGGCGGAGGCGACCTCGAGGCCGGCGCCCCGGGCGACGAAGAACCGCAGGAGCACCTGCGCCGGGTTGGCCTTGACCGAATAGAACGCGCCGAACCGCGCGGGCAGCGTGTCGCGCAGCAGTTGCCACTGCCGGCGGACCACCGACATGTCGTACACGTACAGCGGCGTCCCGTGGCGGGCGACGAGCGCGGAAACCGGCACGCCGCCGATCACCAGCTGCCCGTCCGCGCAGGCGAAGTGCCGGGACACGAGGTCGCGCACGTGGCCGCCGCCATGCGCGGGCAGCTCAGCCGCCATCGCGCGCCTCCTCGCGCCGGCGCAGCGCGGGATAGTCGATCTTCCCGCTCGTGGTCTTGGGCAGGTCGTCCACCACCTCGACCATGTGCGGCACCATGTGCCGCGGCAACAGCGTGGCGACCGCCGTCAGCAGGCCGTCGGGATCGACCTGCGCACCCTCGCGTGGCACCACGAACGCCTTGATCTTCTGCCCCAGCATCCCGTCGGGCACGCCGATCACCGCGGCGTCGCGCAGCGGGCCGGCACGGCACAACGCCTGCTCGACCTCGGTGGGGCTGATCCGGAAGCCGGAACTCTTGATCTGGTTGTCGCGGCGGCCGACGAAGTACAGGAAACCTTCCTCGTCCATCTTCACCAGGTCGCCGGAGAAGCACACCAGCTCGCCGGCGGATCCCGGCGGCGCCAGCGGGTTGGGACGCAGCACCCGTGCGGTCTGCTCCGGAAGCCCCCAGTAGCCCATGGAAACGGTCGGGCCACGGTGGACCAGCTCGCCGATTTCACCCGGCGCGCAGGGACGCCCGTTCCCGTCGAGCACCAGGATCTCGGTGTTCGGGATCGCCTTGCCGATCGAGGTCGGCCGCCGGTCGAGCTCGGATGGTGGCAACCAGGTCGAACGGAAGGCCTCGGTCAGGCCGTACATCAGCACCACGTCGGTACCCGGCAGCGTCGCGCGCAGGCGCTCGAGCGTGGGCAGCGGCAGCGCGCCGCCGGTGTTGGTGATGTAGCGCAGGTGCGGCAGCGGCGTCTGCGCCAGCCCGGAGCTGTCCTGCGCGATCAGGTTCCACAGCGGCGGCACGCCGGCCAGGCCGGTGATCCGCTCGCGCGCGAGCATGGTGACGATCTCGCGCGCGAACAGGAACTTCATCAGCACGCAGGTGCCGCCACGCAGCACCGAGGTCGTGAGCTGGTTGAGCCCGGCATCGAAGCTGAAGGGCAGCACCGCGAGGATGCGGTCGTCCGGGCCGATGGACAGGTATTCGGACACGATCTCGGCGCCGGCGATGATGTTCGCGTGGCTCAGCATCACGCCCTTGGGGCGGCCGGTGGAGCCGGAGGTGTAGAGGATCGCGGCGAGGTCGCGGTCGATGCACGGGCTGTCGCCTGCCCGGGCAGGCCCCGCGCACAGGTCGCCGTAATCGTGCACAGCAAGCCGCGACGGCTCCACGTCGCCACCGCGCCCCACCAGCACCACGAAGCGCAGGTCGGGGCATCCCTGCAGCACCGGCAGCAGCCGGCGGAAGCGCGCCGCATCGGTGACCAGGCCGACCATGCCGCTGTCGCGGACCACGTGCTCCACCTGCTCCGGGAACAGCGAGTGGTGGATCGGGACGAACGCGCCGCCCGCCGCCGGGATGGCGAACAGCGAGGTTGCCAGCGGGACCGATGGCTCGAGCAGCACGCCGACGCGGTCACCGCGGCGGACGCCGGCCTCGCGCAGGCCGTTGCCCAGCGCGTCCGTGGCGCGCCAGAACGAGGCGAATCCCAGCCGTTCTTCCCTGTGGACCAGCGCTTCCCTGTCGCCATGCCGCTCCGCGCTGTCGCGGAGCATGTGATGGACGAGCGTACACATCGTCACGCCGCCAGCTTGCTCCGGACCAGTTCGGCCATCGCCGAGACCGAGGCGAAGTTCTCGGCCACCATTTCCTCGTCCGACAGCACGACGCCGAAGGTCTCCTCGATGAAGGTCACGATCTCGAGCACGCCGAGGGAATCGACGATCCCGAGGTCAAGCAGCGAGTCGTCCGCAGACAGACCCTGCGCCCTGACGACGGGAAAGCGCTGCAGGATGAATTCCTGCACCGACGATCGGATTTCTTCGATCGGCATCATGTCCACGTTTCCGGTTGGATCCCCCGCGCCAGCATAGCCGTTGCACCGGCGCACCTCCACAACCGGTTACGTAAAACCGGGCAGGTTCCGGACACCGTTGCCATGCGGGCGCGGGCCACGCCGGATCATGGCGCCACGCGCCGGAACCATGCGCCGGACCTGCCGCACCCGGGCCATCCCGGTGCCGCTGCCGGCATCAACCCGCCGGCAGCGGTTCGCTGCAAAGGCGCGGCTGCGCGTGTTGTGCGGTGAACCTGCCCTTCGCGTCGCGCGCCACCGCGGCAACGGCGCATTCCGGGTCGTGGGTGAAGAACAGGCGCACGCCGCGCTCGAGCTTGTCCTCCAGGAACGCGCGCTTCTCGTCCACCAGCAGCTCCGGGTAGCGGTCGTAGCCCATCGTGATCGGCACGTGCACCCACGGCACGCCGGGCACGAGGTCGGCGCAGAACACGACGCCGCCACGCGGCCGTCCATCCTCCGCGGCCGGGCCCGTGATCTCGGCCAGCATCATCCCCGGCGTGTGCCCGTCGCTGAAATGGAAGCGCACCGCGTCGCCCAGCGACGGCGTCGTGGCCTGTCCCACGTCGACCAGCTCCAGCCGGCCGCTGGCCTCCAGCAGGCCGGGCAGTTCCGGGATGTAGCTGGCGCGGTCGCGCGGATGCGGATGCAGCGCGCGCTCCCACTGCCGGCGGCTCACCACGAAGGTGGCGTTCGGGAACAGCAGTTCCGGCGTGGCGCCCTCGCGCCACGGCGCGAGCAGGCCGCCGGCATGGTCGAAATGCAGGTGGCTGAGCACCACCACGTCGATGTCCGCGTGGTCGAAGCCGGCCTCGCGCAGCGAGTCGAGCAGCACGTGGCTGTCCTCGGCCACGCCGTAGCGTTCGCGCAGCTCCGGCGGGAAGAAGGCGCCGATGCCGGCCTCGAACAGCACGGTTTTCCCGGCGAGCGACGTGGCCAGCAGCCCGCGCGTGGCCAGGCGGATGCGGTTGAGGCCATCGGGCTCGGCCCAGCGCGCCCACAGCGCGCGCGGGGCGTTGCCGAACATCGCCCCGCCGTCGAGCCTCTGGGAATTCCCTTCGATCGACCACAGCCTCATGGCGTCGCCACCTCGCACGGGGCACGCACGCAGCGGATGTCGGCGCCGGCCGTCTCGACCCGGCCGCTGCCCACCGGGTTGCGCGGGTCGGTGCCCGCGGACAGCGTGTTGCCGCGCAGGTCCCAGGCCACGGTCTGCAGGTTGCCCCAGACGTGGCTGGAGCCGCGCCCGCCAGCCACGTTCTCGCCGGGCAGGTTGACCACGTGCCCGAGCGCGCGCAGGCCCTGCGCGACTTCCGGCGTGAACGCGCCGGTCTCGGCCTCGATCCGGTCCGGCATCCACTGGTGGTGGAAGCGCGGCAGCGCCGCGACCGCCTGCGCGTCCAGCCCGTCGTCGTAGCCGAGCACGCCGAGCAGGACCATGGTGATGATGCGGCTGCCGCCGGGCGTGCCGAGCACGGCGATGCGGTCGCCGGACAGCATGAACGTCGGCGTCATCGAACTGAGCGGGCGCTTGCGCGGCTCGACCGCGTTGGCCTCGTAGCCCATCACGCCGAAGGCGTTGGGCGTGCCGGGCTTGAGCGCGAAGTCGTCCATCTCGTTGTTGAGCAGCACGCCCGTGCCCGGCGGGATCAGCCCCGAGCCGAACAGCAGGTTCACCGTCTGGGTGGCGGCGACGAAGTTGCCCTCGGCATCGATGATCGAGAAGTGCGTGGTCTCCTCGTCCTCCAGCGGGGTCGGCTCGCCGGACAGCAGGTCGCTGGGTGTGGCCTTCGCCGGGTTGATCGTGGCGCGCAGGCCCGCGGCGTAGTCGGGACTGGTCAGCACGCGCTGCGGGACGCGCGTGAAGTCGGGATCGCCCAGGTAGAAGGTGCGGTCGCGGAATGCGCGACGCATGGACTCGACGACCAGGTGCGTGCGCAGGACCGGGTCGAGTTCACGCAGGTTCCAGCCCTGCAGGATCTGCAGCATCTGCGCCAGCGCGATGCCGCCGGAGGACGGCGGCGGCGCGGTGACGATCTCCCAGCCGCGGTAGCGGAAGCGGATCGGCTCGCGCTCCTTCACCTCGTAGGCGGCCAGTTCCTCCAGCGTCCACTGCCCGCCCTCGGCATTGACGCCGGCCACCAGCTTCTCCGCGGTCTCGCCCCGGTAGAAGCCGTCGAAGCCCTTCTCCGCCAGCAGTTCCAGCGTGCGCGCCAGGTCCGGCTGGCGGAACAGCGCGCCTTCGCGCGGCGGCGCGCCATCGGCGAGGAACACCTCGCGCGTGCCGGGATAGCGCTCCATCACCTCGCGCCGCGCCTGGTATCCGCGCGCGAAGCGGGCATAGACGGGGAAGCCCTCGCGCGCGATGCGGATCGCCGGCGCCAGGCTGCGCGCAAGCGACAGCCTGCCGTACTTCTCCGACAGGTGCACGAGCGCCGCCGGCAGGCCGGGGATGCCCGCCGCCCACGGTCCGTTCTCGGCGCGGTCGCGGTCGAACCCGCCGTCCGCGGTGAGGTAGCGCCCGGGGGACGCCGACAGCGGCGCCATCTCGCGCGCGTCCACGAAGATGTCGCGGCCGGTACGGGCATCGTGCAGCAGGAAGAATCCGCCGCCGCCCAGGCCCGAGGAGATCGGCTCGACCACCGACAGCACCGCCGAGACCGCAACCGCGGCGTCGAACGCGTTGCCGCCCCCGCGCAGGACCTCGAAGCCTGCATCCGTGGCCAGTTCGTGCGCCGAGGCGATCGCATGGCCCGGCGGCCGCGGGGCGGCATCGCGCGCGGGCGCGTGCAACGGGACCAGCAGCAGCGCGAACAGGAAGGCGAGCAGTCGGGTGTTCTTCATGCGGCTCCTCCGGACAGCCGGCGCAGCTTGGCCAGCAGTTCGTCCCGGGTTTCCGGGTGTTCGGGATCTGGATCGATGCATTCGACCGGGCACACCGCCACGCACTGGGGCTCGTCGAAGTGCCCCACGCACTCGGTGCACAACGCCGGGTCGATCACGTAGATGGCCTCGCCCTGCGAGATCGCCCGGTTCGGGCAGACCGGCTCGCAGACGTCGCAGTTGACGCACAGCTCGTTGATCCTCAGGGCCATCCGCGCATTGTATGCCCTGCCCGGCCCGGCGCCGTTCCCGGGCCGCAACGGCGCGGGCGCCCCGTGAAACGGCGAAGCCCGCCGGGAGGCGGGCTTCGCGGGCTGGTCGCCGGGGCCTGCGCCCGCGGACGCGGGCGCACGACCGCTTCACCTGGCCTCGACGAACACGTACTCCACGCCGGCCGGCTCGACCGCGGCCTTGACGCGCTCGCTGTTGGCGGCGTCGCCGATGTAGAGCACGCGCACGCCCTTCATCGTGTTCGGCTGCACGTCCTTGAACGCCTCGACCACGAGGTCGGCGGTCTTCGCCGGGTCCAGGCCGGCGTAGGCCAGCATGTTGCCCTTGATGATGCCGCGCGCGACGTCGGTCTTGGCCTTGTCCAGCAGGCGCTGGTACTCCTCCGGGTCCTGCGGGTTCTCGGTCGCCGGCACGCGGTAGATGTACGGCGCGTTGGTGATGCCTTCCATGTGGCGCGGCACCACGTCCTGCAGGTACGCCTGCCAGGCCGCCTTGTCGTCGGTGGTCGGCACGGCCACCGGCGGCTTCTCGACCGGAGCGGCCTCCTCCTTCTTGCATGCCGCGAACGGCAGCACGAGGCAGGCGATCAGCATCAGTCTGGTCATCGTTTTCATCGTTGTTCCCCCACGGTCGCAGCTACGGGTGTGTGCTTGTCATGTCATCCGGCGGTACGCCGCCATTCGGCCTGCAGCGCTTCGGCCACCACCCTGGGCACGAAGCCCGAGACGTCCCCTCCCAGGCGGGAGATCTCGCGCACCAGCGACGAGGAAATGAACCCGTACTCCTCCGCCGGGGTGAGGAACAGCGTCTCCACCTCCGGGATCAGGTGGCGGTTCATGCTCGCCATCTGGAACTCGTATTCGAAGTCGGACACCGCGCGCAGCCCGCGCAGCAGGATACCCCCGCCCATGTGGCGGACGAAATGCGCCAGCAGCGTGTCGAACCCGTGGACCTCGACGTTGCCGTGGTGGGCCAGCGCCTCGCGGGCCAGCCGCACGCGCAGGTCCAGCGGCAGCGTCGGCCGCTTGGACGGGCTCGCGGCCACGCCCACCACCAGCTTTTCGAACAGCGGCGCGGCGCGGTCGACGAGATCCACGTGCCCGTTGGTGATCGGGTCGAAAGTGCCCGGATAGATCGCGATGCGGGGATTGGCCGCGCTCATGCGTTCAGGATCGAAACGGCTCGGACGCGTGAGTGTAGCAGCGCGGGGCCCCGTTCAGGCGGCCCGCCGGTACAGGGCATGGCGCGCGTGGCGGGTGCTCCCCTCGCGGTGCGGCGCCCAGGCCGGCCCGGGCTCGATGCCGCCGTGGGGCGGGGATTCCACGTACAGCCAGGCATCCGGCGCCGCCACCGGCTCCAGCGCGGGCAGCACCTCCTCCCAGAGTCCGGCGGCGAACGGCGGGTCGACGAACACCACGTCGAACGGCGCACCGTGCCAGCTGCGCAGGAACGCCAGCGCGTCCTGGTGCACGATGCGCGCGGCCTCTCCGCCCTGCAGGCGCGCGGCGGTCGCGCGCAGCGACGCGCACAGCCCGGCGTCGCGCTCGACCAGCACCGCTTCCCGCGCGCCGCGCGACAGCGCCTCGAATCCCAGCGCCCCGGTGCCGGCGAACAGGTCGAGCACGCGCGCGCCGGGCAGCTTCGGCAGCAGCCAGTTGAACAGGGTCTCGCGCGCCCGGTCCGAGGTCGGGCGCAGGCCCTCGACACCGGCCACCGGCAGGCGCGTGCCGCGCCACCGGCCGCCGATGATCCGCACCTGTCCCGGCATCGGCTTCGTCACGGACGGCCCTGCGTGGCTGCCACGCCCACGTCGCCGGCCGCCTTCGCCTTCTCTCGGGCGATGAAGGCGCGCACTTCCTCCTCCAGCACCGGCAGCGGCACCGCGCCCAGCTCGAGGATGGTGTCGTGGAACGGGCGCTGGTCGAAGCGCCCGCCCAGTTCGCGCTCGGCCTCCTCGCGCAGCGCGCGGATGGTCATGTAGCCGATGTAGTACGACAGCGCCTGCCCGGGCCAGGAGATGTAGCGGTCCACCTCGGTGACCACGTCGTGGTACGCCAGCGCGGTGTGCGAGGCGAGGTAGTCGATCGCCTGCTGCCGCGTCCAGCCGAACGCGTGCAGCCCGGTGTCGATCACCAGCCGCGCCGCGCGCCACATCTCGAAGGTGAGCCGCCCGAATTCCTCGTAGGGCGTCTCGTAGATGCCCATCTTCGTGCCGAGCCACTCGGTGTACAGGCCCCAGCCCTCGCCGTAGCCGGAGAAGTAGGTGTGCTGGCGGAAGTCGGGGCGCGCCGGCGCCTCCAGCGCCAGCGCGGCCTGGAAGCTGTGCCCCGGCGCGCACTCGTGCAGCACCAGCGCCGGCAGGTTGTACAACGGGCGCGACGGCAGGTCGTACGTGTTGAACAGGCAGGCGTCGAGGCCGCCGCGGCCCGAGGTATAGACCGGCGCGATCTCGTCGGGGACCGGCAGGATGGTGAACCGGTAGCGCGGCAGGGTGTTGAAGGCGTGCTTCAGCTGGCCGTCGACCTTCTTGGCGATCCAAGCGGCGTTGGCCAGCAGCTCGCGCGGCGTCTTCGCGTAGAACCCCGGGTCCGTGCGCAGGAACTCGAGGAACTCCTCGAACGTGCCGGAAAAGCCCGCGCGCGCCATCACCTCGCGCATTTCCTTCGAGATCCGCTCCACTTCGGCCAGGCCGATCCGGTGGATCTCCTCCGGCGTCATGTCGCGGGTGACGTACTCGCGGATCTGGGACAGGTAGAAACCGCGGCCATCGGGCAACTCGCTGGCCGAAGTGGTCGTGCGCGCCTGCGGCATGTACTCGCCGCGGATGAACTCCAGCAGCCGCGCATAGGCGGGCACCACCTGCCCGAGGACGACCTTGCGGCCCTGCTCGCGCAGGCGCGCGCGCTCCGCTTCCGGGATGGACTCCGGCAGCCGGTCGAAGGCCGCCAGCAGCGGGTTGCCCTCGTCCGTGCGCGTGTAGGGCACGATGGTGTCGTCGCGGCCGGTGATCGAGGCGCGCGGCACGCTCCAGCCACGGGCGAGGCCCGCGCGCATGTTCGCGATCTGCTCGTCGAAGTACCGTGGCAGGTCCGACAGCCTGGCGATGTAGCGCTCCCACTCCTCCCGGGTGCGGTAGGGCTGGTACGGGGCGAAGCCGCCCCAGAAGAAGGTGTCGCTGTTGAACGGCGCCTCCCAGGTGCGCCACTGCGCGTTGTTGAGGTCGGCCTCGACCATGGCGCGGAACACCGCGGCGTTGATCCGCTCCTCGCGCGACAGCTCCTGCAGCGGGATGGTGTCCAGTTCGGCCAGCACCTGCCGCCAGTAGGCGATGCGGCGCTCCCAGGCCTCCGGCGTGACCGAGGGCAGCCGCGACGACTGCCGCCAGCGGCCGTCGACCTTCTCCCGGCCGAACTCCCGCTGCCGCCATTCCCACTCCGCCGTGTACAGCCCGCGCAGCTTCGCCTCGGCGGCGTTGGCCGGCGCCGGCAGCGGCTGTTCCTGCGGGGAAGCGGTGGCGGCAGGGGCCGCCGGCGCGAACGCGAGGGCGAGGGCAAGCGCCAGCATCCGCGGCAGCGGGAAGGTGCGGTGGACGGGCATCGATTGGCTCCCGGGTGGTCCTGTGCGGCAATGATCGCCGATGCGCGGGACGTCCGCACGGCCGGCCCGGCCGGCCCGGGCGGCCCGGGCGGCCCATGCGGGCGGGTGCTAGCATTGGCACCCGTTCGATGCGCCGCAACACACGATGTTCCGACTGTTTGGCCGCAAGAAACCCGCCGACGACGCCAGCCGCGCACAACCCGCGGAGGCGCCGCCCGCCGAAGCCGCCATGGAGCGCCAGGAGGCGCCGCCCGCACCCGCGGGCAAGCCCGGCTGGCGCGAGCGCCTGCGCAACAGCGGCTTCGCGCGCAGCTTCGGCAGCCTATTCTCGCGCAACCCGAAGCTCGACGAAGCGCTTCTGGACGAGATCGAGACCGCGCTGCTGACCGCCGACGTCGGCGTGACCGCGACCACGCAGCTGGTCGAAAGCCTGCGCAGGCGGATGCAGGCCCGCGAGTTCGCCGACGCCAACGCCCTGCTCGCCGCGCTGCGCGCCGAGCTGCTGGGGATGCTGCGGCCGGTGGCGCGGCCGCTGGAGATCGACCCGTCCGCGAAGCCGTTCGTGATCCTGACCGTCGGCGTCAACGGCGTGGGCAAGACCACGACCATCGGCAAGCTGGCCCGACGCTTCAGGGACGAGGGCCGCTCGCTGATGCTGGCCGCCGGCGACACCTTCCGCGCCGCCGCGGTGGCGCAGCTGCAGGCCTGGGGCGAACGCAACGGCGTGACCGTGATCGCGCAGGGGCAGGACGCGGACCCCGCCGCGGTCGCCTACGACGCGCTGCAGGCGGCGAAGGCACGCGGCGTGGACGTGCTGATCGCCGACACCGCCGGCCGCCTGCACACCCAGCAGGGGCTGATGAACGAGCTGGGCAAGATCCGCCGGGTGCTGGGCAAGCTCGATCCCGGCGCGCCGCACGAGGTGCTGATGGTGGTCGACGGCACCACCGGCCAGAACGCGCTCTCGCAGCTGCGCCAGTTCCATGCCGCGGTGAACGTCACCGGGCTGGTGGTGACCAAGCTCGATGGCACCGCCAAGGGCGGCGTGGTGTTCGCGCTGGCGCGCGAGTTCGGCATCCCGATCCGCTTCGCCGGCATCGGCGAGCGGCCCGAGGACCTGCGCGTGTTCGACGCCGGGGCCTTCGTCGACGCGCTGCTGCCGGAATCGCTCGGCAGCACCTGACCCGCCGGTCCATGGCCACGGCGACGGCCCCCGCCGACGGTTCCTTTGCCGGGCGCCTGCTGCGCTGGTTCGACGTCTCCGGCCGCCACGACCTGCCCTGGCAGCACCCGCGCACGCCATACCGGGTGTGGCTGTCGGAGATCATGCTGCAGCAGACCCAGGTGCGCGTGGTCATCCCCTACTTCGAGCGCTTCGTCGCGGCCCTGCCCGACGTGCGCACGCTCGGCGAGGCGCCGCTGGACCAGGTGCTGGCGCTGTGGTCGGGCCTGGGCTACTACGCCCGCGCCCGCAACCTGCATGCCGCCGCGAAGCTGTGCATCGAGCGCCACGGCGGCGAGCTGCCGCGCGATTTCGACGCGCTCGTCGCCCTGCCCGGCATCGGCCGCAGCACCGCCGGCGCGATCCTGTCCCAGGCCTGGGGCGACCGCTTCCCGATCCTAGACGGCAACGTCAAGCGCGTGCTGTGCCGGCACCGCGGCATCGAGGGCTGGCCGGGCACGCCGGCGGTCGAGAAGCGGCTGTGGGAAATCGCGCAGGAATTGCTGCCGGAAACGCGCATGGCCGACTACACCCAGGCGCAGATGGACTTCGGTGCCACGCTGTGCACGCGCCACGACCCGGCCTGCGTGATCTGCCCGCTGCAGGAAGACTGCGTCGCCCTGCGCGAGGGCCGCGTGGCCGGGCTGCCCACGCCGAAGCCGGGCAAGCCGCTGCCCGAACGGCACGCCCTGGTGCTGCTGGCGATCGACGCGCGTGGGCGCGTGCTGCTGCAGCGCCGCCCCCCGGCGGGCATCTGGGCCTCGCTGTGGTCGCTGCCGGAAGCCGCTACGCACGAGGCGGCGCGCGAATGGGCCGGTGCACACCTCGCCGTCGACTACGACGCCGCGGAACCGCTCGACCCCGTCGCCCACGGCTTCACCCACTACCGGCTGACGATGCAGCCGCTGCTGTGGCGCAAGGCCGCGCCGCGCGCCGGCGCGGTGGAGGACGACGCGTCCCTGCGCTGGGTGTCGCGGAACGAACTGCCTGCGCTCGGCATCCCCGCGCCGGTCCGCAGCCTGCTGGAGCGGCAGCTGCCCTAGCAACCTGCGCGCACCTGGCACGCGGTCACACGCACGGGTCTACAATGTCCGGACCGGTTCCGGAAAGATCCGCCCATGGCCCGCACCGTCTTCTGCCAGTACGAACAGCGCGAAACCGAAGGCCTGGACTACGTGCCATGGCCCGGTGAACTCGGCAGGCGCATCTTCGCCAGCATCGGCAAGGCCGCGTGGCAGGCATGGCTGGCGCACCAGACCATGCTGATCAACGAGAACCGGCTGTCGCCGCTGGACCCGAAGCACCGCGCCTTCCTCGAAGGCGAGATGGAGAAGTTCCTGTTCGGCGGCGGCGCCGAGAAACCCGCCGGCTACGTGCCCCCGCAGCAGGAGCAGGGCTGAGCCCTCAGCCCTGCTCCTGCTGCTCGCGTTCCTCGATCCTGGCCTCGCGCAGCTCCTTCTCCGACTGCTTGAGCGCCTTCAGGTCGAGCGGCCGGATCGTCCTGATGTAGCACGGCATGCCGGTCGCGGCCGGGCCACGCACCAGCACCTTGTCGAAACGCGCGTGGACCCGGTTCATCTGGCTGGTCAGGCCGATGACCTGGGCGAACCCGAGGTCGGGGCACGGCCCGTCCAGTTCCAGCAGCCAGGCCTCGTTCGGCTTGGTCCGCACCGTCAGCGCGCCGTCGCCCAGCGGCGACCAGCCGTCGATCCGGCCGAAGAAATGGAAGCTGTCCACCGGATCGCCTGCATGGCTGCGGTACAGCTCGAGCCTTTCCGAATCCGACAGGCGGCCGGTGCTGGCGCAGGCGGAGAGGGCCAGCGTCGCGATCGCGGCCAGAAGCACGGACTTGACCGGTTTCATGGGTGGCCTCGCTGGATCAGGGATGGCCATCCCGATGATGGCGATGGCGCCTGCCGGCACAAGGTGCAGCCGCTTTCCGGTTCAGCATGCAGTCGGCCACCCCGGCACGCCTGCCGGGAAACGGAGCCTGGCCCGCCCGCGGGCGGTGTCCGCGCGATCCTCGCGCCCGGATACGGAAAAACCGCCTTGCGGCGGTTTCTCACGATCCGATGTTCCGGAGGTGGTGGCCGGGGACGGAATCGAACCGCCGACACGGGGATTTTCAGTCCCCTGCTCTACCAACTGAGCTACCCGGCCGGGTGGTGCGCGGCCGAGCCGCTGCAGGGCCCGGCATGATACGGATCGGCGGGCCCGACGGCAACACCGGCGACGAAAAAAACGTGCCGCCGCGGCCGGCCTCGCCCGGCCCGGAACCGTGCGCCGCCGGCCCGGGACGGCGTGGCGCCGGGCCGGGCGGTGACACCCGGCACCGTGGTCCTGTCCATGCGGCGGAGTACACTCCGGCTGATCCAGCAACGGAGGTCGCACTGTGGGTTCGCTGATACGGGTTGCCTGCGCGCTGTCACTCGCCTTCCTCGCCGCCTGCTCCAGCAAGGGCCCGGTACGCCGGGTGTCCGAACCCGCGGCCAGCGTGCAGCAGCTCGCCGTGCAGGCCGACGGCAGCTGGTCGGTGGACCTGCGCCTGCAGAACTTCAGCAGCATCCCGATGCGGTTCGAGCGGGTCGAGCTCGCGCTCAAGGTCGGCGGAGAGGATGCCGGCACGCTCTCTGCGCAGCCTGGCCTGGTGATCGGCGGCGAATCGGCCGACGTGGTGACCGTGCCGTTCCAGCCCTCCCCCACCGCGCGCATCCTGGTGGCCGACGCCCTCGCCTCGGGGCGCAGCATCCGCTACACGCTGGAAGGCACCATCACCGCCGCCCCCGAGGACCGCGGCCGTGCGCGCGACTACGGGTTCGATCGCGACAGCCAGCTCAGCCCGGTGCCGGGACTGCCCGGCGTGATGCGCTGAGCCCCCGCCTCCCCCTGACGAACACAAGACAACCGGACCCGGACATGAGCCAGTACAAGGCCCCGCTGCACGACATCCGCTTCGTCCTCTACGACGTCCTCGGCGCGGAAGCGCAGTTCCGCGACCTCGGCTTCACCGACGCCGGGCGTGACACCGTCGACGCCGTGCTCGAGGAGGCCGCCCGCTTCTGCGAGACGGTGCTGGCGCCGCTGAACGCCACCGGCGACGAGCACGGCGTGCGGCACGACCCGGAAACGGGCGACGTCGCCACGCCGCCCGGCTTCAGGGATGCCTACGCGCAGTTCACCGAAAGCGGCTGGGGTGGCCTGTCGGCACCCGCGGAATACGGCGGGCTGGGGCTGCCGCACGCGCTGGGCATGCCGGCCGAGGAGATGATCAACGCCGCCAACCTCGCATGGGGCAACTTCCCGCTGCTGTCGCACGGCGCGGTGAACGCCCTGCTCAGGCACGGCGAGGACTGGCAACGGCAGGTGTTCCTGCCGAAGCTCATTTCGGGCGAATGGTGCGGGACCATGTGCCTGACCGAGCCGCACTGCGGCACCGACCTCGGCCTGCTGCGGACCCGCGCCGAACCGAACCCGGACGGCACCTATTCGATCACCGGCACCAAGATCTTCATCACCGCCGGCGAGCACGACCTCGCCCCGAACATCGTGCACCTGGTGCTCGCGCGCCTGCCCGACGCGCCGGCGGGCAGCAAGGGCATCTCGCTGTTCGTGGTGCCGAAGTTCAAGGTCGCGCGCGATGGCACGGTGGGCGAGCGCAATGCGCTGCGCTGCGGCGCGGTCGAGCACAAGATGGGCATCCACGGCTCGGCGACCTGCGTGATGAACTTCGACGGCGCGCAGGGCTACCTCGTCGGCCAGCCCCACAAGGGGTTGATGGCGATGTTCACCATGATGAACACCGCCCGCATCGGCGTGGGCCTGCAGGGCCTGGGCCTGGCCAACCGCGCCTACCAGAACGCGTTGCGCTACGCGCGCGAACGCCTGCAGTCGCGCGCGCTGTCGGGCCCGAAGTTCCCCGGCAAGCCGGCCGACCCGATCATCGTCCAGCCCGACGTGCGCCGCATGCTGCTGACCTGCAAGGCGCTGACCGAGGGCGGGCGCGCGCTGGCCTACCACGCCGGCCTGCAGATCGACGTCGCCGCTCATGCCGCCACCGAGGAGGCGCGCAAGGCCGCCGACGACCTGGTCGGCTTCCTCACCCCCATCGTCAAGGCCTGCCTGACCGAGTGGGCGGTGGAATGCATCTACCACGCCCAGCAGTGCTTCGGCGGCCACGGCTACATCCGCGAGCACGGCATGGAGCAGCTGGCGCGCGACGTGCGCATCACCACCCTGTACGAGGGCACCACCGGCATCCAGGCGCTGGACCTGATGGGCCGCAAGATCATGCAACTGCAGGGCGCCGGCATGAAGGTGTTCCTCGGCATGGTCGAGTCGTTCTGCACGGAGCACGCGGGCAACGCCGCGCTCGCCGAGTTCGTCGGCCCGCTGGGCGGGAAGGCGGCCGAATGGCAGGCCCTGACCATGGAAATCGCGCGGCGCGCGGCAAAGGACCCGGAGGAGATCGGCGCGGCGGCCTACGACTACCTGTTCTATTCGGGATACGTCGTGCTCGCCTACTGGTGGGCGCGGATCGTGGCCGCGGCGGACGCCTCGTCGCAGCCGCAGGCGTTCCGCGACGCCAAGCGCGAGACCGCGCGCTTCTACTACGCGCGCCTGCTGCCCAGAACGCTGGCCCACAGGGCGGCGATCGAATCCGGGGCCGCGCGGCTGCTGTCGCTGCCCGACGAGGGCTTCGGGCCCTGACCCGGCGCGGGGACGTTGCGCGCCGGAACCGGATTCGCGCTATGCTCCCCACGATGGAGTCCGACAGAGTCCGGCTTCGCCTTGCCCACACCGGGGCCGATCCGGTCCCGGGAGGCTCCGTCTCCCTCCTCCGCCCGGTCGCCCGCGGCGGACCCGTGCGGCTCGATGCGGTGCGCCTGCTGTCGCTCGACGCCCACGGCCGCGCCCTGAAGTGGATCAGCTGGCAGGACGCCGCCTGCCTCTACGTGCGCGGCGCGGTGTTCTGGACCATCGGCGAGCCCTGCATCAGCGTGCGCGGCGGCATCAACCGCGCCACCGGCCGGCAAAGCACGCTGGAACTGCACCCGATCATCGCCGCCCGCGGGCACGTGCGGCCACAGGCGATGGACCCGACGCCCACCCTCACCAACGCCGCGCTGTTCGCGCGCGACCAGTACCTGTGCCTGTACTGCGGCCGCCAGTTCGGCCGCCAGATGCTCACACGGGACCACGTGGTCCCGCTCTCGAAGGGCGGCAGGGACGTCTGGGAGAACGTGGTCACAGCCTGCTTCGAATGCAATTCACGCAAGGGCAACCGCACGCCACAGCAGGCCGCCATGCCGCTGCTGGCGGTGCCCTACCGGCCCAGCTGGATCGAGCACCTGATCCTGTCCAACCGCAACATCCTTGCCGACCAGATGGCGTTCCTGAGGTCGCACCTGCCCAGGGGCAGCCGGCGCTTCAGGCAGTAGCCCCCGGCATGTCCCCGGCTTGTGCGATGCCCGCTGCCGGCGTCCCGCGGCAGGGTTAAACTCCGCCCCCGTTCAGTCCATTCATGTCCGAGCCCGCGATGCCACTGACGATCGGTTTGACGGGGATGGATCCCGCAACGGAAACGGCGCTGAAGTCGTCGCTGATGGCCGCCAACGAACGCCTCAACGGCCTGTGGCGCATCGTCCCCGAGGCCGAGGCACAGCATGTCATCGTGGACATGGACAGCATGTACGGCCCGATGAGCTGGCTGCGCCTGCACGCGGCGGGCAAGAAGGTCATCGGCCTGACCTCGGCGCCGCGCACGCAGACCGATTTCCGCCTGGGCCGCCCGTTCGACGAGGCCGCGGTCACCGAGCTGCTAGCCGGCATCGCCGCCGGCGCGGGCATCGAACCGGCGCGCCAGGACGTTCCGCCATCCGCACCGGAACCGGTGCCGGCCGTGGAAACGGCGCCGCCCGTGGCAGAGATCGAGGCCGCCGCCCGCGCGCCTGCGGAACCAGGCCCCGCGCCCGCGGCCCCGGCCGCTGCGCCGCAGCCCCCGGCCGCCGCGCATCCGGCGCCCGCGCAGGAGCCGGCACCCGCCCCTGTCCCTGGAGCGGGCCCGGACCAACCCCGGCCCCTGGCCGAGTGGCTGTCCCCCGCCCTGTTGCCGGGCCGGGTGCGCTTCCGCCGGAATGCCGGCCCCACCCTGCTGATCGACGCCACCGCCGGCCAGTACCACGGGCCGTCCCTGCTCAAGCCGCTCGTGCCCTATTTCGAGGGGACGGTGTCGCGGGAGGAATTCGAGGAGCTGGACGAGGCCGCGTGGGCCCGGGAAACCGCCGCCGCGGGCCCGGTGCAGTCGCTGACCCGGCTGATCTGGCTGGGCGGGCTGCTCGGCGGCAAGGGCCGGCTCCTGCCGGGGTTCGACCCGGCCGGCCGCTACCGGCTGGTGAAATGGCCGCAGACCGAGCGCGAGTTCCCGCGCCACTTCCGGATCGCCACGGCGATGATGAAGGGCCCGGCGACACTCTCCGAGATCGCCGCCGCCTGCGGCGTGCCGGTGGAGGACGTGGCCGACTTCGTCAACGCCAACATGGCCACCGGATACGCCGAGTTCGTGCCCGACGCCCCGCCCGAGGCGCCCGAACCCCCCAGGCCCGGCGGGCTGTTCAGCCGCCTGCGCGGCCGTTGAGCGCAATTCCTCACGGTCCCTGCGACCGGCGGGATTACAATTGCCCGCATGATCGATTCCACCCGCTATCCGCGCCTGGCGCGGATCGATTCCCCGGCCGATCTGCGCAGGTTCGGCGAGGATGAACTGCGTCCCATCGCCGACGAACTGCGCGCCTACCTGATCGAGTCGGTCGGCAAGTCCGGCGGCCACTTCGCCGCCGGCCTCGGCGTGGTGGAACTGACCACCGTGCTGCACTGGATCTACGACACGCCCCGCGACCGCATCGTCTGGGACGTGGGCCACCAGACCTACCCGCACAAGATCCTCACCGGCCGCCGCGACGTCATCCACACCGTCAAGCAGAAGGACGGCGTGGCGCCGTTCCCCAAGCGCGAGGAAAGCGAGTACGACACCTTCGGCGTCGGCCACTCGAGCACCTCGATCTCCGCCGCGCTCGGCATGGCCATCGCCAACGCCCGCGCCGGAGACGACCGCAAGGTGGTCGCGGTGATCGGCGACGGCGCGATGACCGCCGGCATGGCCTACGAGGCGCTGAACCACGCCGGCGGCATGGATCCCGAGCCGGACCTGCTGGTGATCCTGAACGACAACCGCATGTCGATCAGCGAGAACGTCGGCGGGCTGACCCGGATGCTGGGCCGGCTGTCGAGCAGCCAGACCCTCAACCGCATCCGCGAGGGCGGCAAGAAGCTGCTGGGCGACAAGCGCAGCAGCGCCCCGGCGCGCTTCGTGCGGCGCTGGGAGGAACACTGGAAGGGCATGTTCGTGCCCTCCACCCTGTTCGAGGAGATGGGCTTCCACTACACCGGGCCCATCGACGGCCATGACATCAAGGCGCTGGTCGCCGCGCTGCGCACGCTCAGGACGCTCAAGGGCCCGCAGCTGCTGCACGTGATCACCACCAAGGGCAAGGGCTACGAGCTGGCGGAAGGCGACCAGATCGGCTACCACGCCGTCGGCCCGTTCGACCCGAGCAAGGGCGTGGTGGCCAAGCCGGGGCCGAAGAAGCCGACCTACACCGACGTGTTCAGCGACTGGCTGTGCGACATGGCCGCCGCCGAGCCGCGGCTGATGGGCATCACCCCGGCCATGCGCGAGGGCTCGGGCCTGGTCCGCTTCTCGAAGGAATACCCGGACCGCTACTTCGACGTCGCCATCGCCGAGCAGCACGCGGTCACCCTGGCCGCGGGCATGGCCTGCGAGGGCGCCAAGCCGGTGGTCGCGATCTACTCGACCTTCCTGCAGCGCGCCTACGACCAGCTCGTGCACGACGTGGCGATCCAGAACCTGGACGTGCTGTTCGCGATCGACCGCGGCGGCGTGGTCGGCCCCGACGGCGCCACCCATGCCGGCAACCTCGACCTGAGTTACCTGCGCTGCGTGCCGAACATGGTGGTGATGGCCCCGGCCGACGAGCGCGAGTGCCGGCAGATGCTGACCACCGGCTTCCGCCACGGCGGCCCGGCGGCGGTGCGCTACCCGCGCGGCACCGGCCCCGGGGCGGCCGCGGGCGACACGCTCGACACCCTGCCCATCGGCAGGGCCGAGGTCCGCCGCCAGGGCTCCCGGATCGCGCTGCTGGCCTTCGGCGCGATCGTACCCGCCGCCGAGCAGGTCGGCGCCGAACTCGGCCTGACCGTGGTCAACATGCGCTTCGTCAAACCGCTCGACCGCGCCCTCGTTCTCGAGCTGGCGAAGACCCATGAGGGCTTCGTCACCTTGGAGGACAACGTCGTGGCCGGCGGCGCCGGCTCCGGCGTGCTCGAGCTGCTGCAGGCCGAGGGCATCACCCTGCCGGTGCTGCAACTCGGCCTGCCCGACGCATTCCAGGCCCACGGCAGCCGCGAGGAGCTGCTGGCGGAAGCCGGGCTGGACGTGGCCGGCATCCGCGCCGCGGTGCTGCGCCGCTGGCCCGGGCTGGCCGCCGTGGAAGTGCGCACCGCGGCCGTTTGACGCCGCACCGCATCAACCATCCCGGTTCCCGTCCGTTTATCATGCTCGGCCTTCCGCGATCCGGCGGAAGGCATCAGTGGGGGACCCAGGCGTGGAGCAACCTCCGGTCGCCGGATACGGCGGGGACCGTCAGCCATCCATTGGGCTCGACCGGCTGCCGTACCGTGTCTACCGTTTCCGGTTGCAGGGCATGGCGCTCGGCGCCCTGTGCATCACCGCGGTGCTGTACGAGAACCGCGCCCCGGCCATGCTGTGGGCCCTGTGCGCCTTCACCGGGCTGGTCTGGCCGCACCTCGCCTTCCTGCTCGCCACCCGCAGCCGTTCGCCGTACCGGGCCGAGATCCGCAACCTGCTGTTCGACTCCGCGCAGGCGGCGCTCTGGGTCCCGCTGATGCAGTTCAACCTGCTGCCCAGCGTGCTGCTGCTGACCCTGGTCACCGTGGACAAGATCAGCACCGGCGTGCCGCGCCTGTGGATCCACTCGCTGCCGGTGATGGCGCTGTCCCTCCTGCTCGGCAGCCTGGCCACGGGTTTCGCGTTCTCGCCCGCGACCAGCATGCGGGTGATCCTCGCCTGCCTGCCCATGCTGCTGATCCACACCATCACGGTCTCGCTCGCCAGCAACCGGCTGGTGCGCAAGATCCGCGAGAAGAACCGGCTGCTCGACGAACTCAGCCGCACCGACGCGCTCACCGGGATGCACGTGCGCCGCCACTGGCAGTCGCTGGCCGCGCGGAGCCTGGCCCGTTACCACGCCGACGGCGTGCCGGCGACGCTGGGGATGCTCGACGTGGACCACTTCAAGATCTCGAACGACCGCCACGGCCATTCGTTCGGCGACGAGGTGCTGCGCGCGGTGGCCCAGGCCATCCGCGCCAACCTGCGGGACGGCGACCACGCCGGCCGTTACGGGGGGGACGAGTTCGGCATCGTGTTCGCCGCCACCGGCATCGACCAGGCGCGCGCGCGGGCCGAGGCCATCCTCTGCGCGGTGCGCGCGATCGAGCTGAAGGCCTCTCCCGGGACCCGCATCACCACCGCCAGCATCGGCATGGCCGAGGCGGGCCGCCATGCCGACCTGCAGGAATGGATCGAGGACGCCGACGCGGCGCTGTACGAAGCCAAGCGCACCGGCCGCGACCGCGTCGTGGTGTCGCACGGCATGCGCGCCTGGAGCGCCCCGGCCTAGAAAGCACGGCCGGCAAGCCCGCGGCCCCGCAAGGACCGGCCCCGCCGCTGCGGCGGGGCCGGATGGCGGAAACCCCGGCAGGGCCGGGGTTTCCGCGCCGCCGCGCGTTGGCGCGGCCATCGAGATGGTCGGGGTAGCCGGATTCGAACCGACGACCACCAGTCCCCCAGACTGGTGCAGATCGGAAGAGCACACGTCTGAACTCCAGTCACTGACCA
>CALLKI010000091.1 GCA_938008415.1 uncultured Luteimonas sp. | reverse complement strand
ATGGAACCTCCTGGCTGGGGAAAACATGCCAGAAAGTTCTACTTATGGGGTGTCTGCGGATCGGGGAAGCTTACGGCAGGACCGCCAGCAATCCTGTCCTGACAGGAACGTCCCGTCTGCGGACGCGCGCAAGCGCAGCCCGCGGACACAGGCACAACCGGAAAGCGGGGGATCAGCGCCGGCGCACGGGGATGCGGTCGGCGGGGAAGCTCGCGATCTCGCCCTGGCGGCCGCGGACCGGCGTGCCGGGCTCCGGCGCCCAGGCCATCGCGGTGATGACTTCCCAGCTCGACGGCAGCAGGCCGTCGCCGCCGCGCAGCGGCTCATAGGCCGCGGCCGCCGCGGCGAAGCGCGCGCGTCCGGTCAACGTGCGCCGGCGCGCGCGCAGCGCGTTGGTCGCGCCCAGCGCGCGCAGTTCGCGCATCAGCGACTGCAGGTCGGGGTGGCCGCGGACGAAGACGTCGCGGTCGAGCACGGGATCGCGGAATCCCGCCTGCATCAGCAGGTCGCCGAACGCGGCGATGGACACGAACGGGCTGACGTGCGGCGCCTCGTCCGCGGCCGCAAACGCATCGCGCAGCTCGTGCAGGGTGTCCGTGCCGAAGGTCGAGCACAGCAGCAGGCCGCCGGGCCGCAGCACGCGGCGGAATTCGGCGAAGGCCGCGGGCAGGTCGTCCACCCACTGCAGGCACAGGCTGGAGAACAGCACGTCCACGCTGGCCTCGGCCAGCGGCAGCGCGCGCAGGTCGGCGCAGACGCGGTCGAGCGGCCTGCGCAGCGGGTTCCAGCCCTCGCGCACCGGCACCTGGCGCAGCATCGGCAGCGCGATGTCGAGCGCGACGATGCGCGCCTTCGGCCAGCGCCGGCGCATCGCCAGCGAGGCGCGGCCGGGGCCGCACCCCACGTCCAGCACCACTTCCGGCTGGCGGTCGTCGAGGTAGTCGAGCGATTCGAGCAGGCGCTCCTCGACCTCGCGCTGCAGCACCGCGGCCTGCGCGTAGCCTCGCGACGCGCGCGCGAACGCGCGGCGCACGTGGCGCGCGTCGAAGATCCCGTCGTCGCGATGGTCGATCACCGGCCCGCCCCCGCGCCGAAGACGCGCTCTCCCAACGCGCGCAGTTCCGCGGCCACCGCATCGGCATGGGTCAGGAACGGCGCGTGCCCGGCGTGCTCGAGCACCGCCACGCGCGCATCGGCGACGCGTCCCGCCGCCTCCGCCATCGCGCGCGGGTCGACCAGGCGGTCGCGGCGCCCGGCCAGCCACAGCGTCGGGACGCCCAGCGCCGGCAGGGACGCGCGCAGGTCGGCCGATTCCAGCAGGTCCAGCCCGTCGGCGAGCACGCGGGGCGCCGGTTCGCCGCGCGCGAACGCTTCCTCGCGCAGCGCGCGGATCTCGCCCCTGGCGTCCTCCGAACCGAAGGCCTCCAGCGCGATGAATCGCTCGACCGTCGCCCGCCAGTCCTGGCGCAGGCCGTCGGCGAAGCCGCGGAACACCTCCGGCGGCATGCCCCGCGGCCAGTCGTCGCCACGCACGAAGCGCGGGGTCGCGCAGATCATCGCCAGCCCGGACACCAGCTCCGGGCGCGTCGCCGCGGCGTGCAGCGCGAACAGGCCGCCGAGCGACCATCCCGCCCACAGCGCGCCGCGCGGGAGCTGGCGCGAGAGCGCCTCGACCACCGCTTCCGGCTCCAGCGGCAATGCGCTGTCGCGGTTCCAGCCGTGTCCCGGCAGGTCCACCAGGTGCAGCGTGAATCGCGGCCCGAGCCGCGCGGCCAGCGCGCCGAACACGCCGGTGTGCATCGCCCAGCCGTGCAGCAGCACCAGCGGCGGGCCTTCGCCGCGCACCTCCACCTTCAGCATCAGGCGACGGCTCCGTGCCTTGCCGCGGCATGCTCACGCGCGCGCGCCAGCGCCTCGACGAGCGCGTCCACGTCGCCCTCGGCGTGCGCGGCGGACAGGGTGATGCGCAGCCGCGCGCGGCCCTCGGGCACGGTCGGCGGGCGGATCGCCGCCACCCGGAAGCCCTTGCGCTCCAGGTGCGCCGACATCTCCAGCGCGGTCGCGTTGTCGCCGCACAGCAACGGCTGGATCGGCGTCTCCGACGGCAGCAGCTCCAGCCCGTGCTGGCGCGCGGCGTTGCGGAACCGGGCGACCAGCGCCGACAGCTTGTCGCGGCGCCATTCCTCGCGCCGCGCCAGCTTCACCGCGGCCAGCGTCGCCGCGGCCAGTGCCGGCGGCAGGGCCGTGGTGTAGATGTACTGGCGCGCGGTTTCGGCCAGGTGCCGCACCAGGTCGGCATCGCCGGCCACCACCGCGCCGTAGCCGCCCAGCGCCTTGCCGAGCGTCACCAGGCGCAGCGGCACGCCGCGCAGGTCGAGGCCGGCCTCGGCCACCGAGCCGCGGCCCTGCGGGCCGATGACGCCGACGCCGTGGGCGTCGTCCACGTACAGCAGCGCCTTCTGCATGCGCGCGGCCAGCGACAGTTCGCGCAGCGGCGCGATGTCGCCGTCCATGCTGAACACGCCGTCGGTGGCGATCATCGCCGCGCCGCCCTGCGCGCCGCGCAGCTGGCGCAACGCGCCCTCGGCATCGCAGTGCGGGTAACGGCGCAGGCGGCAGCCGGCCAGGCGCGCCGCGTCGATCAGGCTGGCGTGGTTGAGCCGGTCCTGCACGCACACGTCATCGTCGCCGAGCAGCGACTGCACCACCGCCAGGTTGGCCAGGTAGCCGCTGCCGAACAGCAGCGCCGCCGGCACTTCCAGCCAGTCGGCGACCTCGCGCTCGAGCGCGTCGTGCAGGGCGTGGTGGCCGACCACCAGGTGCGAGGCGGTGCTGCCCACGCCCTCGCGCGAGGCGGCGTCCTCGAACGCGTTGACCACCGAGAACTGCTGCGCGAGGCCGAGGTAGTCGTTGCCGCAGAAGTCGAGCAGCCAGCGGCCGTCGATCTCGACGCGCGCGCCGTCGCGGCGCGTCACCGTGCGCCGCTCGCGCAGCAGGCCCTGGGCCTCGCGCTGCGCGCGCTGCGCGGCGATGCGTGCATGCAGGTCCTCGCGCCCGTCCATGTCCGCCTCAGCCCGCCGCCCGGTTCAGGCCGCGCACGGCCTCGCGTCCTCGACGATGTCGGCGTGGACCGTGCCGCCGTGGTCGTGGCCCGGCGCGTCCACCGCCACCTCCATCGGCCGCAGGCCCAGGCGCGCGAACAGCGCGCGGTCGCGCTCCGTGTCCGGGTTGCCGGTGGTCAGCAGCTTCTCGCCGTAGAAGATCGAGTTGGCGCCGGCGGCGAAGCACAGCGCCTGCAGTTCGTCGCTCATGGTCTCGCGTCCCGCGGACAGCCGCACCATAGACTGCGGCATCAGGATGCGCGCGACCGCGATGGTGCGCACGAATTCGAACGGGTCCAGCTCGGCGGTGCCGTGCAGGGGGGTGCCCTCCACCTGGACCAGGCGGTTGATCGGCACCGACTCGGGGTGCGCCGGCAGGTTGGCCAGGGTGCGCAGGAAGCCGGCGCGCTGGGCGCGGGTCTCGCCCATGCCGACGATGCCGCCGCAGCAGACCTTCATGCCGGCGGCGCGCACGTGCTCGAGCGTGTCCAGCCGGTCCTGGATCTCGCGGGTGTGGATGATGCTGCCGTAGTACTCCGGGTCGGTGTCGATGTTGTGGTTGTAGTAGTCCAGCCCGGCCTCGCGCAGCGCCCGCGCCTGCCCGGCGGTGAGCATGCCCAGGGTGGCGCAGGTCTCCAAGCCCAGCGCCTTCACCTGGCGGATCATCTCCGCGACCTTGGGGATGTCACGGTCCTTCGGCGAACGCCAGGCCGCGCCCATGCAGAAGCGGCTGGCGCCGGCGGCCTTGGCCTGCCGGGCCTTCTCCACCACCGCCTCGGTGCTCATCAGCCTGGTCGCCTGGACCCCGGTGTGGTAGCGCTGCGCCTGCGGGCAGTAGGCGCAGTCCTCGGGGCAGCCACCGGTCTTCACCGACAGCAGCGTGCTGACCTGGACCTCGGCCGGGTCGAAATGGCGGCGGTGGACCTCGGCGGCGCGGAACAGCAGCTCCGTGAACGGCAGGTCGAACAGCGCTTCGACCTCCTCCTGGCTCCAGTCGTGCCGGGTGGCGGCGGGCTGGACCTGGCTGACAGTGGTCATGGATGTTTCCCGACAGACGCGTGGACCTGGGCCCGGCAGTCTGGGAACCATGTCCGGAGCTGTCAACCACGAACCGCCCTTCCAGGTTGACGGATGGCTGCGCCGCCTTGCCGCGCGCCTGCTCGCGCCGCGCTGCCTGCTGTGCCACGAGCCGGGCGATGGCGGCGAGCCCCTGTGCGCGGCCTGCGCCGCGGGCCTGCCCTGGAACCGCAGCGCCTGCCTGCGCTGCGCGGTCCCGCTCTCCGCACCGGGCATTTGCGGCGCCTGCCTGCAACGCCCGCCCCCTCTGGGCGAAACCCGCGCCGCGTTCGTGTACGCCGATCCGGTGGACCGCCTGCTGCCGCGGTTGAAGTTCCACCACGACCTCGCCGCCGGCCGGCTGCTGGCAGCGGGCATGGTCCGTGCGTTCGCCGGCCTGCCCGGGCTGCCGGAGGCGCTGGTCCCGGTGCCGCTGCACCGCGGGCGCCTGCGCCGCCGCGGCTACGACCAGGCGCTGGAACTGGCCCGGCCGCTGGCGCGGGCGCTGGCCCTGCCACTGCTGCCCGGTGCCCTGCGGCGCATCCGCGCGACCGCGCCGCAGTCCCGGCTCGACGCCGGCGCGCGCGCACGCAACCTGCGCGGCGCGTTCACGGTGGACGGGGACGCCCGCCTGCCTGCGCACGTGGCCCTGGTGGACGACGTCATGACCACCGGCGCCACCCTGCACGACGCGGCGCGGGCGCTGCGCCGCGCGGGCGTGGCGCGGGTGGACGCGTGGGTCTGCGCGCGGGTGCCGTGACCGCTACGGCATCACCGGCGGCACGTACCGCAGCGTGGTGCCCAGCAGCCACAGCAGGCCGAGCACCACCGGGATGTGCACCAGCAGCTGCACGAAGGTGAAGCCGACGATGTCGCGCGCGCGCAGGCCGAGCACGCCCAGCAGCGGCAGCATCCAGAACGGGTTGACCAGGTTCGGCAGCGCCTCGGCGGCGTTGTACACCTGCACCGCCCAGCCCAGGTGGAACTGCAGCTCGTTGGCCGCCTGCATCACGTACGGCGCCTCCACGATCCACTTGCCGCCGCCGGAGGGCACGAAGAAGCCGAGCACCGCCGAATAGATGCCCATCACCGCGGCGAAGGTGTCGTGGGTGGCGACCTGCACGAACAGCGTGGACAGCCGGTGCGCCAGGGTCTCGCCGTCGGCGCCGGGCACGCCGGTGAGCATCATCGCGATGCTGCCGTACAGCGGGAACTGGATCAGCACGCCGGTGGTGGACGGCACCGCGCGCGCCACGGCGTCGAGGAAGCTGCGCGGGCGCCAGTGCAGCAGCAGGCCCAGCGACAGGAACAGGAAGTTGTAGGTGTTGAGGTTGGCGATCGCCGTGATCGCGCCCTTGTCGCGGAACTCCAGCCACAGCCAGCCCAGGCCGAGCAGCGACAGCAGCACCGTCAGCAGCGGGCTGAACTCGGGCCACTCGCCGGGGCGCGACGGGCGCGACGGCGGCGGCGGGCCCATCGCCTGCGCCGCGTCGGGGAACTCCTCGGCCGTCCGCGCGTCCGCGCCGCGCGGCGCCGTGAACCAGGCCACCGCCAGCGACACCGCGACCAGCACCGCGGTCAGCACGATCGACTGCCACAGGAAGATGGTCTCGGAGAACGGCAGCACGCCGGTGATCTGCAGCAGGCCGGGCGGCATGCTCGCCGGGTTCGCCTGCAGCTGCGCCGCCGAGGAGCTCAGGCCCATCGCCCACACCGAGCCGAGGCCAAGGTAGGCGGCGGCTCCCGCGGCGCGGTAGTCCATGCGCAGTTCGGTGCGCCTGGCCAGCGCGCGCACCAGCAGGCCGGCGAACACCAGCGAGAAGCCCCAGCTCAGCAGCGAGCTCAGCATGCTCGCCAGCGCCACGAACCCGACCGCGCCGCGGCCGGTGCGCGGCCAGCGCGCGAGCCGGTCGATCAGCCGCGCCACCACTGGCGCGGTGGCGACCACGTAGCCGCCAATCACCACGAACGCCATCTGCATGGTGAACGGGATCAGGCTCCAGAAGCCGCCGCCGAAGGCCTGCGCGGTGTCGCGCACGCTGGCGCCGAAACCGAGCGCGAACGCCGCCACCACCAGCACGCCGGCGACCGCGAACACCCAGGCGTCCGGGAACCAGCGCTCGGCGAACGCGGCGCAGCGCAGCGCCAGCCGCTCCAGCGCCCCCGATCGCGTCGCCGCAATGCTCATGTGCCATGCCTCCACAGATCGAGCGCCAGCCCGGCGAACACCGCCATGCCGACCCAGTGGTTGTGCAGGAAGGCGCGGAAGCAGGCGGCGCGGTCGCGGTGGCGGGTGATGACGAACTCGTACGCCACGAGCACCGCCGCCACCGCGAGGCCGGCCCAGTAGTACGCGCCGAGCCCCGCCTGGCGGCCGGCCAGCGCCAGCGCCGCGAACACCAGCGCGTACAGCACGCCCTGGATCGCCAGGTCGAGCTCGCCGAACAGGATCGCGGTGGACTTGGCGCCCATGCGGATATCGTCGTCGCGGTCCACCATCGCGTACCAGGTGTCGTAGGCGGTGGACCAGAAGATGTTGGCCACGTACAGCAGCCAGGCCAGCGGCGGCACCTCGCCCTGCACCGCGGCGAAGGCCATCGGGATGCCCCAGCCGAAGGACATGCCGAGGTAGACCTGCGGCAGGTAGGTGTAGCGCTTCAGGTACGGGTAGGTGCAGGCCAGGAACAGGCCGACGAAGCTCAACAGCACCGTCAGCCGGTTCATCGTCAGCACCAGTGCGAACGCCACCAGCATCAGCACCGCGAACACCGCCAGCGCCTCGCGCCCGGACACCGCGCCGGTCGCCAGCGGGCGGTCCCTGGTGCGCTCGACGCTGCCGTCCAGCCAGCGGTCGGCGTAGTCGTTGACCACGCAGCCGGCCGAGCGGGTCAGCCAGACGCCGGCCGTGAACACGAACAGCGTCCACAGCGGCGGCACGCCCCCCGCGGCCAGCCACAGCGCCCACCAGGTCGGCCACAGCAGCAGCAGCCAGCCGATCGGGCGGTCGCCGCGCACCAGCTTCCAGTACTGGCCGAGGCGCTCGCGCCAGCGCGGGACCGGCATCGCCGGCGGGGGGGCGTAACGTTCGTAGCTCATCTGCTTCGGCCCGTCGCCCGGAGGGGCGACTCGCATCTTCCGGGGCAATCGTGGAACAATAGCGGGCCCGCGGCCCGCAGCCAGCCCGGAAGGATAGTGGCTCCCGGAGCCACCGGTCATCCGGCGGCAGCCGGCGGTGACGCGGCCGGGCCGTTTCCGCACGGGCGGGAGCGGCGCCGGGAAAGCCTTCAAAAAAAACGCGCCTGTAGCTCAGCCGGATAGAGTAGCGGCTTCCGAAGCCGTTGGGCGGGGGGTCGAATCCCTCCAGGCGCGCCATCCGTCTTCCGGCC
>CALLKI010000090.1 GCA_938008415.1 uncultured Luteimonas sp. | reverse complement strand
ACCGGCGAATTCGGCGACATGGTGCAGTTCGGCATCCTGGACCCGACCAAGGTCACCCGCACCGCGCTGCAGAACGCGGCTTCGATCGCCGGCCTGATGATCACCACCGAGGCCATGGTGGCCGAGCTGCCGAAGAAGGAAGAGCCGCACAACCACGGCGGCATGGGCGGCATGGACTTCTGATCCGGCGCAGCCGGTCCGCCTGCAACACGGAAAACCCCGCCTCGCGGCGGGGTTTTCTTTTTGCGGGCCGCCAGCCGGCTGGCGGCAGTGTGCCGCGGGTCAGCCCGCGGCAGCCGCCCGCAGGCAGATCCGGTCCGCGTTCGCGCCGATGTCGAGCAGGCTGCCCGCCATCGCGTCGATGCCCAGGATCAGGGCAGGCCGTTCGGCCAGGCCGATCGCGCGGAACACGGGCAGGTCGCTGATCCGGACTTCCAGCCCGCCATGCCGCCAGCCCGTGGTCTCCAACCCGGGCAGGGTGGTGAGCCATGAGGCATGCGCGGCCGCGCCGAGGCCGCGGGTGCCGTTCGCACGCGGCACCACCCGCGGGTCGCTGCCGTCGGTGCGCAGGCCCAGCGCCTCGGCCGCGGCCAGGTTGAGCACGGTCTGCGCGGCGCCGGTGTCGACCACGGCCACGGCCTCGACCCCGGATCCGCCCAGGCGCATGCGCACGAACGCGAAGTACTCGATCGTCTCGTCGCGCGCGGCGATGGCGTTGTCCTGGCAGTGCGGGGCCGAGCCCAGCGCACCTGGCACCCACAGTTCGAGGCGGTTGCCGGCGAAGTCCCAGCGGGTGTCCCAGCGGGCGGTGAAGTCGTTGCCGATCAGGCCGTCGACCGGCGCTTCCGGGGTGCCGAGCGCCGACAGGTCGGTGTGCAGCGCGGCCTGTTTCAGGGTAAGCGTGCCGAGGCTCCATTCGGTCTCGCGCACCGGCTGCAGCCGGCTGCTGTTGTCCGCCGCGCCCTGGACCATGATCCCGGCGTCGTCCGCCGGCGGCTCCTCCAGGCCGTAGCCGCGGGCGATGCGGCTGTCGACCACGGTCGCGCCCGCCGCGCTGTCCACCACGAAGCGCAGGGGATCCTCGCGGCCCGCGAGCCGGACCTCCACCGCGGGATGCCTGCCGTGCATCCACATCGGCACGACGTGCTGGGGTTGCGCGGCGGTGGCCGCGGGCAGGGCGGTAAAAAGCATCAGGGAGATCATGTCCTGTGATCCGGATCCTTCACGAACGGGACCAGTGACCGGGCGCCGGCATGCGCCGGCGCGGGATGGCATAGGATGCCGCCGGGGGCGGCAGCGTCGCATGGCGGCCGTGCACGCGGACCTGCCTTGGGTCATGCTTGGGGCAATGGAGGATTCCATGATCCGGAACCGGCCGGGACGGCTCCCGCGGCGCCTTGCGTGGGCGGCCGTGGCCCTGCTCGCGCTGTACGCGCTGTACCTCGTTGCCGGCAACGCCTTCCTGCATTCGCGGGCCGCGCGCGACCTGGTCAACCGAAAGCCGGAGAAATTCCGCATGGAATGGGCCGGCGGCCACACCCTGTGGCCGGGCCACGTGTCCCTGCGCGGCGTGCGCATGGAAGGGCACGTGCGGCGCGTCGGATGGGCGGTGGAGGCGGAACACGCCCGCGGCCGCATCGCGCTGTGGCCGCTGCTGCGCCGGGAAGTGCGCCTGCCGCGGGTGGACGCCGACGGGCTGTCCGGGAGCCTGGCCCGCGCCGCCGGCGACATCCCGCCGCCGGAATACCGGCCGGGTGGCTGGACCCTGCGTATCGACCGCATCGTCGCCGGCGGCATCCGCGGTGGCGAGCTGTTCGGGTGGAAGCTCGCTGGCAACGGCCGCGCCGAGGTGGGTTTCCGCAAGCGCTTCCATGGCGGCGAGGTGGAACTGTTCCCGTCCGCGGCGCATTTCGACGGCCTGGCCGCCACGCGCGACGGCCAGGACTGGCTGCGCGACGCGCGCCTGGACGCCACCTTCGCGCTCGCGCCGCACCGGTCCGCGGACTATCCGGGCCTGGCCCGGCTGCAGTTGCTGGCCGCCTCGCTCGACCTGGACGGCAGCGTCGCCTCGCTGCGGACGCGGCTGGAAACGGACGGGCGCTATCAGGTCGGGCTGCTGCCCGGGGAGGGGCGGGTGACGGCGAGGCTGGCGCTGGCTGGCAACGCGCTGCAGCCGGGCGGACGCGTCCGCGTGCAGGCGCCGCTGCAGGTGGTGGATGCCAGGGGCGACGAGCTGGGCAACACCTTCGAGCTGTCGCTGGACGTGGACGAGGACATGCGGCTGCGTGCGTCCGCGCCCGAGGTGCCGGGGCACGGGCTGGCGGTGGACGCGGACCTGCGCGTGCCGGGCCGGGAGCTGCCGCTGCAGGACTGGCGCGCGCGGCTGGCGCAGGCCGTCGGCCATGCGCGCGGGCGCTGGCATGTGCCCTCGATCGGCGCGCTGGTGGCGCTGTTCGCGCAGGCCGACTGGCTCGGGCTGGAAGGCAGCGGCACCGTCGAGGGTGACCTGCGGCTGGAGGGCGGGCGGTTGCGCGAGGGCAGCCGGCTGGCGGCGCGCGACGTGGTCGCGCGCGCCGACGTGCTCGGCAGCCGCTTCAGCGGCCGGGCGCATGCCGAGGCCAGGATCGAGGCGGGTGCGGACGGCACGCCCAGGTCGCGGGTGTCGCTGGTGCTGGACCGTTTCGCCGCCGCGCCGGGTGGCGCGCCCTCGCGGCCGTATGTGGAGGGCGGCGGCCTGCGCGTGGACCTCGAGGCCGATGCGCGCCTCGCGCACATGCGCGACAGCAGCCGGGCGCGGATCCGGTTCAACGGCGCGCGGGTGCCGGACCTGGCGCGCTTCGACCCCTACCTGCCCAATGACCGGCTGCGCTTCGGCGGCGGCAGCGGCACGCTCGACGGCGACCTGCACGTGGATGGCCTGGGTGACGTCGTCGAGGGCACGCTGCGCATCCGCGGCCGCCAGGTGGACCTGTCGGTCGCCGGGGTGGACCTGCGTGGCGACGTGGAGATCGACGGCCGCCTGCGCCGCGGCAACCTCAGGCGCGGCAACTTCGACCTTGGCGGCACCCGGGTGGAACTGCGGAACGTGTCGTTCTCCGAGCCCGGGGGCGCCACGCGCTCCGGCTGGTGGGCCATGCTGGAGCTGGAGCGCGGCCAGGTCGAGTGGAAGCATCCGGCCAGCCTCGGCGGGCGGCTGCAGGCGCGGATGAAGGACGTCGGGTTCCTGCTGGCGATGTTCGCGGACCGGGCCAGGTATCCCGCCTGGATCTCCCGCGTGGTCGACGCCGGCGAGGCGCGGGTCGAGGGACTGTGGCAATGGCGCGACGACGCCCTCGTGCTCGACCGGGTGCGCGCCGCCAACGACCGCTTCGACGTCGCCGCGCGCATGCGCCTGCATGCCCGTGCGCACGACGGTGACCTGTACGTCGGCTGGAGGAAGCTCGGCGTCGGCGTCGAACTGCGCGGTGGCCGGCACAGGTTCCACCTGCGCAACGCCCGCGAATGGTTCGACAGCCACCCGCACCTGCTGCCGTGAACGCGCAGCCGGCCGGCCCCGTGCGCCGGCGTTCCGCTTCCGTGCGGCGGGCTTCGTCTATAGTCGCCGCTCCCTCCGCAACACGGACCCGCCCGCAATGAAACCCCTCGTCGCGCTCGCCGCCGGTGGTACCGGCGGCCACCTGTTCCCGGCGGTGGCACTGGCCCGGGAACTGATGGCGCGAGGCTGCCGCGTGGTGGTCCATACCGAGCGCCGCGGGGCGCAGTACGCGCAGGCGCTGGATGGCATCGAACATGTGGTGCTGCCGGCTAGCTCGCTCGAAGGCGGCGTTGTGGCGAAGGCGAAGGCGGTGCTGACCATCCTGCGCGGCGTGCTGGCCTCGCGCGCGGACCTCAGGCGGCGTGGCGCGGGACTGATGGTCGGCTTCGGCGGCTACCCGAGCTTCGCCCCGGCCCTGGCCGCGAAGAGCCTGGGTCTGCCGCTGCTGCTGCACGAGCAGGCCACGCGCCTGAGCAAGGCCAACGCGCAGCTGCTGCGCTTCGCCGACGGACTGGCGACTTCGTTCCCGCAGGTCGCGGGCGCCGAAGGCTTCGACCCGCAGAAGATCTTCGTGACCGGCAACCCGGTGCGGCAATCCATCCTCGAGGCGCGCGGCGATTACCCGCCGTTGGGCGAAGGCCTGCCGCTGCGGCTGCTGGTGGTCGGCGGCAGCCAGGGCGCGGCGGTGTTCGGGCGCGTGGTGCCGCCGGCGCTGCTGGCCTTGCCGGAGGCGATCCGCGCGCGGCTGCAGGTGTCGCTGCAGTACCGCGGCGACGACGGCGACGCGGTCGCGGCGCGGCTGCGCGGGGCCGGCATCGACGCGGCCGTGCGCCCGTTCTTCGACGACATGGGCGCGCGCCTGCGCGATGCGCACCTGGTGGTCGCCCGCGCCGGTGCGTCCACGATCGCCGAAATGCTGGTGATGGGGCGGCCCGCGGTGTTCGTGCCACTGCCGCATGGTGGCTCGCGCGAGGAGCAGCGGCGCAACGCCGAGACCCTCGCGAAGGCCGGTGCCGGCTGGCACATGCCGGAAGCGGAGATGACGCCCGCGCGGCTGTCGGAGCTGCTGGCCGGACTGTTCTCCTCGCCCACGGCGCTGCCCCGGGCCGCGCGCGCCGCAGCTTCGCTGGGCCGCCCGGATGCCGCCGCGCGCCTGGCCGATGCGGTCGAGCGCCTGCTGGAGCATGCGCGCAGGGATTGACGGCTGCCCGTTGCGGCGCGGGGGAAATGCCCTCGCACCTACAATGTGGCTCCCCAGGAACACGACGGGAGCTCGCGTGCGCGAACAGTTCGATGCGCTGGTCATCGGTGGCGGCCACAACGGCCTGGTCTGCGCTGCCTACCTTGCCGGCGCCGGCCTGAAGGTCGCGTTGCTGGAGCGCCGCCACATCGTCGGCGGCGCGGCGGTGACCGAGGAGTTCCACCCGGGCTTCCGCAATTCGGTGGCCAGCTACACCGTCAGCCTGCTCAGCCCGAAGGTGATCCGCGACCTGCGCCTGGCCGGGCATGGGCTGCGCGTGGTCGAGCGCCCGTTCTCGAACTTCCTGCCGCTGCCGGACGGCAGGGCGTTCCGGCTCGGCGGCGAACACGGGCTCGAGGAAGTCGCGCGCTGGTCGCGGCGCGATGCCGAACGCCTGCCGCGGTACTACGCCATGCTCGAACGCGTGGTCGCGGTCCTGCGCGAGCTGATGGACATGACGCCGCCGAACGTTGGCGACCGCCTGGCGCTGGCCGACTGGCTGGCCTCGTATTCGGTGGCGCGCCGGCTCGGGGGGCTCGACCTGCGCGGCCGCCGCGACCTCCTCGACCTGTTCACCAAGTCCGCGGGCGAACTGCTCGACCACTGGTTCGAGTCGGAGCCGCTGAAGGCGGCGCTGGGCTGGGACTCGGTGGTCGGCAATTTCGCCAGCCCGTACACGCCCGGCAGCGCCTACGTGCTGCTGCACCATGTCTTCGGCGAGGTCAACGGCAAGCCGGGCGCGTGGGGCCACGCCATCGGCGGCATGGGCGCGATCACGCAGGCCATGCGCGCCGAATGCGAGGCGCGCGGGGTACGCATCGAGACCGGCGCCGTGGTGGCGAAGGTGCTGGTCGAGGGCGGGCGTGCCACCGGCGTGGTGCTGGAGGACGGGCGGGAGTTCCGCGCGCGCGTGGTCGCGTCCAACGTCAACCCGAAGCTGCTGTACACGCGGCTGGTGGAGCCGCAGCATCTGGACGATGACACCCGCGGGCGCATCGCGCGCCACCGCAACGGCTCGGGCACGTTCCGCATGAACGTGGCGCTGTCGGAGCTGCCGGACTTCACCGCGGCGCCGGGCACCCGGCTGCAACCGCACCACCAGAGCGGCATCCTCGTCGGGCATTCGCTGCGGTATTTCGAGCAGGCGTATTTCGACGCGAAGTCGAAGGCGCACAACCCGGGCTGGGCGCGCAAGCCGATCGTCGAGCTGGTGATTTCCTCCGCGCTCGACGACACGCTCGCGCCGCCGGGCCGGCACGTCGCCAGCCTGTTCTGCCAGCACGTGCATCCCGAGGTGGACGGCGGCTGGGACGCGCACCGCGACACCGTGGCGAAGCTGATGATCGACACCGTGGACGAGGTGGCGCCCAACTTCGCGCGCAGCGTGATCGCGTACGAGGCGCTGTCACCGCTGGACCTGGAGCGCAGGTTCGGCCTGGTCGGCGGCGACATCTTCCATGGCGCGCTGGCGCTGGACCAGATGTTCTCGGCCCGCCCCCTGCTGGGCCAGGGCAACTACCGCGGGGCGCTGCGCGGGCTGTACCTGTGCGGTTCGGGCAGCCATCCCGGTGGCGGCGTCACCGGCCTGCCCGGGCGCAATGCAGCCCGGGAGATCCTCCGGGACCTGGGCCGCCGGCCGCGTCCTTGAACGGGGATTTCCCCCGGGAAACCAGCGGATCCGCGCGCGGTAAACGGTTACCCGCGGGCATCGAGATAATGAACCGTGCGGTTTGTTTTTGCGCTGCAGCGTGCATGGCGCTAATGGTTCCTTCACGATGCCCCCGCACCCGACGTGGGGGAGGGAGCAAAGCCCGCTCGCAGGAAACTGCAGCGGGCTTTTTTATTGCCCGGCCCACGGCGGGCGCAATGCGGACGTGGCCCAGGTGTCGGCGCCATGGCATCCCCATGCCACGCGTGTGGCGCGCGTGCTTGTTGATGGAGAGGGAGACACCGCGTCGCGGCGGCCCGCGCAACGTGTCCGCCGCGGTGCCACAATCCGCGCATGGACGACATCGACGCGCGCGGACAGATCGACGCCCACGTGCAACGCGCACTCGCGCGCCTGCCACAGTCCGTGCGCGACGACGCGGTGCTCGCGGGCAAGCTGCGCCGCATCGCCATCGCCAGCGATTTCGCGATCGACGTGCTCGCATCGCGGCCGGAGGTGCTGGCAGCGCTGGCGCGGGACGACGGCGCGCAGCCGTTCGCGCCGCCGGTGCTCGCGCCGGAGCAGCGCGCCGAATGGCCGCGCCTGCTGCGCCGCCACCGCCGCGCGGAATCCGCGCGCCTGGTCTGGCGCGACGTGCTGGGGCTCGATGACATCGACGCCACGCTGGAGGCCACCACGCGCCTTGCCGAGGACTGCCTGCGCATCGCGCTGGAGGCGCTGGAGGCGGAGTTCGCCGCCCGCCACGGCACCGTGCGCGCCGCCGATGGCAGCCCGGTGCGGCTGGTGGTGTTCGGCATGGGCAAGCTCGGCGGCGGCGAGCTGAACTTCAGTTCCGACGTCGACCTCGTGTACGCCTACGAACAGGCGGGCGAGAGCAACGGCGCGCGCCCGCTGGCGGCGGAGGAATACTTCGCGCGGCTCGGCCGGCAGCTGACGGTACTGCTCGACGAGACCACCGCCGACGGCTTCTGCCACCGCGTGGACCTGCGCCTGCGGCCGTTCGGCAACGCCGGCCGGGTGGCGATGAGCTTCGCGGCGATGGAGCAGTACTTCCAGCACGAAGGCCGCGACTGGGAACGCTATGCCTGGCAGAAGGCGCGGCCCGTCGCCGGCGACCTCGCCGCGGGCGAGCGCTTCCTGGCGTCGCTGCGGCCGTTCGTGTACCGCCGCTACCTCGACTACGGCGCGCTCGACGGCCTGCGCGCGATGAAGGCGATGATCACGGCGGAGGTCGCGCGCAGGGAACTGGCCGACGACATCAAGCGTGGCCCGGGCGGGATCCGCGAGATCGAGTTCCTGGCCCAGGTCCTGCAGCTGATCCGCGGCGGCCGCGAACCGGCGCTGCGCGAGCGACGGCTGCTGCCGGCCCTGCGCGCGCTGCGCGACGCCGGCTACATCCCGGCGGAAACGGAATCGGCGCTGGCCGATGCCTACCGTTTCCTGCGCCACGTCGAGAACAGGCTGCAGATGCTGCGCGACGCGCAGACGCATGAACTGCCGTCCCTGCCGCTGGAACGTGTGCGGCTCGCGCTCGGGCTGGGCTATGACGGCGCGGATGCCATGCTGCGCGAGCTGGGGGTGCACCGCGCGCGAGTGGCGCGCGAGTTCGACGCACTGCTCAGCCAGCGCCGCCGCCAGGCGGCGGCGGACGACGGCCTGGCGGCGTACTGGCGCGTGCTGCCGGACGGCGGCGACGCCGGCACCCTGGCCGCCGCCGGTTTCGGGGAGGCCGGGGCCGTGGACGCGGCGCTGCGCGATTTCGCGCGCTCGCCCAGCGTGCGCGAGCTGTCCGACGCCTCGCGGGCCAGGCTCGACCGGGTGCTGCCGGTGATGCTGCAGGCGACCGCGTCCTCGCCGCAGCCGCTGCAGGCGGTGCGCCGCCTGCTGGCGATGCTGCACAACATCCTGCGCCGCGCCAGCTACCTGGCGCTGCTGGACGAGGAGCCGGCGGCGCTGTCGCGGCTGGTGGACGTGACCACGCGCAGCGCGTTCCTCGCCGAGCGCCTCGCCGCGCACCCGGTGCTGCTGGACGAACTGCTCGACGTGCGCGTCGCCGGGCCGTTGCCGGACCGTGAGGCGTTCGCGCGCGCCTGCGCCGGCGTGCTGGAGCGCGACGACACCGAGGACGCGCTGTTCCTGCTCAACGAGATCCGCCAGCAGCTCAGCTTCCGAATCGCTCTGGCCACGCTCGACCGGCGCCAGCCCGCGCACGACAGCACCCGCCAGCTGGCGTGGTTGGCCGACGCGGTGGTGGACGTGGTGCGCGGACTGGCCCTGCGCGAGCTGCGCGCCAGCCATGGCGACCTGCCCGGCGCGCGCTTCGCGGTGGTCGGCTACGGCAGCCTCGGCGGCGAGGAGCTGGGCTTCGGCTCCGACCTGGACCTGGTGTTCCTGTACGACGCCCCGCCCGAGGCGCACTCCGACGGCGCGCGCCCGCTCGACGCGCCGCGCTGGTTCGCGCGGCTGGCGCAGAAGATCGTGGGCCTGCTCGGCGCGGTGACCGGCGGCGGCCGCCTGTACGACGTGGACGTTCGCCTGCGCCCGGACGGCGGCAAGGGCCTGCTGGTGTCGTCGCTGGCCAGCTACGGTGAATACCAGCGCGAGCGCGCCTGGACCTGGGAGCACCAGGCGCTGGTGCGCGCGCGCTTCGTCGCGGGGGACGCGTCCATGCGCGAGGCGTTCGAGGCGATCCGCGCCGGCACCCTCTCGCGCCCGCGCGACGAGGCCGGGCTGCGCGGGGACGTGGCCGTGATGCGCCAGCGCATGCGCGGCGAGCTCGACCGCGGCAACGACGCCATGTTCGACCTCAAGCAGGGCGAGGGCGGGCTGGTGGACCTGGAGTTCATCGTCCAGTACCTGGTGCTGCGCCACGCCGCGGCGCACCCGGCGCTGCTGGGACCGCGCGCCACCCGGCTCCTGCTCGACGTGCTGGAAGCCGAAGGCATCCTCGACCGGGACGCCGCCTCGTCGCTGCGCGAGGCCCACGCCGCGCTGCTGGCCCTCGGCCTGGATTGCACCCTCGACCGCCGCAGGCGCATCGTCCCCCACGGCGACGTCCCGCCTGCCGCCCGCGAGGCGATCCGCGCGCAGTGGCGTCGATGGCTGGGGGACTGACCTCCGGATCGCGGCCGTGCCCCTGCGCCCCCTCCCTCCGCCGGCGGGAACAACTCCGCTTCCGGCCCGGCGGGAAGGAGGCGCCGGGAGAGGGGAGGCACCCGTCCGCGATGACGGGCACGCAGGGCGCGGATGCCCTTTGCCCCCCGCCCCGGCCTTCCCCGGCACGCGGAGGGGTTGGCGGGGGCGCGCCCCCGGGATCAGTCGGCGGTCCGGTCCGTGGACTGCGGGGCCAGCGCCGCCTCCGCGTTGGCGATGAAGTCGCTGACGTACCAGCGGCCGTCGTGGCGCTCCACGCCCACGACGGCATCGATGGGCGTGCCGGCCAGGCTGTACTCCATGTGGACCTGGGCGGTGTCGCCGGTCTGGGACAGCAGGTGCACCTGCATCGCCGACAGCCCGGCGTCGAGGTCCAGGCCGTACAGCGCGAGGGCCTGCTTGCCGGCGGCGAGCACCGGGGCCATGCGCGCGAGTGCCTCGTCCATGCCGGCGGCAGCGAAGTCACCGGGCGAGGTGAGTTCCGCCTCGCGGGCGGCGGCGGTCAGCAGGGCGATCGCCTTCAGCGCGCGGTCGCGGTCGGCGAGCGGGGCGCGGATGCCCCAGGCGCTGAGCGCGGAGACGATCTGGGCGTAGTGCTGGCGCTCCGACGGGCTGAACCCCTCGTGCTGCTCGATGTACTGCATGCCGAACACGCCGAGGGCGGCCGCGGTCTGGCCCAGTTCCGCGGCGGCGCCGGCGAACTGGCGGTCGAAGGTATCCTGCAGGGACTGTTCGGCGCCGTCCGCGGCCAGGGTGGCGAGCGCCGCGGGGTGGTGCGAGGCCAGCGGGAATTCGTCGAGCGGCCAGCGGGTACGGCCCTCGCGCCAGGCGGCCTCGAGCCGGGCGTGCAGCCCGGGGGGCACGGCGTCGCGGGCGAAGGCGGCCAGGTCGTTGGCGATCAGGTGCGCGGTCAGTTCGCGCACCGCCTCGACCGGGGAGTCGGCCCCGGGCGGGTCCCCGGCATCGCCGCCGTGCCCGTGCCGGTTGCAGCCGGTCGCCGCTGCCAGCGCGATGGACAGGACGACGGTGGCGACGGTGCGCAGTCGCATGCAGTTACCCCGGTGTGTTCCCCGGGGGCGCATCTTGGCGATGGAGGGGGGGCGGGGCAACCCGCCCGTCCGGGTTCCGGGACGGCGGACAAAAAAACGGGAAACCTTCCGGTTTCCCGTCAATCCGGCAACGCCGGAGGACTTGGGTTGTGGGCGCCGGCAGGTTAGCGCGGCGCAGAATCTAATGCAACATCTTAATTGAACAAGCTTATCCTGTTGATTTTCAAGAGAATCATGGTTCCGGGACGGGCGTGCCCGACAGGGCTGGGCCGGTGGGCGGGTCAGCGGGCGGTGTCGAGGGCCTGGCGCTTGAGTTCCCGGCGGGCTTCGCGCGGCTTGCCCCAGGCATTGCCGAACCGGGCAGGTTCCCACCCGCCGTAGGTGGGGTTGGCCAGCATCCACCAGCGTTCGCCGAACCAGTCGCCGTACCGCTCCATGAGCGCGGCACGGGCTTCGGGGGTGTTGGAGGTGATCTCCACGAAGTCGCCGAGCTGGTCGCCGAACTGCATGAGCACGCGGTACTGGCGGCCGACGAGCAGGCGGCGGCACTTCTTCTCCGAGCCGCGCTGCTCGCAGCCTTCGACCGGGGTGCCGAGGCCGAGGAAGACGCTTTCGTCCTTCACCGGCAGGCCGGCCTCGCGCAGGTTGGCGAGGGTGGCGTCCTTCAGGTGGGCGGCGCGGTTGGACAGGTAGATCAGGGTCACGCCGCGGGCCTCGGCGGCGCGGGCGAACTCGAGCACGCCCGGCACCGGCCGGGCCTTCTTCTCCATCACCCAGTCGGCCCAGGTGTCCTCGTCGTATTCCCGGCCATCGGCGACCAGCCGGGCCTGGTAGGGCGAGTTGTCGAGCACGGTCTCGTCGATGTCGAGGATGACCGCGGGCCTGAGGCCTTCGGCCGGTGCGGTGGCCGCGCGCTCCCCGGGCGCCAGCGCGTCCCAGTGCGGGTCGGCCAGGGCGGCGTCAAGCCGGGCGGCGGCGGCGCGGTAGATGGCGAGGGCGTTGGCCCGGTATTCCTCGGAGCGCTGCACCCACAGCACCGCGTTGAGGTTGTCGTCGGCCGCGGCCTGCGCGGCGGGGGCGGGCACAGGCGCAGGGGCGGCGGCACCGTCGCCTGGCGCGGGGAGCACGGTGCGGCACGCGGTGAGCGCAAGCAGGGTGGCAAGGAGGGTCGCGGCAGGGATCGCGCGCATGCGGCGGCTCCAGTGTCTGGGGGAGGCGGAGTGTAACGAAGCGGCGTTGCAGGCGGTCGCGGAAGATGGCCAGACTCCAGCGCCTGCGGTGCGACGGGCCCGGGGTCGGGCAAGGGGGAGGGAGGACATGGCGGCGTTGTTCGACCGCATCGACACGTTCATCCTGCGCGTGTCCGCGCTGGACGAGGCAATCGCGTGGTATGCCGGCAGGCTGGGACTGGAGGCTGCGTACGTGGACCCGGACGAACGCCTGGCGGTGCTGCCTCTGCCGCAGGGACCGGGCCTGACCCTGTGGGAACTGAAGCCGGGCGAAACGCCGGCCGCCGCGGACGCGCAGGGCGCGTATCCCATCTTCGCGACGGCCGATGCCGCCGCGGCGCACGCCGAACTGGCGCGCCGTGGCGTGGACGTCGGGGAACTGCGGCGCGGCGAGGGAGTGGTGTTCTTCCAGTTCCGCGACGCGGACGGCAACCGCCTTGAGGCCTGCCAGGCGCTGGAGGGCTGACACGTCGCGCAGGCGTGCTGGCCGCGTCAGCCGTCCAGCAGGGCGCGGATGCTGGCGAAGCCGGCTGCGGCGCGCTGTTGCCGGCGCTCGGCGTCGGCGGCCGGGTCGGCGCCGTCGCGCTGCAGTTCGGCCGCGGGCAGCTCGTCGAGGAAGCGGCTGGGCGCGAGGCTCACCTTCGCGCCCCAGCGCTGCGCCTCCAGCGCGTACGACAGCCACAGCTGCTCCTTCGCGCGGGTGATGCCCACATACAGCAGCCGGCGTTCCTCCTCCAGCCGGCCCTCGTCGAGGCTGGCCTCGTGCGGCAGGATGCCCTCGTTCATGCCGACGATGAAGACATAGCGGAACTCCAGGCCCTTGGCCGCGTGCAGGCTCATCAGCCGCACCTGGTTGCCGGGCTCGCCCTTGTCGGCGTGGCTGAGCAGCGCCAGCTGGGCGGCCAGGTCGCCTGGCCCCGAGGCCTTCGCGCCGTCGAACCAGTCGGCCAGCTCGTCGAGGTTGCCGCGGCGGATGCGGAACAATTCCTCGCTCCTGCATTGCTCGCGCAGCGCGGCGACGAGGCCCGACTTCTCGTTGAGCTTGCGCACCAGCTCGGCCGGCGGCAGATGCGCGGCGTCCTGGCGCAGGCCGCGCACGATGTCGGTGAACGCGCCGAGCGCGTTGGCCGCGCGCGGCTGCAGCTGCTTGAGCAGGCCGACCGATTCGGCCGCGCGCGACAGCGGCAGTTGCGCCTGCTGCGCAAGCTCTGCCAGCTTTGCCAGCGTGCCAGCCCCGATGCCGCGCGAGGGCGACTGCACCGCGCGCAGGAAGGCGTTGTCGTCGTCCGGATTGGCGACCAGGCGCAGCCAGGCCAGCGCGTCCTTCACCTCGCCACGATCGAGGAACGCGGTGCCGCCACTGAGGTGGTAGGGGATGCGCAGCATCTGCAGCGCCTTCTCCAGCGGCCGTGACTGGTGGTTGCCGCGGAACAGCACGCAGAAGTCGCTCCACGGCGTCTGGCGCAGGGTGTGCAGGAACTGGATCTCGGCGGCGACGCGCTCGGCCTCGTGGGCGGCGTCGCGGCATTCCCAGACACGGATGCGCTCGCCGTCGGGCTGCGCGCTCCACAGCGTCTTCGGGTGCTCGTGCGGGTTGTTGGAGATCAGCGTGTTGGCCGCGCGCAGCACGCGGTTGGGGCAGCGGTAGTTCTGCTCGAGCTTGATCACCGTCAGCGCCGGGTAGTCCCTGCCCAGCTGGGACAGGTTCTCCGGGTTGGCGCCGCGCCAGGCGTAGATGCTCTGGTCGTCGTCGCCCACGCAGGTGAAATTGCCGGCCGGCCCGGCCAGCGCCTTGAGCAGGCGGTACTGTGCGTCGTTGGTGTCCTGGCACTCGTCCACCAGCAGGTAGCCGATGCGCTCGCGCCAGGCCAGGCGTGCCTCCCCGTCGTCCTCCAGCAGCTGCACTGGGAGGCGGATCAGGTCGTCGAAATCCACCGCGTTGAACGCCGCCAGCCGTTCCTGGTACCGCGCGTACAGCCGGGCGGCCTCGTGCTCGCGCGCACTGCGCGCGGCCGCGGCGGCCTGTTCAGGCGACAGCCCGGCGTTCTTCAGGCCCGAGACCAGGGATTGCATCGCCTGCACCGCGTCGGGCTTGGCGCCGCGCATCAGGTCCTTGAACTGCGCCAGCGCGTCGTCGGCGTCGAACACCGAAAACCCGCGGCGCAGGCCGGCCTTCGCGTGCTCGACCTGCAGCATCCGCAGCCCCAGCGCGTGGAAGGTGCAGATGGTCAGGCCCTCGATGTCCATGCCCTTCAGGCGGCGGGCGACGCGCTCGCGCATCTCCTTCGCGGCCTTGTTGGTGAAGGTGATCGCGGCGATGCGCCGCGCCGGGTAGCGTCCGGAACGGATCAGGTGGGCGATCTTCTCGACGATCACCCGCGTCTTGCCGCTGCCTGCCCCGGCGAGCACGAGCAGGGGGCCGTCGCAGTGCTCGACTGCGGCGCGTTGCTGGGGGTTGAGGGACATCGCGTGAGGGTCGGTCGCTGTGGCATCAGTTTATCGCGCCCGCACCCGGGAAATGTCAGACTGGGCGGAACAGAAATGCGGAGAGAGGGGCCATGGCTGGACGGCTGTTCCTGATCCTGTGGCTGTGCCTGGCGGTTCCCGTGGGCGCCGGGGCCGCGGAAGAAACCAGGCAGCGGGGGATCGACCCGGCGGTCCTGACCGATGGGTTTCTGGGTGCGCACCCGGATCTGCGCTGGCGCAACGCGGGTATCCAGGCCTACAGGGAAAAAGACTACGAGATGGCCTTGGTCTATTTCCGCCGCGCGGCGCGCTATGCCGACAAGCCGTCGCAGGCCATGATCGCGGAGATGTACTGGGAAGGCCGTGGCGTGCCGCAGGACCGGCCGATCGCCTATGCCTGGATGGACATTGCCGCCGAGAGGCTCTACCCCGACCTGGTCGCGTTCCGCGAACGCTACTGGGATGCGTTGAGCGAGGCCGAGCGTGCCGAGGCGCTTGAACGGGGTCAGGAGATCCTGGCGCAGTACGGCGACGAAGTGGCCAAGCCACGGCTCGAGGCCGTGTTGCGGCGCGCGCGCCGGGAGGTGACGGGCAGCCGTCTTGGCAGCGTCGGGCTTCTGGAGATCATCCCCTTTACCGGGCCTCTGGCAGGTACCGGGATGACCTTGCGTGGCGAGGAATACTATGCCCCGAGGTACTGGGAACCTGCCGAATACTGGCGGATGCACGACGAGATCTGGCGGGCCCCGCGGCGCGGGACGGTGGAAATCGGCGATCTCGAAAAGGTGGACCGGGGGGCGCCGCCGCGTGAGGACGAGTGAGGTCCCAGCGTAAACTGGGGCAATGGCCAAGCTCTACTTCTACTACTCGGCGATGAACGCCGGGAAGACGACCACGCTGCTGCAGTCGGCGCACAACTACCGCGAGCGGGGCATGCGCGTGCTGATCCTCACCCCGCGGCTCGACAACCGTGCCGGCGCTGGCGGACGCGTGGCCTCGCGCATCGGCCTGAGCGAGCAGGGCGTGGCCTTCGACCGCGACGACGACCTGGAGGCGATGGTGGAGGCCGACGTCGCCGCCAACGGCAAACTCGACTGCGTGCTCGTGGACGAGGCGCAGTTCCTGACCCGGGCGCAGGTCTGGCAACTCAGCGAGGTGGTGGACCAGCTGCGCGTGCCGGTGCTGTGCTACGGCCTGCGCACCGATTTCCGCGGCGAGCTGTTCGAGGGCAGCCAGTACCTGCTGGCCTGGGCGGACGAGCTGCAGGAGATCAAGACCATCTGCCACACCGGCAAGAAGGCGACGATGACCGTGCGGGTGGACGGGCAGGGCCGCGCGGTGAAGGACGGCCCCCAGGTCGAGATCGGCGGCAACGAACGCTACGTCTCGGTCAGCCGCGCCGAGTTCAAGCGGATCATGCGGGGCGAGGGGCGGATCGAGCCGCTGCAGCCGCCGCTGCCGCTCTGACCCGGCGGGGCAGCGCCGGTCACGCACCCGGCGGGCGCGACAGGCATTCGGCCTGGATCCGGCGGATCTCGCGGGCCACGACGCCGCCTTCCGGCAGGGCCGCCCGCAGCGTGGTGTCGAGCGACTGCAGCGAGGCCAGCGCGGCCGCGCGTTGCGGGCCCGTGCAGCGTGCGCGTGCCGCGTAGGCCCGTGCCAGCCACACCGTCTTGCGCAGTTCCTGGTCGGATTCCGGCAGCGCGCCGATCCGGTCGAGCGTCGCCAGCGCCGCCCCGTTGCCACGCATCGCCCGGAATGCGGCGAGCGAGACTTCCGCGCGCCGGGTGTGCGCGTGCTCGGGGCCATAGTTCTCGCGGGTGATGGTGGCGGCTTCCGCCAATGACCTTGCCGCCAAGTCGTCGTTGCCGAGCGCGGCCTCGACCTCGCCGATCAGCCGCAGGGTGTCGCCGACCAGACCGTGGCCCGGGCCATGGGCCTGGCGGCGGATGCGCAGCGATTCGTACAGCATCGGCAGCGCCTCGCGGTCGCGGCCGGCGTCGTGCAGCACCATCGCGTTGTTGAACAGTATCGATGCGTACAGGGGAGGCCGCTCCGCGTCCCGCCAGACCCGCACGGCGCGGCGCATGTAATCCAGCGCGGTGGCGATGTCGCCGCGCTCCCAGGCGACGATGGCGAGGCTGTTGTAATTGCGTGCCACGTCCGGGTGATCCGGGCTGAACCTGGTCGTCAGCCAGGCCTGCGCCTCCTGGAATGCCGCCTGCGCCTCGGCCAGCCGGCCCTGGTCGACGTGGACGGCCGCCAGTTGCCGCCTCGCGTCGATGGTGGCCGGATGCTGCGGGCCGTAAAGCTCCATCGCCAGGTCCACCGCCTGCGTGCAGTCCTTCTCGGCCGCGCGGATGTTGGTCCGGTCGCGCTCGAGCGAGCACAGCGAGCGCAGCAGGTCGATGGCGAGCGGATGGCGCTCGCCCACGCTGCTGCGCAACAGGGCCAGCGCCGCGCGCATCTCGTGCAGCGCGCGCAGGCCGTCGCCGGCGCCGGCGTGCAGTGAGGCGAGGTCGGCGAGGTTCTCGACGATGCCGGCGTCGTCACGCAACGGGTCGCGACGCAGCGCGAGCGAGCGCAGGAACAGGGCCCGCGCCGCCTCGCGGTTGCCCTGGTCGCGTTGGCAGCGCCCGAGCTGGGAGTAGAAGTCGGCAGTCAGCACCGGCAGCCGGCGGTTTTCGTGCGAGGCAAGGGACAGCAACGGCTGCATCGTGTCCACGCACGCCCCGCTGCGGCCCATCAGCCGCAGGGTGCGGCCGAGGTTGCTGGCCGCCTGCAGGCGCAGGCTGGCGGGCGGGGAGTCGAGCGTTGCGATGATCGAGGCCTGCCGCTGCAGCAGCCGGTGCGCCTCCTCGTAGTCGCCCAGCCCGAGGCGCAGGCGCGCGACCAGGCCGAGCAGCTCGGCGCGCGCCACGGGCTGCCGGGCCAGCTCCTGGTCGCCGCGCTGCACGCCCGCTGCCAGCAGCTGGCGCACGTCGAGCGGCGTCGAAGTCGACGTGCTCCCTGCGTTCTCGAACAGGCCGATGACGAAGTTCTGCATCGCCTGCGCGCGCGCGCTTTCGTTGATTGCCTGCCGCGCCTGCCAGGCCACCATGGCAAGCGCGCCGACCAGCACCAGGGTGACGACCGCGGTGGTGGCCACCGCCCAGCGGTGCCGCGACATGAACTTGCGCATGCGGTAGAGCACGCTCTGCGGCCGTGCCATCACCGGGCGGCCGTCGAGCCAGCGGCGCAGGTCGAGCGCGAGCGCCTCCACCGAGGGGTAACGGTGCTCCGGCTTCTTCGCCAGCGCCTTGAGCACGATGTTGTCGAGGTCGCCGGCCACCTCGCGCATGCGCCGGCGCATCAGCGCCGGGCTGGTCGCGGTGTCGAGCGAGCGCAGGATGGCCTGGGAGGGGCGCACCGGGTCGACGTTGAGGATCGCCTCCTCCCACTGCGCGTCGGTCTGGCGCTTGAGCCTGTAGGGCTTCTGGTCGGCGAGCAGTTCATACAGGATCACGCCCAGCGAGTACACGTCGGTCATGGTGGTGACCGGCTCGCCGCGGATCTGTTCCGGTGCCGCGTAGTGCAGGGTGAAGGTGCGCAGGCCGGTGCCCGTGCGTTCGTTCGCGTCGTGGGTGCCCAGCAGCTTGGCGATGCCGAAGTCGAGCAGCCGCACTTCGTCCAGCGGCGTGACCAGGATGTTCGAGGGTTTGAGGTCGCGGTGGACGATGAGGTTGGTGTGCGCGTGGCTGACCGCCTCGCAGACCTGCAGGAACAGGCGCACGCGTGTCCTGGTGTCGGGGTCGCGGGCGCGGCACCAGTCGGTGATCGGCTCCCCCTCGACGTACTCGAGTGCGAGGTAGGGCTGCTGGTCGCTGCTGATGCCGGCGTCGAGCAGGCGCGCGATGTGCGGGTGTTCCAGCCTCGCCAGTATCTGCCGCTCGCGGGTGAAGCGCAGGCGCAGGCTGGGGTCGGCGATGCCCGGGCGCAGCAGCTTGAGCGCCACCCTGCGCTGGTACAGGCCGTCGGCGCGCCGCGCCAGCCAGACCTGGCCCATCCCGCCTTCGCCCAGCAGCCGCTCGAGCTCGTAGGGGCCGACCATCCTGCCCGGCACGATGCCGGCGTTCGGCGCCACCAGCGGCCTGGAGAGCAGGTCGTCGCCGCCGGCTTCCAGCCGGATCAGCTCCTCGAGGTCGTCTGCCAGTTGCGGGTCCTGCGCGCGGATTTCCCCGAGCCTGCGCGTGCGCTCGTCGTCGTCGAGGTCGAGCAGCGCGTCGAGCAGGGGCGACAGTTTTTGCCAGCGTTCCGCGTCCATCGTGGTCAATCCGTCGCCACGCCGACCATGGCGCGGCTCAGGAGTCCTTCAGCGCCGCGAGCAGGAACATGCGCGCCTTCTGCCAGTCACGGCGGATGCTGCGCTCGGACCGGCCCATCAGCGACGCGATCTCCGCTTCGGACAGGCCGGCGAAATAGCGCAGTTCCACGACCCTGGCCAGGCGCTCGTCGACCGCGGCCAGACGGGTGAGCGCGGTGTCCAGGCCCAGCATCTCCTCGTCCACGCGCAGGCCGCCCTCGAGGTCCTGCGGCAGGTCGGTGACGCGGTGCAGGTCGCCTCCGCGCTTCTGCGCCAGCCGCTGGCGGGCATAGTCCACCACCACGCTGCGCATGGCGGAGGCGGCGTAGGCGAAGAAATGGGCACGGTCGTCGAACTGGATCTCGCGGCGGCCGACCAGCTTCAGGTAGGCCTCGTGGACCAGCGCGGTGGCATCGAGCGTGTGCCCCATCTGCCCGGACAGCTGTCGCCGGGCCATGGCATGCAGTTCGTGGTAGAGCGTGCCCAGGACCTGGTCCAGTGCGCTCCGGTCGCCTTCCCGGGCGGCATTGAGCCAGAGCGTGATGTCGGCGGTGTCTGCCATCGTGCGTTCCCCTCGCAACAGCGGCGACTATACCGCGAAGGACCGGCCCGGCCACCGGCCCCGGTCAGGGGGTCAGCGCTGGCAGTGGCCGCACCAGACCGTGGCCCGCTGCGCCAGCACGGCTTCCTTCAGCGGCCGGCTGCAGCGCGGGCAGGGTTCGCCGCCGCGGCCGTAGGCGGCCAGTTCCTGCTCGAAATAGCCGGGCGCGCCGTCGGGCGCGAGGAAGTCGCGCAGGGTGGTGCCGCCGCGGCGGATGGCGCGCCCGAGGATGCGCTTGACCGCGTCCGCGAGCAGGCGGTAGCGCTCGCGCGAGACCTTCCCGGCCGGGCGGAAGGGGGAGATCCCCGCTTCGAACAGGGCCTCGGCCGCGTAGATGTTGCCCACGCCGACCACGATGCGCTGGTCCATCAGGAAGGCCTTGACCGGCGCGCTGCGCCCCCGGCTGCGTTCATAGAGCAGTTCGCCGTCGAATCCGTCCGAGAGCGGCTCCGGGCCCAGCCCGCGCAGCAGCGGGTGGAGCTCGCCCGGCGGCTGCCAGAGCAGGCAGCCGAACCGCCGCGGGTCGTTGAAGCGGAGCACCCGGCCCGAATCCAGCAGCAGGTCGACGTGGTCGTGCTCGCGCGCGGGCGCCCCGGCGGGCAGCACACGCAGGCTGCCGGACATGCCAAGGTGCAGCAGTGCGCTGCCGGCATCGGTGTCGAGCAGCAGGTACTTGGCGCGCCGGCGCACGGCCTGAATGCGCCTTCCCGGCAGCAAGCTGTTGATTTCGGGAGGAATCGGCCAGCGCAGGTCGCGCCGGCGCAGGGTGACGGCGCGCACGCGGCGACCTTCCAGGTGCGGCGCGATGCCGCGCCGCGTGGTCTCGACTTCGGGCAGTTCAGGCATGCGCGCAAGCGTGGGGGCGCGCGTGCCCGCGCGCAAGCCGTCCCCGCCGCGCATGAACGCGAAGGCGCCGTCCGTCCGGCAAGGGCTGGCTTTCCTCCCCGCGGGGGCCCATCATGGGCCCGTTCCTCCCGCGTGGCGTCACCATGTCTGTTTCCCTGATCGATTTCCTGGCCGGCGGCCTGTTGCAGTTCGGCTTCTGGCAGCTCGTGCTCTATCTGCTGGTCATGACCCAGCTGACCATCTTCTCGGTCACGCTGTACCTGCACCGCAGCCAGGCCCACCGCGGCGTCGACTTCCATCCCGTCGTCGCCCACTTCTTCCGGTTCTGGACGTGGCTGACCACGTCGATGATCACCAAGGAATGGGTGGCCATCCACCGCAAGCACCACGCCAAGTGCGAGACCGAGGAAGACCCCCACAGCCCGCAGTTCAAGGGCATCGGCACGGTGTTCTGGCGCGGCGTGGAGCTGTACCGCGAGGCCCGTGGCATGCGCGCCGACATCGAGCAGTACGGCCGCGGCACCCCGGACGACTGGATCGAGCGCCACCTGTACACCCCGCATGCCACGCTCGGGCCGACCCTGCTGCTGCTGGTCAGCTTCGTGCTGTTCGGCTTCGCCGGCGTCGCCGTCTGGGCGATCCAGATGCTGTGGATCCCGTTCTGGGCCGCAGGCGTGGTCAATGGCCTGGGCCACTGGTGGGGCTACCGCAACTTCGACACCACCGACACCGCGACCAACCTCAGCCCCTGGGGCGTCTGGATCGGCGGCGAGGAGCTGCATAACAACCACCACGCCTTCCCGAGTTCGGCCAAGTTCGCGCTGCGCCGCTGGGAAGTGGACATCGGCTGGCTGGTGATCCGCGGCCTGGAGAAGCTGAAGCTGGCGAAGGTGCTGCGGGTCGCGCCGTCGCTGGACGTGCGCCCGAACATCCATGTGCCCGACGCCGACACGCTGAAGGCGCTGCTGGCGCACCGCTTCCAGGCGATGACCGACTACCGCCGCAACGTGCTGATGCCGGCGTTGCGCGAGGAGGCCCGGGCCGCCGGTGCGAAGCTGCGCTCGCTGCTGCCGCGCCGGATGCGCAAGGCGCTGGCGGACGACGGCCGCTGGCTCCCGCCGGACGCCCGCGAGCAGCTGCAGCAGTGGATCGAGCAGCGCCCGCGGATCCGCACCCTGGTCGAGTACCGGCGCCGGCTGGCGGCCGTGCTCGAGGCACGCACCACCAATGTTTCCGAGGCGGTCCAGAACCTCCAGGCCTGGTGCCGCGAGGCCGAGGCCAGCGGCATCCGCGCGCTGCAGGAATACGCGGCGCGCCTGAAGGGCTACCGCCTGCAGTCGATGCACGCCTGAGCGCGGGTGCGCACCCGCAAGCCGCATGGTGACTGGCCCGCATCCACGATCCGCGGCCGGCCGCGAAGCAGCCTGCGCCGTCCTGCTGTTCCTCGTCGCCCTGCCGCCGTTCCCCGCGGCACGGGCGCAGGTGGCCGATCCCGGCGACTACCTGGCGCGGATGGACCGTGATGGCGACGGCCGGGTGTCGCTCGACGAATACCTCGGGTGGATGGGCTATGCGTTCGAGCGCATGGACCGCAACGGGGACGGCGTGCTGACGCCGGACGAACTGCCGGGCGGGAAGGGGCCCGCGCTCACCCTCGAGGAGCACCGTGCGCGCCTGGCCGAACGCTTCCGCCGGCAGGATGCCGACGGCGACGGCTTCCTCGACGCCCGCGAGCTGGCGGCGCCCCCGCGTTGAGGCCACCGGGCCGGGCGCGTCCGCGTGGCGGGGCACGGAAAAAAAAGGTTCTTCACCCAAGTCCGGGGAAGGCCGCCCGGATCTTCAGGAAGAAGTAGGCGTCGTCCCGGTAGCCGTAGGCCA
>CALLKI010000089.1 GCA_938008415.1 uncultured Luteimonas sp. | reverse complement strand
GCACTACGACCAGCCGGTGGCCTGGCGCATGGCGGTCGAGCCCTTCCTGCTGGAGGTGAAGGCCGGGCGGCCGTAGGCCGGCGGTGCTGTGCCGCCGTTGCGGCGCACGGTTGCCGGGCTTGCGGCACGGTCCGCGCGCGGGGGGACTTGGTAACCTGTTGCGGTTTCCCAGTCAGGCTGTACCGGCCCATGTCCATTCCCGCCAAGACGTTTCCCCGTTTCCCCCTGGTCCTGCTGTCCGTCCTGCTGCTGGCGCTGGCCGCGTGCAAGCGCGGGGAGGTGCCGGTGGACGACGGCCAGCAGGCCGCGAGCAGGTCCGCCGCCATAGCCGACATCGACGAGCATTCCTACGCCCAGCCGGACAACGTGGTCATCGACCACCTCGCGCTCGACCTCGCCCTGGACTTCGACGCGAGGACCATCTCCGGCACCGCGACCTACACGCTGGAATGGAAGAACCCGCAGGCCCGGCAGCTGGTGCTGGACACCCGCGACCTGGCCATCGAGAAGGTCGAGGGCGAGGCCGGCGGCGCATGGTCGCCGCTGGAGTTCACGCTGGCCGAGCGCGATCCGCTGCTCGGCAGCGCCCTGGTCATCGAGACGCCGGAGCGCAACGCGAAGGTGCGGGTGACCTACCGCACCTCGCCGGAGGCCTCGGGCCTGCAGTGGATGACGCCGGAGATGACCAGCGGCAAGCGGCTGCCGTTCATGTTCAGCCAGTCGCAGCAGATCCACGCGCGCTCGTGGGTGCCGCTGCAGGACACGCCGCAGGTGCGCTACACCTACAGCGCGCGCGTGACCACGCGCCCGGACGTCATGGTGCTGATGAGCGCCGACAACGACCCCGGCGCGGTGCGCGACGGCGAGTACACCTTCGAGATGCCGCAGCGGATCCCGTCGTACCTGATGGCGATCGCCGCCGGAGACCTGGTGTTCAAGCCGATCTCGGAGCGCAGCGGCGTGTGGGCCGAACCGGAGGTGGTGGACCGCGCCGTGGCCGAGTTCGACGACACCGAGAAGATGATCCAGGTGGCCGAGTCGCTGTACGGGCCGTACCGCTGGGGCCGCTACGACATGCTGGTGCTGCCGCCGTCGTTCCCGTTCGGCGGCATGGAGAACCCGCGCCTGAGCTTCATCACCCCGACGGTGATCGTGGGCGACAAATCGCTGGTGTCGCTGATCGCGCACGAGCTGGCGCACAGCTGGTCGGGCAACCTGGTCACCTTCTCCAGCGCCAAGCACGGCTGGCTCAACGAGGGCTTCACCAGCTACGTCGAGAACCGGATCGTCGAGGCGCTGTACGGGAAGGACTTCAGCGACATGGAGTTCGTCATCTCCCGCAACGAGCTGAAGAAGGAGATCGATGACATGCCGCCGGCGGTGCAGGCGCTGGCGGTGAAACCGGGCACGCAGCTCGACGCGGACGACGCGCTCAGCGGGGTGGCGTACGACAAGGGCGCATGGTTCCTGCAGTTCCTGGAGGAGCGCTTCGGGCGCGAGGTGTTCGATCAGTTCCTGCGCGGCTACTTCGACCACTTCGCGTTCCAGAGCATCACCACCGGGCAGTTCCTGGACTACGCGCGCGAGCACCTCTTCGGAAAGTACCCGGGCAAGGTGAGCGACGCCGAGATCGAGGAATGGGTGTACGGCCCGGGCATCCCGGTGTACGCGCCGCAGGTGATGTCGCAGCGCCTGGGCATCGTCGATTCCGCGCGGCTGGGCTGGCGCGGCAGCAAGCAGCTGCCGCCGCCCGCGATCACGCAGGACTGGTCCTCGCAGGAATGGATCCACTTCCTCGCCGGCATGCCGGAGACGCTGCCGGTGGAGGACCTGGCGCAGCTCGACGCGGCCTACGGCTTCACCGGCACCGCCAACGGCGAGATCGCCATGCGCTGGTACCCGCTGGCCATCCGCAGCGGCTACGCCCCGGCGTTCGAGGCGGCCGCGGAGTTCGTCACGCGTGTCGGCCGGCGCAAGCTGATCCTGCCGGTGTACTCGGCGATGGTGGAGACCGCGGCCGGCCTCGAACTGGCGAGGAGCACTCTGGAGCGGGCGCGGCCGGGTTACCACCCGATCACCACCGCCTCGGTGGAGAGGATCATCGCCGGGGCGAAGCCGGAGCCTTCCCAGGCCGCTGACGCGGAAGCCCCCGCGGCCGACGGCGGCGCGCACTGAAAACGCGGATGCGGCGCGGGTGCGGCCCGCGCCTGCCGGGGGTGGCCCGGCCCATCGGGCGGATCCGGGCCTGCAGAGGCCAGAAGCGAGGAGGACAACCGCATGAAACCCCACATTCCGGCCATCGTCCTGCTGTCACTGCTGTTCGCCGGCTGCGGCGACCCGGAGGCCGAGGCGGCGGCGCGGGCCGCCGCGCAGGCGGCCGCCGAGGAGCGCGCCGCGGAGGAGGCGGAGCGCGCGTTCGAGGCCGCGCTGGCCGACGGCAACTGGGAGCTGGCCAAGGCACACGGCGACCTGCTGCTGGCGAAGTGGCCCAGCTCCCAGGCCGCCACGCGCATCGCCGGACGCCATGCCGAGGCGTCCGCGAAGGCCCGCGAGGAGGCGGAGGCGCGCCGCCTGGCGGCGCTGTGGAGCTACCAGTCGCAGCCGGTGAAGGGCGGGCAGCAGCTGTCGGCCTCGATCTACGCGAAGCAGAACCTGGACGTGGACGGCAGTGGCGCCAAGCCCGTGCGGCTGATCTTCCGCGACCACCCGGAGTGGGGCCGCAGCAGCTACCTCGTGCTGCAGGCGGGCGATTTCGCCAGGGCCTGCTACGGCGGCTGCCGCGTCACCGTCACCGCCGACGACGGCGCGCCGAGGAAGATGGCGGCCAGCCGCCCGAAGACGGACGAGGCCATCGCCATGTTCATCGAGGACGAGAAGGCGCTGTGGCGCCTGGTACGCAAGGCAAAGGTGGTGAAGATCGCGTTCGCCACGCGCGATCTCGGCGAGAAGGTCGCGGAGTTCGAGGTCGGCGGACTCGACGGCTCGAGGATGCCGGGCTGGGACTGACGGGCCCCTGCCCGGCGTGCTGTCCGCGGCGCCGGGCGGGTCGCGGATCGCGGCGGGTTACAGCGAGTAGCCGAACTGCTGCCGGAACTGCTCGGCGAATTCCTCGTAGGTGAAGCGCTGGTTCTGGGTGCCGGGGTGCTCGACCTTGAGCGCGCCCATGAGGTTGCCGATGCGGCCGATGGTCGGCCAGTCGTAGCCCTTCTGGATGCCGAAGATCAGGCCGGCGCGGAAGGCGTCGCCGCAGCCGGTCGGGTCGGTGATGCGGCGTTCGTGCGCCGGCGGCACGTTGTAGGTCTGGCCGTCGGCGTGGATGCACGCGCCGCGCGGGCCGCGGGTGATGATGTAGGCCTTCACCCGCCTGGCGATCTCCGCCTCGCCCCATCCGGTGCGTTCCTGCAGCAGGTTGGACTCGTAGTCGTTGACGGTCACGTAGTCGGCCAGGTCGATGAAGTTGCGCAGCTCCTCGCCGTTGAACAGCGGCATGGCCTGGCCGGGGTCGAAGATGAAGGGGATCCCGCACTCGGCGAATTCCCGCGCGTTCTGCAGCATGCCCTCGTAGCTGTCGGGGCTGACGATGCCGAAGGTGACGCCCGGCACGTCCTTCACGTGGTTCTCGTGGCTGCGCATCATCGCGCCCGGGTGGAACGCGGTGATCTGGTTGTTGTCCAGGTCGGTGGTGATGAATGCCTGCGGGGTGAACAGCTCCTCGATCACCCGGACCCGGCTCAGGTCGATCCCGTTCTCCTCGAACCAGGCCCGGTAGGGACCGAAGTCGCCGCCGACGGTGGCCATCGGGACCGGGTTGCCGCCCAGCAGCTTGAGGTTGTAGGAGATGTTGCCGGCGCAGCCGCCGAACTCGCGGCGCATGCGCGGCACCAGGAACGAGACGTTCAGGATGTGCACCTTGTCCGGGAGGATGTGGTTCTTGAACTGGTCGGGGAACACCATGATGGTGTCGTAGGCCAGGGAACCGCAGATCAGGGCGGACATTTCGTGACATCTCGCTCGGTTTGGGGGCGCTCAGGGTAGCCGGGAGGAGGCTCCGAGGCCAGACGCCCCGTTTCCGCGGGCCGGGCCGCGGCCCGGCGGGCGGTGCCGGGGCCGCGGAACGCGCCCCCGTCAGGCGCGGCAAAGCCCTTTTTTGCTAGGCTAGCCAGCCTTGCATTTACCTCTTCCAGACGGACCCTGACCGCCGATGTTCAAGAAGTTCCGCGGCATCTTCTCCAACGACCTGTCCATCGACCTGGGCACGGCCAACACCCTCATCTTCGTCCGCGGCCAGGGCATCGTGCTGAACGAGCCGTCCGTGGTCGCGGTCCGCCAGGACCGCGCGGGGGGGCAGAAGGCGGTGGCGGCGGTCGGCACCGAGGCCAAGCAGATGCTGGGCCGCACCCCGGGCAACATCACCACGCACCGGCCGCTGAAGGACGGCGTGATCGCCGACTTCACCTACACCGAGGAGATGCTCAAGCACTTCATCCGCAAGGTGCACAAGAGCCGCTTCCTGCGGCCCAGCCCCCGGGTGCTGATCTGCGTGCCGGCCGGCTCGACCCAGGTGGAGAAGCGCGCGATCAAGGACTCGGCGCTGGAGGCCGGCGCCCGCGAGGTGTACCTGATCGAGGAGCCGATGGCGGCGGCGATCGGCGCCGGCATGCCGGTGACCGAGGCCCGTGGCTCGATGGTGGTGGACATCGGTGGCGGCACCACCGAGGTGGCGGTGATCGCGCTCAACGGCATCGTCTACGCGCAGTCGGCGAGGATCGGCGGCGACAAGTTCGACGAGTCGATCATCAACTACGTGCGCCGCAACCACGGCATGCTGATCGGCGACGCCACCGCCGAGCGGGTCAAGATCGAGATCGGCTGCGCCTACCCGCAGGACAAGGTGGTGGAGATGGAGATTTCCGGCCGGCACCTGGCCGAGGGCGTGCCGAAGGTGGTCCGGATCACCAACAACGAGGTGCTCGACGCCCTGCGCGAGCCGCTGTCGGGCATCGTCGCGGCGGTGCGCCAGGCGCTGGAGCAGACCCCGCCGGAGCTGTGCGCGGACGTGGCCGAGCGCGGCATCGTGCTGACCGGCGGCGGCGCGCTGCTGCGCGACCTGGACCGCCTGCTCAGCGAGGAGACCGGCCTGCACGTGCAGATCGCCGACGACCCGCTGACCTGCGTGGCCCGTGGCGGCGGCCGCGCGCTGGAACTGCTCGACCTGCACGGCAACGAATTCTTCGCGTCAGAATGAGGTCCTGACGCCGGGGTGTTCCGGGTCGCGGCCGCGCGTCCCGGGATGTCCCGGGACATCGCGCCCCGGGGCGCTCCTGCGGGCACCGCACCGAAGACCGTTCCCAAGACCGCGCCGACCGACGACCCGACGTGAGCTCCTTCTCCAGTCCAGCAGCTCCCCGCCCCGGCGACGTCGCCGGGACGCTGCGCCTGCTGGCCTACCTGGCGCTCGCGGTCGCGCTCATCGTGCTCGACCACCGCGGCGGCTGGCTGCACAGGGTGCGCACGGGCGTGCAGGTGGCGGTGCAGCCGCTGTGGCAGCTGGCCGGCCTGCCGGCGCGGATCGGGCGCAAGATGCGCGACGACGCCGCCACCCGGGCGATGCTGGCCGAGGACAACCGCCGCCTGCGCAACGAGCTGCTGGTGCTCGGTGCCCGCCAGGCGCGGCTGCAGGTCGAGGCCGACGAGAACGCCCGCCTGCGCGCGCTGCTGGGCGCGGCCCGGCGCCACAGCCTCGACGTGCAGCTGGCGCCGATCCTCGACATCGACCTGGACCCGACCCGGCAGCGCCTGGTGCTGGACGCGGGCAGCCGCGACGGCGTGCAGGTGGGCCAGAGCGTGATCGACGCCGGCGGCCTGCTCGGGCAGATCATCCAGGTCACCCCGGATACCGCCACGGTGCTGCTGCTGACCGACCTGGAGCACGCGGTGCCGGTCACGGTCTCGCGGACCGGCGTGCGCCTGGTGGCCTATGGCATCGGCCGCAGCGACCGGCTGGAACTGCGCAACATCCCGGTCTCGGCGGACGTGAAGGAGGGCGACGTGGTGGTGACCTCCGGCCTCGGCGGCCGCTTCCCGCCCGGGTTCCCGGTCGGCACCGTGGTCGCGCTGCGCCCGGACGTGAGCCGCGCCTTCCTCGTCGGCGAACTGGTGCCCGCCGCCCAGCTCGACCGTGGGCGCGACGTGCTGCTGCTGCGCGAGGTGCGCGAGCCGGCGGTGCGGGCGGGCACGGATGACGGCGGGGAACCGGCCCCGCCCGGGCCGCCCGGCGACGCCGGGGCTCCCGCCGGGGGGCAGGAGGCGCGGCCATGAGCCGGCGCGCCCGCCCGTGGGCGATGCCCGTCACCGTGCTGGCCGCGCTGCTGCTCGGCGTGCTGCCGCTGCCCGCGGCGGTGCAGCCGCTGCGGCCGTTCTGGCTGGCGCTGGTGGCCGCGTACTGGCTGATCGAGGAGCCCGAGCGCGCCGGGCTCGGGTTCGCGTTCCTGTGCGGACTCGTGGCCGACCTGGTGTTCGGCAGCGTGCTCGGCGAGCACGCGCTGCGGCTGGTGGTGATGGCGTTCATCCTGCAGCGTTTCCGCGCCCAGCTGCGCTTCTTCCCGGTGACCCAGCAGGCGCTGGTGATCGGCGGCCTGCTGCTCAACGACCGCGTGGTCGCGGCCGCGCTGCACCTGTTCCTGGGGCTCAAGCAGCTGCCGTGGCCGTACTGGATCGCGCCGGTGGTCGGCATGCTGCTGTGGCCGCCGCTGTTCGTGGTGCTCGACGCGCTGCGGCTGGGCAGGAGGACGCGCTGACGTGTTCGGGCGTGGCCGCGGCCGCCGGCACAGACTGCGCAATCCCGCCGCGGAGGCGGCACAGTTCCGGGTGCGCGCGCTGGTCGGGTTCGGCCTGGTGGCGCTGGCGTTCCTCGGCCTGTCGGCGTGGTATTTCAAGTTGCAGGTCGTGGACCATGACGAGTACGCGCGGCGGTCCGAGGCCAACCGGATCAAGCCCCGGCCGGTGGTGCCGGCGCGTGGCCTGATCTACGACCGCAAGGGCCGGTTGCTGGCCGACAACGTGCCCGCCTACCGGCTCGACGTGACCCCGGAGGACGCAGGCGACATCGACCGCCTGGTCGCCGAACTGTCGAAGGTGATCGAGCTGTCGCCGCAGGAGGTCGAGCGCTTCCACCGCGAGCGCCGCGCCACCCGCAGCTTCCGCGCGGTCACGCTCAAGCAGCGCCTGACCGACGAGGAGGTGGCGCGGCTCTCGGTGGACCGCTGGCGCTTCCCGGGCGTGGAGGTGGTGCCGTACCTGAACCGGCGCTACCCGTACGCCGAGCTGTTCGCGCACGTGATCGGCTACGTCGGCCGCACCGACGAGCAGGACGTGCGCCGCTACGGCCGCGACCAGGTGCTGTTCCCGCATACCGGCCGCACCGGCCTGGAGCGCTACTACGACGAGCAGCTGCGCGGGCGCATCGGCTACGAGCAGGTGGAGACCAACGTCGAGGGCCGCGCGCTGCGCACCATCGGCCTGGTGCCGGCGAAGGCGGGCACCGACCTGCGCCTGAGCATCGACCTCGACCTGCAGCGGGCGATGGTGCTGGCCTTCGGCGAGATGCACGGCTCGGCGGTGGCGGTGGACCCGCGCACCGGCGAGGTGCTGGGCATGGTCAGCCTGCCGGGCTTCGACCCCAACCTGTTCGTCAACGGCATCTCGCACGCGGACTACCGCCGGCTGATGGACGATCCGGCGCGGCCGCTGTTCAACCGCAACGTGCTCGGCGGCGGGCCGCCCGGCTCGACGATCAAGCCGCTGGCGGCGCTCGCCGGCCTCGACAGCGGGCTGCGCCGGCCGGAGGACCGGGTGCTGTCCACCGGCGAGTTCTTCATCCCCGGCCAGAAGCGCGGCTACCGCGACTCCGGCGGCGCCGCGGGCTGGGTGGACCTGCGCGATTCGATCTCGCGCTCGGTCAACACCTACTACTACAAGCTCGCCTACGACATGGGGATCGAGCGCTTCGCCGAATACATGGGGCGCTACGGCTTCGGCAGGCCGACCGGGATCGACCTGGTGGGCGAGAACCCCGGCGTGGTGCCGTCGCCGGCGTACAAGGCCTCGCGCAGCCGCGAGCCCTGGTACGCGGGCGAGACCGTGATCGCGGGCATCGGCCAGGGCTACTGGATCGCGACCACGCTGCAGCTGGCGCGCGCCACCGCCGCGATCGCCAACGGCGGCGCCCTGCACGAGCTGCGGCTGGTGTCCGCCACGCGCAACGGCTTCGACCAGCCGTGGCAGCCGCTCGCGCGCGGCCAGGCCCCGCGCATCACCGAGCATCCCGAACACCTGCAGGCGGTGCGCGAGGGCATGGAGAACACGATCCACGGCCGCGGCACCGCCACGGCCATGGCACGCGGCGCGGAATACCGCATGGCCGGCAAGACCGGCACCGCGCAGCGCATCAGCCGGCGCGGCAGCGCCAGCCTGGACCCGCGCAAGCTGCCGTACCACCTGCGCCACCAGGCGCTGTTCGTCGGTTACGCGCCGGCGGACAACCCGACCATCGCGGTCGCGGTCAGCGTCGAGCACGGTGGCTATGGCGGCAGCGCCGCGGCGCCGATCGCGCGCAGGATCTTCGACGCCTGGCTGCTCGGGAAGATGCCGGAGGTGCCCGAGGGCGTGGTGCCGCAGACCGCGCCGGTCCCCGACTTCAGCAACGTGGCCGGCGGCGTGCTGGCCGCGGGGGATGCGCCGGACGGGGAGGAGGTGGTGCGATGAACGTGATCCTGCGCTGGCTGCTCGACCTGTTCCTGCGCCTGACCCGCACGCTCGACTGGCCGCTGCTGGCGGCGCTGCTGGCACTGATGGGCCTCGGCCTTGCGGTGCTGCACAGCGCCGGCGGCCAGAACATGGCGCTGGTGAAGTCGCAGGCGACGCGCTACGTGGTCGGCCTGGGGGCGATGTGGCTGCTGTCGCGGCTGTCGCCGCTCACGCTGCGCCGGGCCACGCCCGTGGCCTACGCGGTTTCGCTGCTGCCGCTGGTGGCGGTGCTGTTCATCGGCACCGGGCGCAGCGGCGCGCACTGGATCAACCTCGGCGTGTTCTACTTCCAGCCGGCGGAGCTGCTGAAGCTGACCCTGCCGATGATGGCGGCCTGGCTGCTGGCCGAGGTGCCACTGCCGCCGCGCACGGGCACGGTGGCGCTGGTGCTGGCGGCGATCGCGCTGCCCACCGGGCTGATCCTGCTGCAACCGGACTTCGGCACCGCGATGCTGGTCCTGGCCAGCGGCGTGTTCGCGCTCTACCTCGCCGGGCTGTGGTGGGGCTGGTTCGCCCTGGCCGGAGCCGGCGCCGCGGCGGCCGCGGCGCTGGCGCTGTTCGCGCCGATCTCCTGGTTCTCGTTCCTCAAGCCGTACCAGCAGGACCGCATCCTGACCTTCCGCGACCCGGAGAACGACCCGCTGGGGGCGGGCTGGAACATCATCCAGTCCAAGATCGCGATCGGTTCCGGCGGGCTGGCCGGGCAGGGCTGGGGCAAGGGCTCGCAGTCGCACCTGGACTACGTGCCCGAGCACACCACCGACTTCATCTTCGCGGTGCTGGCCGAGGAGTTCGGCTGGCTCGGCGTGATGGCCGCGCTGGCGCTGTACGCCTTCGTGATCGGGCGCTGCCTGTGGATCGCCGCGGAGGCGCGCGACCCCTACTCGCGCCTGCTGGCCGGTTCGCTGGGGCTGGCGATGTCGGTGTACGTGGTGGTGAACGGCGGCATGGTGTCCGGACTGCTGCCGGTGGTGGGCGTGCCGATGCCGCTGCTGAGCTACGGCGGCACCGCGGCGGTGTCGCTGCTGGCCGGCATGGGCGTGGTGATGTCGATCCGCGCCGGCGCCAGCGGTCGGCCGCGAACATGAGCGCAACGCGAACCGCGTGCCCGCCGGCCGGGTCACGCGCGCGCGGTCGCATGCTACCCTGCGCGCCGATGAAGCCAGCCAGCGCAATGCGTTCCTTCCTCCTGCTGTTGCCGTTCGTGCTGGGCGCATGCGCGACCCAGGCCAGCCCCGGTCCTGCCGCCCACGGTGCCGCCGCCGTGCCCGTGGCGCCGGCCACGCCCGCGGCGGAGCCTGCCGAGCCCGCGCCGGCACTGCTGCCACCGGTGCCGCAGCCGCCGGAACGCCCGGCCGCGCCGGAGAGCGTGACCGACCCGTCGATCCCGCTGCAGCAGCGGATCGACAACTTCGTGGCCTATGCCGCGTCCACCTGGGGCGTGGACCCGGCGCACGTGCGCGCGACGCTGGCGAAGGCCGCGCACCGGCAGAGCATCATCGATGCGATGGAGCGCCCCGCCGAGAAGGTCCGGCAGTGGCATGAATACCGCCCGATGTTCGTCAACCCGGCACGGATCGACGGCGGCGTCGCCTTCTACCGGGCCAACCGCGAGGCGCTGGAGCGGGTCGCCGCGCAGACCGGCGTGCCCGCGGAAATGATCGTCGCGATCATCGGCGTGGAAACCGGCTACGGCCGCGTCGCCGGCAGCTACCGCGTGCTCGACGCGCTGTACACCTTGGCCTTCGGCTATCCCAAGCGCGCGCCGTTCTTCGCCGCCGAACTGGCGCACCTGTTCGCGCTGGAGCAGGAAGAGCCGCACCTGGACATCACCGCGATCAAGGGCAGCTACGCCGGCGCGATGGGCATGGGCCAGTTCATGCCGTCCAGCTACCGGCTGTGGGGCCGCGACGGCGACGGCGATGGACGCCGTGACCTTCTGGTGAACAAGGCGGACGTGTTCGCCTCGATCGCCAACTACTTCGTGGCGCACGGCTGGGAGCGCGGGCAGCCGGTGGTCGCGCGCGCGGTGCGCGATCCGGGCGCGGAGGACTTTGCGCCCGGGTCGCTGGACCCGGTGTATCCGCTGGCGTGGCTGGCCGCGCGCGGCTACCGCCCGGCGCCGGGCGAGCCCGTGGCCGAGGGCGCCACCCTGCTCACCCTGCAGGGCGACGCCGGCCCCGAGTACTGGCTTGCGTTCCGCAACTTCTACGTCATCTCGCGCTACAACCGCTCGCCGATGTATTCGCTGGCGGTGTACCAGTTGTCGCAGGCCATCCGGCAGGGCATCGGAGTGCGATGAGGGCGGGCTGGTTCGCGGCACTGGCACTGCTGCTGGCCGCCTGCAGCGGCGCGCCGAAGAAGCCGGTGCCGCCCCCGGTGGCCGCGCCCGTCCCCGCGCCGGCAGGCGTTCCCCCGGAGTGCGACGGCGCCTCGCCGTATCCGCCGGCGCAGGAGGACCCGTCCAAGCGTGGCGACTACGTGGCCGGCGGGCTGTTCCGGCCGGGCGAGCGCGACTGGGTGCCGGAGGACATCCCGCTGATCGAGTGCATCCCCGAGCCCGAGGTGGTGCACGAGCCGCGTTCGCCGGTGGGCAACCGTTCGCCGTACCAGGTGCTCGGCAGGACCTACCACGTGCTCGACACCGCCGAGGGCTACGTCGAGACCGGCATCGCCTCGTACTACGGCGGCAAGTTCCACGGGCGTCGCACCTCCAACCAGGAGGTCTACGACATGTACGCCTTCACCGCCGCGCACCGCACGCTGCCGCTGCCCAGCTACGCGCGGGTCACCAACCTGGAGAACGGCAGGTCGGTGGTGGTGCGGGTGAACGACCGCGGGCCGTTCCACGAGGGCCGCCTGATCGACCTCAGCTACGCCGCCGCGGTCAGGCTCGGCATCCACCGCCAGGGCACCGGCCGGGTGGAAGTGCGCGGGCTGGTGCCGGGCAGGGAACCGGTCCTGGCGCGGGCCGGGGCTCCCGCGCGCGCTCCGGCCAGTGACGCCGCCTCGCGCAGCCCGATGGACAGCCTGGTCGAATCCCTGCCGGCCAATGCCGTCGCCGGCACCGCACGGGCGACGGGCGGGGAGGGCGAGTGGCGCTTCGACATGTCCCGCGACGGCAAGGTGATGACCGCGGACGAATTCGACGCCTGGATGGCGGCGCGCCAGGTGCGGGTGGCGACCGGCAGGCCGGGCACGCCCGCGCCCGCCGCCGCGGCGCCCGGGCCGGGCCCGGCAGCCGCCCCGGCTGCCCCGTCCACCCGTCCGGGTGCGGCGCAGCCCGCGCCGGCAACGCCCGGCACGCCCGGCGGCGTGGTCCTCCAGGTCGCCGCCTTCGCCTCGCGGACCAATGCCGAACATGCCCTGGCAATGCTGCAGCGCGCGGGACTGGATCCGGTGCGGCTGCAGGACGGCGTATCCGGCGGCCGCCCGGTCTGGCGGCTGCGCGTGGGGCCGGTGGCCGAATCCGCCGTGCCGGAACTCGCCTCGCGCATCAGCGGTCTGGGCTTCGGCACCCCGAGGATCGTCCGTGATTAAACTCCATGATCTCCCACCGTTCGCGGATGCACGATCCGCGGCAGAGGAATCCCGATCCCGATGAGACTGTCCGAGAAACTCCGCAACGCCCTCTCTTCCGCGCGCGTCGCCGTGGTCGTCGCGCTCTGCATCGCCGCGGCCGGCCTCGCCGCCGCGCAATCCCCCGCGCAGGACGCGGCCACGGCGGCCCCGCCGCAGGCCACGCCGGGCGAGGAGCTGCCGGTCCCGCCGCCGCCGCCCGTCGTCGGCAAGGCCTGGCTGCTGATGGACTACGCCACCGGCCAGATCCTGGCGGGCCACAACGTCGACGAGCGCGTCGAGCCGGCCAGCCTGACCAAGGTGCTGACCAGCTACGTGATCGCGGCCGAGATGAAGGCCGGCAAGGTCCGCCCGGACGACCAGGTGATGATGACCGAGAACGCCTGGCGCAAGGGCGGTGCGGGCACCGACGGCAGCTTCAGCGGCTTCCCCGTCAACCAGACCGCGCCGCTGGTGGACATGGAGAAGGGCATGGTTGTGCAGTCGGGCAACGACGCCGCGATCGCGCTGGCCGAGCACGTCGCCGGCAGCGAGGAGGCGTTCGCCGCGCTGATGAACGCCTACGCCCGCAAGATCGGGATGAAGAACTCCCACTTCGTCAATTCGCACGGCTTGTCCGACCCGGACCACTACTCCACGGCGCGGGACCTGGCATTGCTGGGCCGCGCGCTGATCCGCGACTTCCCCGAGACCTACGCCTACAACGCGATCAGGGAGTTCACGGTCGGCCCGATCACCCAGCGCAACCGCAACGTCCTGCTGTGGCGTGACCAGAGCGTGGACGGGATCAAGACCGGCCACCATTCCGGCGCGGGCTACTGCCTGATGGCCTCGGCCAAGCGCGGCGACCAGCGCCTGATCTCGGTGGTGATGGGCTCGACCAGCGAGGCGCAGCGCGCCAACGACTCGCTCGCGTTGCTCAACTGGGGCTTCCGCTTCTTCGAGACCCACGTGCTGTACGACGCCGACCAGCCGGTCGCCACGCAGCGGGTATGGAAGGGCAAGGCCAACGAGCTGCGGCTCGGCGTCGCAGAACCGCTGCTGGTCAGCATGCCGCGCGGCCGCTACGCGCACCTGAAGCCGTCGATGGACGTGCCCAAGGCCCTGGTCGCGCCGATCGCCAAGGGCCAGGAGCTGGGCCGGGTCAGGGTGGTGCTCGACGGCAAGGTGATTGCCGAGAGCCCGCTGGTGGCGCTGGAGGACGTGGAGAAGGCCGGCTTCTTCAAGCGCCTGTGGCACGAATTCCTGATGTGGTGGTACTCGATCTGAGCGCCATCCACGGCGTGGAAAGGGGAAGGGCCGGCGAAGCCGGCCCTTCCGTTACGGCGGGGAGGCGGACGCGCCGGAACGGGGGGCCGCAGGGCCCGCCGGCGGGGCACCGCTCCCGGCCCGGGCCCCGGGCGCCGCGGCTTGGGATTTGCCCCGGCCGCCCCGATAATTGCCGGATGATCGGCATCCGCTCCAGCAATCCGGAACACGGCTTCCAGTTCCCGGGGGTCTTCGAGATCACCGCCATGGGCGCGGCCGGGGCCGGGCTGGAGGCGGAGGTGCCGCGGGTGCTGCGCGAGGCGGGCATCCGCGTGCTGGAGGAGACCCTGTCCCTGCGCGAGTCCAGCGGCGGGCGCTATGTCTCGGTCCGGCTGTCGTTCCATGCCGCCGACCGCGCCCAGTACGAGGCCGCGCACGTCGCGCTGCGCGCACACCCGGAAGTGAAATGGACGCTGTGAGCCTCCCCGTTGCCCTTGTCCGCGACCTCGGGCGCCAGGCCTACGAGCCGGTGTGGCGCGGGATGCAGCGTTTCACCTCCGAGCGCGACGAAGGCACGCCGGACGAGATCTGGCTGGTCGAGCACGACCCGGTGTTCACGCTGGGCCAGGCGGGGAAGGCCGAGCACGTGCTGATGCCGGGCGACATCCCGGTGATCCACGTCGACCGCGGCGGCCAGGTGACCTACCACGGCCCCGGCCAGATCGTGGCCTACCCGCTGCTCGACCTGCGGCGGCTCGGGATCGGCGTGCGCGAATACGTCTGCCGGCTCGAGCAGGCGGTCATCGACACCCTGGCCGAGTGGAACATCACGGGCGTGCGCCGCGAGGGGGCGCCCGGGGTGTACGTCGGCGACGCCAAGATCGCCTCGCTCGGCATCCGTGTGCGCCACGGCCGCGCGTTCCACGGCCTGGCGTTCAACATCGCGATGGACCTGGAGCCGTTCCGGCGCATCAATCCCTGCGGCTACGCCGGGCTGCGGGTGACCTCGGTGCTAGACTTGGGCGGCCCTTCCGGCGTGGAGGAGGTCAAGCCGGTGCTGCTGGACCAGCTGGCGCGCCAGTTCGGGCTGCGGCTGCAGGCCGCGCCGCCGCCGGAATTCGCCGCATCGCAAGCCGCCTGAGCCTTCCCATGTCCGATTCCCGCACGCGTTCGATCCCGATCGAGGTCGTCACCTCTTCCGCGGCGCCGTCGCTGGAGCCGGGCGTGCGCCAGGTCGCGGCCGAGAAGATGGCGCGCTCGCCGGTGCAGTTCGCCGAGGCGCCGGTGCTGCGCAAGCCCTCGTGGATCCGCGTGCGCATCCCGTCCGACGGTTCGGTCGCCGCGCTCAAGCACAAGCTGCGCGCCAACCGCCTGGTGACGGTGTGCGAGGAGGCCAGCTGCCCGAACATCCACGAGTGCTTCGGCCACGGCACCGCCACCTTCATGATCCTCGGCGAGGTCTGCACACGCCGCTGTTCGTTCTGCGACGTCGCCCACGGCCGGCCGAAGCCGCCGGACCCGGAGGAGCCGGGCAGCCTGGCCCGGACCATCGCCGACATGGGCCTGAAGTACGTGGTCATCACCTCGGTGGACCGCGACGACCTGCGCGACGGCGGCGCCCAGCACTTCGTCGACTGCATCCGCGCGGTCCGCGGGGCGGTGCCCGGGATCCGGATCGAGATCCTGACCCCGGACTTCCGCGGCAAGGGGCGCATGGAGCGCGCGCTGGAGATCCTGGCGCAGGCGCCGCCGGACGTGTTCAACCACAACGTCGAGACCGTGCCGGAGCTGTACCGCAACGTCCGTCCCGGTGCCGACTACCAGTGGTCGCTGACCCTGCTCAAGCGGTTCAAGGCGCAGCACCCGGACATCCCGACCAAGTCCGGCATCATGCTCGGCTTGGGCGAGGCCATGGAGCAGGTGCAGGCTACCCTGCGCGACCTGCGTGCCCACGACGTGGACATGGTCACCATCGGCCAGTACCTGCAGCCGTCCCGCCACCACCACCCGGTGCTGCGCTACTGGACGCCGGAGGAGTTCAAGGCGCTGGAGGAGTACGGCATGGCCCTGGGCTTCACCCACGTGGCCTCCGGCCCGCTGGTCCGTTCCTCCTACCATGCCGACCGGCAGGCCGCGGGGGCCGGCCTCGTCGCCTGACACGCCCCGGGGGCCGCCGAAAGGGAAACATTCAGGACCGCGCCCGGTTTGGCGGTACAGTGAAGCGCGCGGCGGGTGCAACTTCCGGCACTGCCGCAGGTCCCAATCCGGGCAAGAGACTGCCCCTGCCGAACCGGAAACCCGACCCGATGAAAGTCCGCCGCTTCCTCCCCGCCCTGCTGGTCGCGCTGGCGCTGTCGTTCGCGACGGTGGCCCAGTCCGCGCGCGAGACCCTGCCGACCACGCCCACCACGGAGCAGGTCACGGCGGCGAAACTCGTCTACGGGCTGCTGTCGGACAGCCGCTACGCCTATCGCCCGCGGCCGATCGACGAGTCGATGCCGCAGGAGATCTTCGACAACTACCTGAAGGCGCTCGACGGCAACAAGCTGTTCTTCACGGTGCAGGACATCGAGGAGTTCGAGCAGTTCAAGCCCAGCCTCCCCCAGGACATCCGCACCGGAAACCTCGAGCCCGCGTACCTCATCTTCGCGCGCTACAAGCAGCGCGTCGCCGAGCGCATGGAGTACGCGCGCTCGCTGCTGAAGCAGGACATCTTCCGCTTCGACGGTGACGACCGCTGGGAGTACGACCGCAAGGACGCCCCATGGGCCGATGCCGCGACGCTCGACCAGCTGTGGCGGCAGTCCGTGCGCAACGACTGGCTGCGGCTCAAGCTTGCCGGCAAGCAGCCGGACGAGATCCGCAAGACCCTGGACAAGCGCTACCTCAACCTGGCCAAGAGCGTCGACGCACTGAACCAGGAGGATGCGTTCCAGACCTTCCTCAACGCCTACACCGCCACGGTCGACCCGCACACCGACTACATGAACCCGCGCACGGCGAAACTGTTCAACCAGAGCATGTCGCTGTCGCTGGAGGGCATCGGCGCGCAGCTGCAGAAGCAGGACGACGTGGTGGTGATCCGCGAGCTGATCGCCGGCGGCCCGGCGATCCTCAGCGGCAAGCTCCGCGTCGGCGACCGCATCGTCGCCGTCGGCCAGGGCGACAGCGGGCCGATGGAGGACGTGATCGGCTGGCGCATCGACGATGTGGTCGAGAAGATCAAGGGCCCGAAGGGCACGAAGGTGCGGCTGGACGTGATCCCGGCCGGCGCCACGCTCGACAGCAAGCCGGTCCGCGTCACCCTGACCCGGGCGAAGATCAAGCTCGAGGAGCAGGCCGCCAAGTCGGAGGTGATCGAGGTCCCGTCGGGCGTGCCCGGCGTGCCGGCCCGGCGCATCGGCGTGGTCAAGCTGCCGGCGTTCTACCAGGACTTCGAGAGCCGCCGTTCGCGCAACGGCGAGTACACCTCGGCCACCCGCGACGTGGCGCGCATCCTGCAGCAGTTCAAGGCCGACGGCATCGATGGCGTGGTGCTCGACCTGCGCAACAACGGCGGCGGCTCGCTCAACGAGGCGGTCGAGCTGACCGGCCTGTTCATCGACCGCGGGCCGGTGGTGCAGGTCCGAGAGTCCGGCGGCCGGGTCATGGTCGAGGGCGACCGCAACGCCGGCGTGGCCTGGGACGGCCCGCTCGCGGTGCTGGTCAACCGCCGTTCCGCCTCGGCCTCGGAGATCGTGGCCGGCGCGCTCAAGGACTACGGCCGCGCACTGGTCATCGGCGAGACCACCTTCGGCAAGGGCACGGTGCAGAACATCGTGCCGCTGGACCGCTGGCCGGGCAACGGTGGCGACCGCTACGGCCACGTCAAGCTGACCATCGCGCAGTTCTTCCTGCCCGACGGCAGCAGCACCCAGAACAAGGGCGTGGAGCCGGACATCGCGTTCCCGGCGACGCTGGATGCCAGCGAGTTCGGCGAGAGCACCTACGACAACGCGCTGCCGTGGCGCAAGATCGCAGGCGTCCCGCACGAGCGCTACGGCAATTTCGCCATGCTGCTGCCGCGCCTGGAGGAGCTGCACAAGGCGCGGGTCGAGAAGGACGTCGAGTTCCGGTGGTGGAAGGAGGACGTGGACGAGTTCCGCGCCGAGCGCGAGAAGATCTACGTCACCCTCAACGAGGCCGAGCGGCGCGCCGAGCGTGACCGCCAGGAGGCCAAGCGCAAGGCCCGGCAGGAGGAGCGCAAGCGCCTGGGCCTCGAGCTCGATCCGCTGGCCGAGGTGATGGACGACGGCCTGCAGGCCAACGAGCGCGACGTCGTGGCCGACGCCGAGCGCGAGAAGGCCGCGGAGAAGCGCCCGGACCCGCTGCTGCGCGAGTCGGCGGCGATCCTGGTCGATGCCATGCGCCTGCTGGACGGGGACCGCGCGCTGGCGGCGCAGGTCCTGCCCGCGTCCACCGGCCCCGGGCGCTGGACCGAGTAAGGCCGGCACGCCGCGTGTTTCCGGGACACGGTGTTCCCGGAATCCGCACCGGGGATCCCGGGTCCCCGCCGTAGAATGGACAGACCGGGCCGCACGCGGCCCGGTCGCCGTTTCCCCCCTCCACAAACCGGTTCGGGATCATCCCATGGCATCCGAGTCCGCGGTCGCATCGGGGCGTGCGTCCACCGTGCAGGTGGTGTCCGCGCTGGCGCTGGTCTACGTGGTCTGGGGTTCGACGTACCTCGGCATCCGCTGGGCGCTGGAAGGCGGGTGGCTGCCGCTGCTGATGGCGGGCGTCCGCTTCCTCGTCGCCGGCGTGCTGATGTACGCGTTCCTGCGCTGGCGTGGCGAGCCCGCGCCCACGCGCGCGCAGTGGCGCAACCTCGCGGTGATGTCGGTGCTGCTGCTCGGGCTGGGCAACGGCATGGTCTGCATCGCCGAGCAGACGGTCTCCTCGGGGCTGGCCGCGGTCGCGGTGGCCTCGGCGCCGCTGTGGATGGGACTGTTCTCGGCGATGCGCGGCGACCGCCCGGTCGCGCTGGAGTGGGCCGGGCTGGCCATCGGTTTCCTCGGCGTGGCCTGGCTCAACGCCGGCAGCAGCCTCACCGCCTCGCCCTGGGGACTGGTCGCGCTGCTGGTCGCGCCGCTGGCGTGGGCGTTCGGCTCGATCTGGAGCCGCAGCCGCGACCTGCCGTCGCCGTTCATGTCGGCGGCTGGGCAGATGCTCTGCGCCGGCGTGTTCATGCCGCTGGCGGGGCTGGCCATCGGCGAGCGCATGCACGCCTGGCCGAGCTGGCAGGGCATGGCCTCGCTCGCCTACCTCGTGTCGTTCGGCTCGATCGTCGGCTTCACCGCCTACGTCTGGCTGCTGCACCACGTCCGGCCCACGCTCGCCGGCAGCTACGCCTACGTCAACCCGGTGATCGCGGTGCTGCTCGGCGCGTGGCTGGTGTCCGAGCGCTTCGGCGCGCACGACATCGGCGCGATGGCGGTGGTGGTCGCCGGCGTGTTCGTCATCACCCTGGCCAAGGCGCGCAGGCCGGCCGCCCCGGCCGCGGCGGCTGACGCATGAGCGCCGCCAGCCTCGACCGGCGCGGGCTGTGGGCCGCGGCCGGCGCCTTCGTCGTCTGGGGCCTGATGCCACTGTACTGGCACCTGCTCAAGGCGGTGCCGTCGCTGCAGATCGTGCTGCACCGCGTGGCCTGGGGCACGGTGACGGTGTGCGCCTGGCTGTGGTGGAAGCAGGGGCGCGGCTGGGTCGCGCAGGCCCTGCGGCAGCCGCGCGCGGCCGCGATGCTCGCGGTGAGCGGCCTGCTGATCGCGTTCAACTGGAGCCTGTACATCTGGGCGGTGAACGCCGGGCACGTGATCGAGACCAGCCTCGGCTACTTCATCAACCCGCTGGTCAACGTCGTGCTCGGCGTGGCGCTGCTGCACGAGCGCCTGAACCGGACGCAATGGGTGGCGGTCGGCATCGCCGCGCTTGGCGTGCTGTGGCTGACCTTCAACTACGGCAGCTTCCCGTGGATCGCGCTGCTGCTGGCCGGCTCGTTCGCGCTGTACGGTCTGGTGCGCAAGCTGGTGGCGGTGGACGCGGTCGCCGGACTCGGCGTGGAGAACCTGTACCTGTTCCTGCCGGCCCTGGCCTGGCTGGGATGGATCGAGGCGCATGGCGGCGCGATCGCGTCCGGCGCCGGCGTCGGGACCGTGGCGCTGCTGGCGTTCGGCGGCGTGCTCACGGTGCTGCCGCTGGTCGGCTTCGCTTATGGCGTGCGCCGCATCCCGTACTCGACCGTCGGCCTGCTGCAGTACATCGCGCCGACGCTGCAGCTGTTGTGCGGCATCCTGTTCTTCCGCGAGCCGTTCGGCGCCGACCGCGCGATCGGCTTCGCCTGCATCTGGGCGGCGCTGGCGGCCTACGCCTTCGACGGTTGGCGGCGCGCGCGCCGCACGGTGGCAGCGGCCGCGGCCTGAGCGCGGCGGCCTCTGCCGCCGCGCCCGTTGCCGGTCAGGCGCTGCGCAACGCCTCGGTCACCGGCAGCCGCGCCGCGCGCAGTGCCGGGAACAGGCCGCCGACCAGGCCGATGCCCAGTGCCCACTTCAGCCCGGTCCACAGCAGCCCGGGGGTGACCCGGAACTCGAACATCACCTGGCTGAAGTTGGCGCCCAGGGTGGCCGCGCTGTAGCCGTTGAACAGCAGCCAGGCCACACCGCCGCCCAGCGCGCCACCGAGCAAGGCCAGCAACATGGTCTCGAGCATGACGCCTGTCACCACCGGCAGGCCACGGAAACCAATGGCGCGCAGCGTGGCGATCTCGCGCGCGCGGCCGGCCACGGCCGCGTACATGGTGTTGAGCGCGCCGAACACAGCACCGATGGCCATGATCCCGCCGATCACCGTGCCCAGCGCCCGGATCAGCCGGGCCAGCCCTTCGGACTGGCGGTTGTAGTAGTCGCGCGTGGTCAGCGCGTCCAGCTTCAGCCGCGGATCGGACTCGAGCGCCGCCTTGAACGCGGCAAAGGCGCGCGGGTTTTCCAGCTTCACCGTCACCGACTGGTAGGCGGGGCGCTGGTAGGTGCTGGCCAGCGTCTCCGCGTCGGCCCACAGTTCCGACTCGTGGGAGTCGCCGGACTCGAAGTGGCCGACCACCTCCCATTCCTGGTTGGCCAGGCGCAGCCGGCTGCCGACCTCGAGGTTGCGGTACTGGTTGGCGGCGCCGCGTCCGACCACCAGTTCGCGCTTGCCGGTCTCGAACCGGCGCCCCGCGGTGATGCGCACGTGCGGGCGCACCCGCCATGCCATCTCGCCGACGCCGCGGATCTGCGCGTTGGCCTCGGTCCCGCCGTCCCTGAGGACCATGTTGACCACCTGCGACAGTTCCGGGGACAGCAGCGGCCGTCCGTCCGCGTCGCGGGCGATGCCCGGCAGGTTCGCGATCAGCGGCGGCTGATCGCGGGTGATGGCCGAGTTGGTCTCCGCCTGCGAACCACCGCGCAGCACGATCGCGGTGTCGTCGCGCCCGGTGCCCTGCAGCGTCGCGCGGAAGCCTTCGCCCATCGCCAGCATCGCCACCAGCACGCCGACCACACCGGCGATGCCGACCACGATCACGCTGGACGCCCCCCAGCGCCTGGGCAGGCTGGAGATGCCGATGAGCGCGGCCTCGCGCGCAAGCCGTCCGCTGCGGGTGGACCACAGCCATGCCGCCAGCAGCATGGCCGCGGCAAGCACGCCCCACCAGGGAAGGATGATCCACACCACCAGCCCGGCCAGCAGGCACAGCGTGACGAGGATGTTGGCAAGCAGCTTCTTCATGGAGCGTCCTCCTCAGCGTCCGGCCAGGGCATCGACGATCTTCAGGCGCTTGGCGCGCAGCGCCGGCAGCACGCCGACCACGAAGCCGATGGCCAGGATCAGCGCCAGGCCCAGCGCCCAGGTCTGCCAGGGCATGCCGCCGAGCGCGACCATGCCGCCGCTGGCGGCGCCGATCGCGGGAATGGCCACTGCGGCCAGGCCCAGGCCGATCAGGCCGCCCAGCCCGACCAGCAGCACCGATTCGAGCAGCACCAGCCCGAGCACGAGCCCGTCGCGGAAGCCGAGTGTCTTGAGCACCGCCAGCTCGGGGATGCGCTCGCGCACCGCCTGCGCCATGGTGTTGCCGGTCAGCAGCAGCAGGGTGAAGAACACCGCGCCCATGATCGAAGTGACGATCATCCCGACGTCGGCGAACTGCTTGACGAAGGCGCGGTTGAACTCGGCCTCGCTCTGGGTCTTCGTCTCGTGGTCGGAGTTCTCGCTGAGGGCGTCGATAGCGCGGGCGACGCGGTCGGCCTGCGACGGGTCGGCCAGCTTGACCATCCAGAGGCCCACCTGGTCCTTCACGTAGTCATTGGACTCGTTGAAGTACTCCCAGTGGAAATACAGCGCGTTCTCCTCGCCGCTGCGCTTGGGATCGGCCACGCGGTAGGTGCCGACCAGCTGGAACTCCCAGTGGTTGCTGCCACGGGTGGGGAAGATGGTCGCCTGCAACGGGATGATGTCGCCGACCTTCCAGCCGAACCTGCGTGCCAGGGATTCGCCCGCGACCGCGCCGTTGCGGGTGGTCTCGAAGGCCTCGCGCTGCTTCGGGTCGATCAGGTATTCCGGGTACATGTCGAACAGACCGGGGCCGGTCGAGAAGTTCGGGAAGAAGTTCTTCGGGTCCTGGTAGATGCCACCGAACCAGGCCATGTACACGGCCTGCTTCACGCCGGGCACCGCCTGGATCTGCGAGTGCAGGCGGTACGGCAGCATCTGCGTGATCGACAGCCGCGAGGACACCACCAGCCGGTCGTAGCCGGCCACGCTGCTGGCGCCGGCAGTGAACGCGACCCGCACCGAATCGAGCAGGCCGAACAGCATGAAGGCGGTGACCACGGACAGCAGGGTCAGCAGCGACCGCGTCCTGCTGCGGAACAGCTGTGCCCAGACCAGGGAAAGGTATTTCATCGCCGTGCCTCCTGGTCAGTGCGCCATGGCCGGGGCGTCCACCAGCTCGCCCTTGTCCAGGTGCAGGGTGCGCGTGGCGTACGCGGCGGCCCGGGGGTCGTGGGTGACCATGACGATGGTCTTGCCGTGCTCGCGATTGAGCAATTGCAGCAGCGACAGCACTTCCTCCGCGCTCTGGCGGTCGAGGTCGCCGGTTGGCTCGTCGCAGATCAGGAAGGTCGGGTCGGAGACGATGGCGCGGGCGATGGCGACGCGCTGCTGCTGTCCGCCCGACAGCTCGTTGGGCTTGTGCGAACGGCGCTCGGCCAGGCCGACCAGGCCCAGCGCGATCTCGGCGCGACGCCTGCGCTCGGAGGCCGGCAGCGGCGTCAGCAGCAGCGGAAGTTCCACGTTCTTCTGCGCCGTGAGCATCGGCATCAGGTTGTAGAACTGGAACACGAAGCCGACATGGCGGCTGCGCCAGTTGGCGAGCTGGCCAGGGGTCATGGTGTCCAGCCGCTCGCCCTCGATCTCGATCTGCCCTTCGCTGGGCGTGTCCAGCCCGCCGATCAGGTTCAGCAGGGTGGTCTTGCCCGAGCCGGACGGGCCCATCAGCGCGACGAACTCGCCACGCCCGATGTCGAGGTCGATGCCGTGCAGCACGTCGACCTTCTCCGGGCCGCGCTGGTAGGTCTTGTGCAGGTTGCGAATGGAAACCAGCGGAGACATGGCGTTACCTCGCTTGGGAAATGGAAACCGGGCCGATGCGCGGCCGTGGCCGCGCGATGCACGGACGACGGCCGACAGCCGCGTTTTTCGACATCCCTGCCGGGACGGGCGCGCGTTCCATCGCGCGCGGGCGATCCTCAGTTGCCGGTGCCTTCGGGGGCGCGCCGCACGCGGGCACCGTCGTGCAGGCCGGCCGGCGGGTCCAGCACCACCTCGTCGCCGGGCGACAGCCCGGACAACACCTGGCGGTCGCGGCCCAGCGTGGAACCGGTGGCCACCTCGCGCAGCGCGACCCGGCCATCGTCGCCGACCACGAAGACGACCGTGCGCCCGTCGCGCTCCACCAGTGCATCGGCGGGCACGCGCACGCCTTCGGGCTTTTCCTCGTCCGCCTTCGGCGGCTCGAGGAAGCTGACGCGCACGCCCATGTCGGGGACGATGCGCGGGTCCTTCTCCTTCAGCGCGATGCGCACCTTGACCGTGGCCTTGCCGCGGTCCGCCGCGGGGATGATGGCGATGACCTCGGCCGGGATCTTCCAGTCGGGGTAGGAGTTGAGCACCGCCTCCACCGGCATCTTCGGTTGCACCCGGCCGATGTAGGCCTCGCCCACGTCCACCTCGACCTCGAGCGAATCCATGTCGACGATGGTGCCGATGCCGGTGCGGGTGAAGCCGCCGCCGGCCGACAGCGGCGAGACGATTTCGCCCTCCTGCGCGGCCTTGGCGGTGATCACGCCGGAGAACGGCGCCACCACGATGGTGTTCTCGATGCCCTGCTCGGCGATGCGCAGCCCGTCGGCGGCGACCTGCACGTTGCGCCGTGCGGTCGCAAGCTGCGAGCGCAGGCTGTCGCGCTGGGCCACGGCCTGCTCGTACTGTGCCTGCGGGACCAGCTTCTGCGCCGCCAGGGTTTCCAGGCGCACAGCGTTGGCCTCGGCCTCCTTCAGCTGGGCCTCGACCGCGCCGAGCTGGCTGCGCGCGGCCTCCAGCTGCGAGGCGGCGCGCGCGCGCTGCTGCTCGGCGTCCACCGGGTCCAGGCGCGCCAGCACCTGGCCTTGCTCCACGCGCATGCCTTCCTCGATCAGCACCTCCCTGACCCGGCCGGTGACCTTGGCCGAGACAGTGGCCATGCGCCGGGCGACCACGTAGCCGCTGGCATCGAGCACCGAGGCCGGGGCCCCGCCGGACGCCATCGGCACCGCGAAGGTGGTCTCGACCGGGATGGCACCGTCGCGGCCGAAGACCATCCAGCCGGCGACGGCCAGCACGATGGCGAGCGCGGCGATGCCGGCCGCGATCCACGGCCCCTTGCGCCGCGGAGGCGGGGCGGCGGAGCGGTCGATGCGGAGTTCCCTGAGCAGTTCTGCGTTCGTGTTCATGGAAGGACAGGACGTGGACCGGCTGCGGATGTGACCCTACCAGAGCCGGATGTGGCCTGCCGGTGGTCATGGCCGGGCCAGCATAGGCCCGCCGCCCCGGTTCGTGGCGTGACAGCTGTCAGCCGTTTCGCCTGACGGCCGGGAATGCAGGTCCCGTGGATCCCCGGGGGACCATGTCGCCGTGGTTGCGGTGGAGGATCCGATGGCCCGCGGTGGCGGTGCCGGCAAGCGCGGCACGAGGCGTCGCCGGGGCGGCGTGATGCGGCAGGCCGCGGGGGCAGGGCATGCGGCTGGCATACCATATCCCGGCTGGAGCGTGCCGGAGGAAACAGGATCGCGCTGACGATGAATGGTCCCGCACGCAAGCGTTTCTGGAGCATCGCCCCCGACTCGCCCGTCGCACAGGACATGCGGGCGGGACGGCCGCCATGGCTGCCGTTCGTGCACCTGGTCTGGACCGCGTGGGTGTTCCTGACGCCGATGTTCGCCGGTGGCGGGTACGGCTACACGAAGCGCTGGGCATTGCTGACGCTGCTGTCGTACCCGTTGTTCGTCGCGCTCTATGTGGTGGTGGTGACGTCGTCCGAACGGCGCGCGCGGCAGGCGGCGTGGGGCATGGTCGCGCTGTGCTTGGCGTTGTTGCCCTGGTATCCGTCAGGCCTCAGCTACTTCGTGTTCGGCTCCATCCTGTTGCGCCCGTGCCGCGGCGGTTCGGTGGCCGGCTACCTCGCGCTGCTGGCCGTGCTCAACGCGCTGCTGCTGGCCTGGGCCAGGTACCTGGACTATCCGTGGCAGTCGGTCCTGTGGATGCCGGTGGTGAGCGCGATCATCGGCATGCTGGGCCTGCTCGACAGGATCAACCAGGAACGCGAGGCGATGCTGCGGATGTCGCAGGACGAGGTGCGGCGGCTGGCGGCGCTGGCCGAGCGCGAGCGCATCGGTCGCGACCTGCATGACCTGCTCGGCCACACCCTGTCGATGGTGGCGCTGAAGTCGGACCTCGCCGCACGGCTGCTGGAGCGCGACCCGGCGGCGGCGCGCGGCGAGATCGCCGCGGTCAGCCGCGTCGCGCGCGAGGCGCTTGCGCAGGTGAGGCGCGCGGTCAGCGGCATCCGCGCCGCGGGCATCGCCGCGGAACTGGCCTCCGCCAAGCTGCTGCTCGAATCCGACGGCGTCGCGTTCGAGTACCGCGTCGATGAATCGCTCGGGACGGGCACGTTGCCACCGGAAGTGGAAAGCGCGTTCGCGCTCGCGGTGCGCGAGGCGGCGACCAACATCCAGCGCCACGCCCGCGCGCGACGCGCCGGGGCGGGCTTCGCGATCGAGGACGGCGAGGCGGTGCTGCGGATTTCCGACGACGGTCGCGGCGGCGCGATCGTGCCCGGCAACGGCCTGACCGGCATGCGCGAGCGGATCGAGGGCCTGGGCGGCCGGCTGCGCATCGAGTCCGGGAAGGACGGCACCCGGATCGAGGCCCGGATACCGCTGGCCGGGGCGCCTGCCACGGGCACGCTCTGGTAACGTGCCGCACGGGGGTGGATGCCACGGCCATGATCCGGGTACTGATCGCCGAGGACCAGACGATGCTGCGCGACGCGCTGGCGGCGCTGCTCGGCATGGAGGAGGACATCGAGGTGGCCGGCACCGCGGGCGACGGCGAGACCGCGTGGCGGGAGCTGCAGCGGCTCAAGCCGGATCTGCTGGTCGCCGACATCGAGATGCCCGGCCTGACCGGGCTGGAACTGGCACAGCGCATCCACCGCCACGGGCTTGCGGTGAAGGTGGTGATCGTCACCACGTTCGCACGCGCCGGCTACCTGCGTCGCGCGCTGGAGGCGGGCGTGTCGGGCTACCTGCTCAAGGACGCGCCGGCGGAACGGCTGGCCGAGGCGTTGCGCCAGGTGCACCGTGGCGGCCGCGCGATCGACCCGCAGCTCGCGCTCGATGCATGGAGCGGGTCCGACCCGCTCAACGACCGCGAGCGCCGCGTGCTGCGGCTGGCTGGCGAGGGCCTGGGCGCGCACGAGATCGCGGCCCGGCTCGGCCTCTCGCACGGCACGGTGCGCAACTACCTGTCCGACGCGATCGGCAAGCTCGGCGTGGGCAACAGGATCGAGGCCTACCGGCTCGCGCGCGAGAAGGGTTGGCTCTGACTGGCGTTCCGACGGACGGTACTTGCCGGGGGCGCGGTCGCGGCGAACATGGGCAGGATTTGACCGGAGGCCCCGCCATGACAGTGAATGCCCGCCCGACGCACGTCCAGATCGTCGCCGTCCTCGCCCTGCTGTGGAACCTGGCCGGCCTGTGGTCGTTCTGGTACCACCTGACCGCCACGCCGGAAACCATCGCCGGCTGGGCGCCGGAACAGCAGGCGGCATTCGCGGCGATGCCCCGCTGGGTCTTCGTGCCGTTCGCTGTGGGTACGGTCGGCGGCGTGCTCGGTTCGCTCGGCCTGCTGCTGGGGCGGCGCTGGGCCGAGCCGGTGTTCCTGCTGTCGCTGCTGGGGATCGTGGTCAACTTCTCGGGGTACTACCTGACCACGCCCGCCTGGCGGCTGTCGGGGCCGCAGGGCGCGCTGTTCCCGCTGGTCATCGCCCTGGCCGGGCTGTCCCTGTGGGTCTACGCGCGCCGAGGCGCGGCGCGCGGCTGGCTGCGCTGACCGCGCTCAGCGGGCGTAGCGTGCCCTGAGCATGTCGTAGGCCGAACGCAGTCCGAGCGCGTCGCCGCCCGGTGGGCGCCCCGGGCGGGCGCTGTCGTTCCAAGCGTAGACGTCGAGGTGCGCCCAGGGCGTGCCTTCGGGCACGAAGCGCTCCAGGTACAGCGCAGCGGTCACCGCGCCTGCCATGCGCGAGCCGGCATTGGCGATGTCGGCGATATGGCTGTTGAGGTAGCGCAGGTACGGGCGCCACAGCGGCATCCGCCACACCGGGTCGCGCACGCGCTCGCCGGCGGCGAGCCAGTCGGCCGCGAGCTGGTCGTCGTTGGCGAACAGCGCCGGCAGGTCCGGGCCCAGCGCGATGCGCGCCGCGCCGGTGAGCGTGGCGAAGTCGAGGATCAGGTCCGGCGACAGTTCGCCTGCGTATGCCAGCGCGTCGCACAGGATCACCCGGCCTTCGGCGTCGGTGTTGTCGATCTCCACGCTCAGGCCCTTGCGCGTGGCGATCACCTCGCCGGGGCGGTAGGCGTCGGGGCCGACGGCGTTCTCGACCGCCGGCACCAGCAGGGTGACGCGCACCGGCAGGCGGCGCGCCATCAGCAGCCCGGCCAGGGCGATGGCGTGCGCCGCGCCGCCCATGTCCTTCTTCATCAGGCGCATGCCGTCGGCGGGCTTGAGGTCGAGGCCGCCGGTGTCGAAGCACACGCCCTTGCCGACGATGGCGACGTGCGGGTGCCCGGCTTCGCCCCACTGCAGCCTGAGCAGCCGCGGCGCGCGGTGCGAGGCGCGGCCGACGGCATGGATCGCGGGGAAGTTCCGCGCCAGCAGCTCGTCGCCGACGATGCTTTCGAACTGCGCGCCGTGCGTGGCGGCGAGCCCGCGCACCACCGCCTCGAGTTCGGCCGGTCCCATGTGCTCGGTCGGGGTGTTGACCAGGTCGCGCACGCGCACGCAGGCGGCGAGCACGGCGGCCACCTCGGGGTCGGGCGCGCCGACCGCCAACCGCGCGGGCGCGCGGCCGCCGTCGCGGTAGCGGGTGAAGCGGTAGGCCCCGAGGCCCCAGCCCAGCTGCAGCGCGCGCATGCGCGCCTCGTCGAGCGCGGTGGCGACGCGCCAGTCGGCAACGGGCAGCGCGGTCGGTGCATGCGCGTAGGAATACGCGTCGAGCGGGTCGCCAATGCCCAGCACCGCGCCCGCGCAGCCGTCGCCGCCGGGAAGCAGCACGCAGCTGCCGGCGGCACCCGTGTAGTCCTGCGCGGCCAGCCAGGCCCACACCGCGGGCGGCTGCGCGTCGCGCCAGGCCGGGAAGCCTTCGGCATCTACGATGTGGAGGGGAAGCGCGTCGGCCTTCGCGGCGCCGAAACCGGGGGGGAGCGTGTCGGTCATGTGCATAGTCTGCCGCATCCCCGGCGGCCGCGCCCGTGTCACAGGCCAGCGTGTGCCTCGATCCAGTCGGCCAGCCCCGCCAGGGTGTCGAAATGCAGGTCCGGCGCGGGTTCGTGCGGCGGCCACTGCGCGGCGACGCGGTTGATCCAGCAGGTCCGCAGCCCGGCACGCGCCGCGCCGACGATGTCCACTTCGGCGTGGTCGCCCACGTGCAGCACCTCGCCCGGCGGGCAGCCCAGGCGCTCGCAGGCGGCGTGGAAGATGCCGGCGTCGGGCTTGGCCGCGCCGTGCTCGCGCGCGTGCAGCGCCGCCGCGAACAGGTGGTCGATGCCGATCACGGCGAGGGCGGCGTTGCCGTTGGTCACTGCCGCCACCGGCACGCGGCGCGCGATCCGCTCCAGCGCGTCCAGCGCGTCCGGGTAGAACTCCACGCGGTTGCGCTCGGCGTAGAAGGCCTCGTACGCGGCGTCGAGCAGCGACAGGTCGCCGCCGCTCTCGCGCAGCGCGATTTCCAGCGTGAGCCGGCGCAGCGCGCTGAGGTCGTGCGCGAGGTGCGGGTGCTCGCGCCACACCCGCTCGCGCAGCGCGCGCATCTGTGGGACCGGGAACATCGCCGCGGTGGCCGGGCTGTGTTCGCGCATCCAGGCGTCGAGCACGCGCTCGATCCGCTCGGCGATCGGCGCGAACGGCCAGAGCGTGTCATCGAGGTCGAGGGTGATGGCGCGGACGATGAAACCCACCGCGGCATTGTAGGCCGGCGCGGCGGATTCCCGCTCAGCGCTCGGAGAGTTCCGTGGCCGCCTCGGCAGGCGGGGGCGGGCTGTCCCACGCCGGATCGGGCCGGCGGCGCCATTCGCGCGGGACCGGCTCGGGATCTTCCCCGGCCGGGACGGCCCCGGGGTCCTTGTGCGCCGCGGCACCGGCGGGAGGCGGCGCCTGCGCGGGCTGCGCAGCGCCGCCAGCTCCATCCTCTGCGTCCCCCTCGCCGACCGCCTGCCCCGCCTTGAACGAGGCGAACAGGCCCGACAGGCTGGCGGCCAGTTCGATCCAGCGTGTGGCCGACACCGCGCCCAGTGCACCCAGTGCGCGCCAGGGCCGCGCACGCGCGATCAGGAAGCCGGCGGCCAGGCCGAGCAGCACGATGCGCCCCGGCGTCCACGCCGATTTCCAGGTCTCGCGCAGGCGCGCGCGCTGCCCGGCCACGAGGTCGAGCCGTGCGACGGCCAGGCGCTCGGCGCGTTCGACCCGGCGGCGCAGCACCTCGAACTTCACGGCGCGCCTCTTCCGCCGCTGGAGGGTGGCGGCGCGCTGCCGTCCCCTTCGGGCTTCCCGTCCCCGTCGTCCTCGTCTTCCTGGAACAGGCCCAGCCGCGACAGCTGCCGGCGGGTGGCGTGCATCCCGGCGTAGTCGAAGAACACCGAGACCCGCCACGCGGCCAGCACGGTTACCGCCAGGCTCAGCACCGCGGCGATCGAGAGCGAGGCCAGCCAGGACAGGCCCCGGGACTGCATCAGCGCGATCAGCGCGGCCATCACCAGCAGCCAAGCCGAGGCGCCGAACACCACCGCCACCGCGGTCCACGCCAGCGCGCGGCCGAGCGCGCTGCGCGCCAGCGCCAGGTCGGCCGAGACCAGCCGGCGCAGCGCGCGCAGCGAATCGAGGGCGGCATCGAGCGTGGCGCGCCCTTCGTCGCGCAGCGCGCGCACGCTCTCGTCGATGCCCGGCGCCTTGCCCGCGCTGGCGTCGCCGCGCGCGGAGGCGCCGTCGCTGGACGTCTCCCCGGTCACGGGCGCCTGGGCTTACCTGTCGCTGCCGCGGGCGAGCTTGGCCAGGATGAAGCCGGCGGCGAAGGCGATGCCGAACGAGGCCAGCGGGCGTTCGCGGATCAGGTCCGCGGCGCTGTCGATCAGGTCGCGGCCCTTCTCCAGCAACGCGTCCATCTGCTCGCGCGCCGCGCCACCGCCTTCCTCCAGCGCGGAGATGCCGGCCAGGGCGGAGTCGGCGAGCTCGGCCTTGACGCTGGCCTTGCCCGCGCGCAGTTCCTCCCCGGCGGCGCCGGCGGCGTTGCGGATCGCGGAGCCGGCTTCGGTGGCGGCCTGCTTGAGGTGCTCCCCGGCTTCGCCGAGGTTGGCCTTGAGGTTGTCGGTCGGGGAACGGCTCATCTTCGGGTCTCCTTCTGGCCTTGCGGTATGGCGTCGGGGTCAGCGCATGATGAGGTTGCCGATGCGTCCGCCACGTGAAACCTGCAGCACCAGCTCCCTGGGCTGGTCGGACAGGGTATCGCGGAAACCGGCCAGGTCGCGGAACTCGCCGCTGTTGGCGGCGCGGATGTAGTCGCCTGCGCGCAGGCCGTTGCGCCACGCCCGGCTGCCCGGCTCGACCTTCTCGACCAGGATGCCGCGCGCATCCGGGTTCTGCCGGCGCAGGGCCTCGGGCAGGTCGGCGAAGGTCGCGCCGGCCAGGCGCTCGTCGTAGCTGGCGCCGTCGCGCGGCAGTGCGCGCAGGCGCGTGGAGACCTGGAGCTTCCTGCCGTCGCGCAGCAGCTCCAGCGTCACCGGCGCGTCCACCGGCTGCAGGCCCTGGAAGTTGCGCAGGGCGATGCTGCCGTCGATGCGTTGGCCGTTCGCGGCCACGATCACGTCGCCCACGCGCACGCCCGCGGCCGCGGCGGCCGAGTCGCCGTGCACGCGGGTCACCACCGCGCCGCGCGTGCCGGCGGGCAGCCCGAGCCCGGCGGCGATGCGCTCGTTGAGCGTCTGCGTGTCGATGCCGAGCGTGCCGCGGCGCACCTCGCCGGTGGCCAGCAGCTGCTGCATCACGTTGCGCGCCAGGTCGATCGGGATCGCGAAGCCCAGGCCGATGTTGCCGGCGTCGCTGCCGTAGCGGTTGAAGCTGGCGGTGTTGATGCCGACCAGCTCGCCGCGCAGGTTGACCAGGGCGCCGCCGGAGTTGCCGGGATTGATCGAGGCGTCGGTCTGGATGAAGTTCTGGAAGCCGATGCCCGGCAGGTTGCTGCGGCCGACCGCGGAGACGATGCCCGAGGTCACCGTCTGGGTGAAGCCGAACGGGTTGCCCACCGCGACCACGAAGTCGCCGACCTGCAGGTCGTTGCCGTTGGCCAGCGGGATTGCGGTCAGGTCGTCCGCAGGGATCCGCATCAGCGCCACGTCGGTGTCGGGATCCGAGCCGATGAACTCGGCCTTGAACGTGCGGCCGTCGTACAGCGTCACCGACACGTCGTCGGCGCCCTCGATCACGTGGTGGTTGGTCAGCACGTAGCCGCGCGCCGCGTCCACGATCACGCCGGAGCCGAGCGACTCGTTGATCCGTTCCTGGGTCAGTTCCGGGAACATCCGGCGGAAGAACGGGTCGTTGCCGAACGGGCTCACCCGCACGCGCTGCTTGGTATGCACGCTGACCACCGCCGGCAGCACGCGCTTGAGCATCGGCGCCAGGGTCGGCACCGGCTGGCCGTCCACCGCCGACGGCAGTGCGGCCGCCGCCGGCACGGACACTGCCGGCGGCGCGGCGGGCTCGGCCTTCGCCGGCTGTTCCAGGGCCTCGCGCACGGCGGTCGCGGCGAAGCCGCCGAACGCGGCGGCGAGGGACAGGGCGAGCAGGGTCCGGGTGGAAGCTCTCATCGAAACTCCGGTCTTTCGCTCTCGATGGGGACAGGAAAGTGTCGGCGCGCCACGCTCAATTGATACTGAAGCATGGGGCGCGCGGGCACAACGTGAGCGCGACGCGCGCGGGCCCCGCCGCATCCACGGCGGGGCCCGCGTGCCGGACGCCCCCGCGGGCGGCCGGAGGATGCGCCATCAGAGTGCGCGTTCGAACGCGAAGTGCCAGGCAGCGGGGTCGCGGCGTCCGGTCTCGCGGTTCCAGTCCAGCGACCAGCGCATGCGCGGCCCCAGCCGGCCGCCCAGGCCCAGGCGCAGCGCGGCCGCTTCCGTCGCGCGGTCGCGGGGCAGGGCGAAGCGGACCTCCGGCACCCCGACGAACGCGGCCAGCGGCAGGCCGCCGTCGCCCAGGTCGCGGCGGTGGCGCAGGTCCAGTTCCAGCCGCACCGGCCAGGCGCCGAGGGTCCAGTCGCGCGCATAGCGGACGCCGGCCGCGCCGGTCAGGCGCGACTGCCGCGAGGGGCCGCCGGCCAGTTCCAGCCCGGTGTCGCCCAGCTCGGTGAAGGCATCGCCACGGACGATGCCGTAGTCGAGGCTGGCGAACGGGACCAGCCGGCCGCCGCCGAACGCGAGGTCGCGGCCGACCTCGCCGTGGAGCGAGACGTGACCGAAGTGGCGCGTGGAGCGGGCGGCGTGCCGGCGTTCGGGGCCGAGTTCGATCGGGCGTTGCAGCGGCAGCCAGGCGCGTCCGGCGGAGAGGGCGCCGGTGGCGTGCCAGCCGTCGCCGCGGTAGTGCGCGTGCAAGCCGGCGGAGGAGGCCTCGCCGGAGGCCTGTCCACCGAGGTGGTCGAAGTCCGCCAGCAGCCGGCCTTCGGCGAGGCTGGCGCCGACCAGCAGGCGGGGCGAGAGCCACAGGCCGGTGCCGGTGGCGCGGGCATCGAACAGGTGGCCGCCGGTGCGGAGGCCGAGCGAAGCGTCCCAGGCCTGCGGCGCGGTCCCGTGCGGCAGGCCCGCGAGGCGGGCGGCGAGCCGTTCGGCGATCCGCGCGGACTGGTCGAGCAGGAGGTCGGCGGCCGCGGCGTGGGCGTGGCCGGCGAGGCTGTCGAAGCTGCGTTCGGCCTGGACGGTGTCGCGAAGCCAGAGCAGGGCGCCCGCGGAGTCCAGGAACCGGCGCTGCCGCGCCGGGAGCGTCCCGCGCGGTGCGGTGGCGAAGGTGTCGGCGACGGCGAGCGCGGCGTCGAGGTTGGCGGCGCCGGCCAGCGGCAGCCGGCGGGCGATGCCGCGTTGGACCATCGCTCCCTTGGCCGAGATGCGTGTCAGCTCGAACAGGACATCCTTTTTCTCGTAGCGCAGTCTGCCGGTGATGGCGAGGCCGGGGGAGGTCCATTGATCGAACGTGCCGGAGATGCCGCCGTCCGCGTGCAGGATCCCGTAATAGCCAGCCGTGGGCAGCACGTACTCTCCCTCGATCAAGGGCGCGGTCAGCTCCAGGGTGCCCGCCAGACTGGCGTGGCCGCCGACATGCAGCGCGCCCGTCCTGTCCCAGTCGTGCGGCTCGAGCGTGAACACCAGGGTCCCCTCGGCGGTTTGCGTGAAGTCGCCTTCGATTCGGCGGCCCGAATACTCGGGGGCCTCCATGCGCCCGGAATTGGTGACGTCGCCCGTGACGGTACCGCTGAGGTGGACCGTGCCCCGGTTGTCCAGGTTGCCGGTCAGGGTGTGATACAGGTGGAACTCCCCGCCGGGGAGGACCTGCACGTCGGATTCCAGGGTGCCGTGGACGCACATGGTGCTGCCTTCGACCCGCGTGCCACCGGAGAACCTGTTGCGCTCCACGAGCCACAGGGGGCCGCCACCGAGGAAGATCAGGGCATGGTCGCTCTGGACGGGACGCATGCGCACCGCGTCCGCATCTTCCCCGACATCGAGGGACACGATGCAGTCGCTGGTGACGGGAGCGGGGCAGAGGTCGACCCGTGGGGGTGGTGGCGCAGGCGGTAGCGGGGGAGGCGAGGCGGGCGGCGGAGTGGCCACCAGCCCCCGGCCGCCACCGCCGCCGCATGCGGACAGGGCGAGCGCGAGGGCGCACAGCGTGAGCTTCGGAAGGGCGCGGGTATCCATGGCACGGGTCTCCATGCAGGGGATGCGTTGCGGGCCGGCGTGCGGCCCGCAACGCTCTTCGGGCGTCAGGTGCGGGTCGAGATGGCCTCGCCGCAGAGCCTGGCGACGATGCTTCCGTCGGGCGCGTAGCGGGTCGCGGTGACGGGGCCGAAGGCGGTCTTCTGGTCGTTGCCGAGCAGCAGCGTGCGCTCGATGACCTGGTAGCCGAGGTAGCTGCCGTCGGTACTCGAGTACCAGTCGAAGCGCACCACCGCACGGTACTGGTCGGTGCGCACGTCGTACGACCAGGTGCCGATGCCGAAGGAGCGCAATTGCGCCGCGCCCGGCACGCCCGGCGGCGTGACCTGCGGGTTCTCGACCAGGGTGCCGCCGGCGTTGAACACCATCGTGTTGCGCCCGCTCAGCGGCGGCCGCGGCGCCCCGGGCGTGCAGGCCGCGGGGCTGACGTGGATGTCGGTGGTCCACATCCCGGCCAGCCGGTTGGCGCGGGGCGTCAGCATGTCGGCGGCGCCGGCAGGGGCGTGGCCTGGCGGGAGCGGATGGGCAGGACCCTGCGGGTGGGCGGGGCCATGGGCGGCGGCGGGCAGGGCGAGGAGGAACAGGGTGGAGAGTGCGATCGGGCGGAGGTACATGGCGGTCTCCTTCACAGGCTGGGGGACGTTCCCGTGGATGTGCGGGAACGGCCGCAGCCTCCGCGCCGGCGCCTTGTGGCGTCCATGTGGAATCTGTGAAAGAGTCTGAAATCTGCTGAAACCGCCTGCCGCAGGATGTCCGGAGAGGTCCGCCACTACCGGTTCGACGGCTTCGTGGTCGACACGCTGGCGCGCGAGCTGCGCGACCGCGGCGGCGTCCCGGTGCCGCTGACCGCCCGCGCCTTCGACGTGCTGATGACGCTGCTGCGGCACCGTGACCGGGTGGTGGGCAAGGACGAACTGCTGTCCACGGTCTGGGCCGGGCGCGTGGTCGAGGAGAACAACCTCACCCAGGCCATCTCCACGCTGCGGCGCGCGCTGGGGACCGGCGCCGGCGACCACCGCTACATCGTCACCGTGCCCGGGCGCGGCTACCGCTTCGTCGCGCAGGTGGAGGAAGGCGGCGATGCGCAGGCACCCGTGCCAGCGCGGGACGTCCCGGTCCCGCAACCGCCATCGCCGCCGCGGACCGGGTGGCGCGTCGCGCTGCCGGCGCTGCTGGGCCTGCTCGCCGCCATCGTGGCGGCGGCGTCGTGGTGGGCGCGGCGCGTGCCGGAGGCCGTGCCGGCGCCCGTGCAGGAAGCCGCGACCGCGGACGCGCCGTTGGCGCTGGCGGTGCTGCCGTTCCGCACCCTGCCCGGGGAAAGCCCGCGCGACGAACTGCTCGAACTGGGTCTGGCCGACACCCTGATCACGCGCATCGCCGGCACGACCGCGCTGCGCGTCAGCCCGCTGTCCTCGAGCCAGCGCTTCGCCGGCGCCGGGAACGACCCGGTCGAGGCCGCGCGCCAGCTCGGCGTTGCCTACGTCGTCGAAGGTTCGGCGCAGCGCCACGGCGACAGGGTCAGGGTCAACGTGCGCCTGCTCGCGGCGGACGGGCGCGCGCTGTGGACGGGCAGCTTCGACGAAAGCCCCGACCGCATCTTCACCCTGCAGGACCGCATCGCCGGCGAACTCGCCGCGTCGCTCCCGGTCCGGGTCGCCGCGGCCGCGCGCCGCAGCCCCTGCGACGGCGCCGATCCCGGGGCCTACCGCGCCTATCTCGCCGGGCAGTACCGCCTCGCGCGCCCGTCCGCGGAGAGCGCGCGGCTGGCGCTGGCCGATTTCCGCCGCGCGCTCGCCCTCGACCCGACCTGCGCGCGCGCCTACGCCGCCATGGCCAACGCCTACCGCACCCTGGTGGCGACCGCGGACGCCGAACCCAACGACACCTTCGCGCGCGCGCAGGCCCTCGTCGAACGCGCGCTGGCGCTCGACCCCAACCTGCCCGAGGCGCACCTGGTGCGCGGCTGGATCGCGTTCTGGTACGACTGGGACTGGGCGGCCTCGGAGGCGGCGTTCAACCGCGCGATCGAACTCAACCCGAGCCTCGCCGACGCCTACTTCGGCCACGCCCACCTGCTGCGCAACATCGGCCGCGAGGAAGAGGCCCGCGAGCGGGCGAGGCAGGCGATGGCGCTCGATCCGCTCTCGCCGGTGATCAACGCGATCGGTGGCGTGTTCGTCGCCCCGCCCGGTGAATCGAGGCGCTACCTCGACCGCGCGCTGGAACTGGACCCGGACTACTGGCTGGCGCTGCTGATGCGCGGCATGGGCCGCGTCGCGTCCGGCGACCGCGAAGGCGGCCTGGCCGACATCGAACGCGCGCGCGAGCTGTGCGGGAACTGCGGCCACGCGCTGGTGGTGCGTGGCCTGGTCGAGGCGCGGGCCGGCAACCGCGAGGCCACGCGCGCGCTGTTGCGCGAACTGGAGGCGCGCGGGCGCGAAGGCTACGTCCCGCCCACGGCCCTGGCGTCGCTGCACAACGCCCTGGGCGAGACCGGCGCCGCGCTCGACCTGCTCGAACGCGGCTGGCGCGAGCGCGACATGCGCATGGGTTTCCTCCTGCTCGACCTGCCCGTGCGCTGGAGCAACCTGCGCGACGAACCGCGCTTCCGCGAACTGATGGCGCGCATGCGCCTGCCGATGGAACCCGCGCGCCAGCAGTAGGCCGCGGCTGCGCGAAAGCGCCTTCCCCTGCCTGCGGGGGAAGGTTGGGCTGGGGGGCGGAAACGCCTGTGACGCGTGATCCCGTGCCGGGGCCTGGATCCCTTTGCCCCCACCCCAGCCCTCCCCCGTGAACGGAGGAGGGCGTCAGTGGCCCGGCGCAGCGCGCCGGGTGCCCGGATGATCCGCGCGGCAGTGCCGCGCAGGAGGATCGCCTTCGTCCCCGGAAACAGGGCAAGGGAGCAATCCGGCGGCGGAGGCGGAAAAGGCACCTCCTCCGCTTGAGGGGGAGGGGCGGGGCCGCACGTCCCGCGCATGCGGCGCGGGACACCTCCCCCCCGCTTGCGGGGGAGGCCGGGAGGGCGGTCAGAACCCGCGCGTGACCGTCAGCGCCCAGGTGCGCGGCGGCCCGTAGTAGCCGGTGACGACGCCCGTCTGGTAGGCGAAGCCGGTGGTGCGGTACCAGGTGTCGGTGAGGTTGTCCACGCGCAGCGCCAGCTCCCAGCCCGGGCGCGGCGGCGTCCACGCCAGCGAGGCGTTCCACAGCGCGTAGCCGCCCTGGCGCAGCAGCGGCTCGGCGTCGGTGGTCGGCCAGGTCCCGCCCTGGTAGCGGCCGTCCACGCGCGCGCGCAGGCGGCCGGCGCCGCGCAGCGGGGATTCCGCCACCAGCGAGGTGCCCGCGGTCCAGCGTGGCGCGTTGGGGAAGCGGCGGCTGCCGGAGATGTCCACGCCGCCGTCCATGTAGCGCGTGTAATGCGCGTCGAGGTAGCCGACGTGGCCGGACCAGCGCAGCCGGTCCGTCGCGCGCAGCTGCCATTCCAGCTCGATGCCGCGGGTGACGCCGTCGCCGGCGTTGCGGAAGTCGGGGAAGACGCCGACGCCGTCGTCCTCGGGCACGAACACGCTGAGCTGGATGTCGCGGTAGTCGTTGTGGAACAGCGCCAGGCTGGCCTGCACGCGGCCATCGGGCGAGGCATACTTCGCGCCGGCCTCGTATGCGACCACGGTTTCCGAATCCACCGGGTGCACCGATTCGGGGTAGGCCGCCGCGTTGGCGCGGACGTTGTAGCTGCCGGCCTTGAAGCCGCGGCTGGCCTGCGCGTACAGCAGCGTGTCCGCCGACGGCCGCCACGACAGCGCCACCCGCGGCGTCGGCTCGCGGAAGTCCGCGGTGTCGGTGAAGTCCGCGTTGACCATGCGCACCACGGTGTAGCTGCCGTCCGTGTAGAAGGCGTTGAACGCGGTCGCGCGTTTGCGCTCCACGGTGTAGCGCATGCCCAGGTCGAGTTCCCATGTGCCGCCCAGCCCGCGCAGCCAGTCGGCGTACAGCGCGGCGCTGCGGGTGCGGATCCGGCCGGTCGGACGGTTGAAGAGCGGCGCCTGGTTGCCCGACTGCGGGATCGTCGTGCTGCGGCCGTCGCCAGCCTCGGTGCCGTCGAACAGGTAAAGCCCGGCGACCAGCCGCGAACGCCCGCCGTCGTGGTGCAGCTGGAATTCCTGCGAGCGCTGGCGCTCGGCGAAGTCGCGGTACAGCACCCAGTACGGCCGCGACAGGCTCTCCATGTCCATCACCGCCTGCGAGTCGCCACGGCGCCAGGCGCTGATCGAGCGCAGCCGCCAGTCCGGGCGCACGTCCCAGTCCACGGTGACCGACGCGCCCTCGTTGTCGAGCGCCAGCTTCTCCGGCGCCTCGCTGCGCACGTCGTAGCGGCCGGGGTCGGGCGGGATGCGGTCCGGGTCCACCCGCGGGTCGGGAATGGCCAGGCGCCGCGCCGGGCGCGGCCCGGAGCGGTCGCGGGTGCGGTCCCAGGCGAAGCGCACCTCGACTGCGCCGGCCGGCGTCCAGGTCGCGTTGAAGCGCGCCACCGCGGCGTCGCGCCCGCCGGTCCGGGCGCTGGTGTACAGGTTGCGGCCGTAGCCGTCGCGGTCGTAGCCGGCGGCGGCCAGGCGCATGCGCAGCGTTTCCGACAGCGGCACGTTGAGCACCAGCTTCGCGTCGCGCCGCGCGTAGTCGCCGAGCGTGAGCACGGCCTTGCCGCCGAACTCCGGCCCCGGTGCGCGGGTGACCACCTTGATCGCGCCGCCCGTCGAGTTGCGCCCGTACAGCGTGCCCTGCGGGCCGCGGAGCACTTCCACGCGCTCCACGTCCAGCACGTCCAGCAGCGCACCCTGGGGCCGCGCCAGCGCGACGTCGTCGATGTAGACCGCCACGCCGGGCTCCATGCCCCAGATCGGGTCGAACTGGCCCACGCCGCGGATGTAGGCGGTGACGCTGCTGTTGAACGCCCGCGCGGGGTACAGCGTGGCGTTCGGCGTCAGCATCGCCATGTCGGAGATGTCGGAGGCGCCGCGCGATTCCAGTTCCGCGCCGTCGGCCACGGTCAGCGACTGCGGCACGTCCTTCGCGTCCTCGGCGCGGCGCCGCGCGGTCACCAGGACCCGGTCGAGCTCGGTGGCCCCGCGTGCTTCGGCACGCTCCGCGGCGGCGGCCCCGCCTTCCCCGGGCGTGGCCGGATGCGCGGCCAAGGGCAGGCTGAGCAGGGGCCAGGCGGCCATCACCCAGGCAAGGTTCCGCATCCCCAATCCCTCCTTCCCGGGACGATGGCCGGCGCGCCGCGTCCCCTGCCGCCGGCCGGCCGATCATAGCGGGCGACCCGGGGGTGCACGCAGGATCACCAACGCAGTCCGGGGGGCGGTGGCGGCCAGCCTGCGGCCCGCCGGCCGGCCCCGCCGGGTTGTCCCTGCCTGTGCCCATGCCGCCGGCCGCGTCAAGGCGTTGACATGGGCGCCGGGCGGGCGTAGCGTGCAATTCCGCTTGGCCACAACATCTTGTGGTCGGCGGGGCGGGCTTGGCCCAATCGCTAGGGTTCTGCCGGGATCGGCAATTTCGGGGCGCGTGACCGGGGGAGCGGCGCGGATGGAATCGGCGACAGGCAGGACCACGCAGGAAAACGCATCTGCGGTCGGCGCGCGCAAGCGCGGCGACGGGTTGCCGTCGGCGCTTCCCGGGCTCCGGGGCGCGGGCGGTTCACAGGAACAACAGGCCGGGGCGCATACCCTGGCCGGCAAGAGGGAGACGGACAAGGCATGAGCACGGTTCGCCTGGAGGCGGTGAAGACGAACAGCGAACAGGAAATCCCGATGCAGCCCGCATCGCTGGACATCTGGGACAAGAAATACCGCCTCAAGACCAAGGCGGGCGAGCCGGTGGACGCCGACATCGACGGCACCTACCAGCGCGTCGCCAAGGCGCTGGCCGAGGCCGAGCCCACCCCCGAGAAGCAGAAGTACTGGTACGAGCGCTTCCTGTGGGCGTTGCGCCGCGGGGCCATCCCCGCCGGCCGCATCACCTCCAATGCCGGCGCCCAGGAGCACAAGCCCGCCACCAGCACCATCAACTGCACCGTGTCCGGCACCATCGAGGACTCGATGGACGCCATCCTCGAGAAGGTGCACGAGGCCGGCCTGACCCTGAAGGCCGGCTGCGGCATCGGCTACGAGTTCTCCACCCTGCGCCCGAAGGGCGCGTTCGTGGCCGGCGCCGGCGCCTACACCTCCGGCCCCATGTCCTTCATGGACATCTACGACAAGATGTGCTTCACCGTGTCGTCGGCCGGCGGCCGCCGCGGCGCGCAGATGGGCACCTTCGACGTCTCGCACCCGGACGTGAAGGACTTCATCCGCGCCAAGCGCGA
>CALLKI010000088.1 GCA_938008415.1 uncultured Luteimonas sp. | reverse complement strand
CTGATCCGGACCAGGGCCATGCACCAGTCGGCCTGCCAGTGCGGCAGTTCCCCCGCCACGGGGCAGGCTTCCGGCCCGCCCGTGGCGGCGGCACACGCCAGAGGCGCGACGAAAACGCCACGCCACAGGCCCGGCCTGGTCTTCGCGGCCCGCACGGCTACCGCCCCGCCTCCATCGCCCGTTCGAGCTCCTGGAACACCAGCGGGAATTCGTTGAAGCCGTCGCTGCCCAGGAAATGCCCGCCGCGCTCGACCGTCACGAACCGCGCCTGCAGCGCATCGGCCAGCTCCAGGCTGAGCCCGTAGGGCACGATCGTGTCGTCGCGCGCCGCGATCACCGTTCGCGCGGACGCGATGCGCGCCAGCCGGTCGTGGTCGAGTTCGGGGCGCACGAACCCGTCCAGCTGCGGCAGGATCGCCAGGCGGTCGTTGAACCCGGACACGAGGATGTAGCCGCCCACCTCGGGCTCCGGCTGCAGGCTTTCGAGGTAGCGCAGCAGGGTGATGCCGCCAAGGCTGTGGGCGACGAAGAACGTGTTGCGGTCCGGTCGCCCCACCTGCACCTCCAGTGCCTGCAGCCACGCCTCCGGCCGCGGGGCGTCGGACGCGGGCAGTTCGACGATGTCCACCCTCGCGCCACGCCGCTCCAGTTCCCGCTCGAGCCATGGGAACCAGTGGTCCGCGGGCGACGCCGCGTATCCGTGGATGATGTGGACCCGCATCCCTTCCCGTTCCGAGGCCCTTGCCGCCGGCGCGGCCGCCAGCAGGACGAGGGTCCACGCCGCGAGGATTCTGGCCAGTCTGCCCATGTCTGTCTTCCCTTGTACGCCTGCACTTCGCCCGCGGCACCCGGCGCGGGCGGGACCGGGCGGAGCCGTGGACGCCTCCGGATGCAATGCACGGGCAACACGCGCCCGCCGGAAAATCATCCGTATCCGCGCACGCGTGCCCAAGCATCCGCTGGCGGGAGATGTGGCCCGTCTTGGCGGGTGCAATTCCCGGGCCGTTCCATGCACGGCCCGGCGTGTTCCGCGGCACGGGCCGATCGGGGGACGGCTATGCGGCCCGCGTCAGCGCCACCAGCGCCGCCATCCAGGATGCAAGCACCAGCAGGTTGCGGCCATGGTTCACGGCCAGCCAGCGCGACAGGCCGTCGCGCACTTCGCCGTCGGACAGGCCGGGCGAACCGGCCAGCCGCAGCATCGTCGGGATGAAGTACGTGAACGTCGCGATCCGCTCCACGAACGCGATGGCCGCGGCGGCCAGCCACCACGGCCGCGCCGGACCATCATCGAGCCACGCCGCGACCGCGTTCGCCAGCATCAGCAGGGTCAGCGGCACCGTGGTCACGTAGGCCCAGAACTCCACGCCGGTGTTCGGCCACGACTGCCTCGGCAGATCCTTCCATGCCGGCACGACCACGCGTGCCTCGTACACGCCCGCACCGAACGCGGTGCCGAGGTTGATCACGAACAGCCAGAGCAGGAGCGTTGCCACATCCGGCACCATCGTTCCGATTCCACCTCCCATGTTCCAGATGGGCGGATACCTTTGCGGCCACGCACAATCCGGGTCAACCCGGCCCGCCATCCCGGTGCCGGAAACGTGAACGCCGTCGCGCGTCCCGGTCCAGGCGTGCAGGCCATCCCGCCTGCAGCGCGGGACACCTGCCCGGGTTCCGGCCAGGCGCCACCGGCGGTGCGGATCAGCCACGGGCGCGCCGCGGGAACCGGCCGCCAGCGGGAAATCCCCTCGCGGGATGTGCTCCGCGTCCGCCGGCGACACGCGCCGTGAGCTGGTCACGGGAACATGGGGCTGTCCGGACGATCACGGTGCCTCCCGTCTGCAAACCGGGGCCGAAGCTCCTGCCGAACCGGCCCCGTTCCGGCCCGTGCCGGCCACGCCGGGATCAGGGCCCGTTCGACAGGTCGCCCATGATGCACCCGCCCTCGTCGTCGAGGCACAGGTACGTGGAGTTGCTCACCTGGTCGTTGAAGTAGAACGTCCTCGACATGACGTAGACCGCCCCGCGGTAGCGCGGGAACTCGTTTTCATAGCAGGCGAAGACGCGTCCCCCGGACAGCACCGCGGGGTTTTCCGGGGTACAGATTTCCACGTTCTCGTACGACGAATGCCAGATCATCTGGTAACCCTGCCGCAGGAGCTCCCCCGGAGTCTCCCTGGTCGCGGCCCCGGCGGCCGGCGGGAAAAGCAGGGCGGCAAGCAGGCAAGCGGTCGTCGGTTTCATGATCCCCCCTCGGATCCATTCTGGTTGGACAATGCCACGGGACAGCCCGGATCAGGACCGAACAAGTACGACCATCGGCCCGTGCCGTCAATGTTCCGGTTCCCGCGTAAGCTTCCCCGATCCGCAGACACCCCATAAGTAGAACTTTCTGGCATGTTTTCCCCAGCCAGGAGGTTCCA
>CALLKI010000087.1 GCA_938008415.1 uncultured Luteimonas sp. | reverse complement strand
CGGAACTGCAGCTGGCCGGCTACCCGGCTCACCGCAACCACTCCGCCGCAGATCCGCACGAGCGTCACGACGTTCGGAGGGGCGGTTCGTACTGACTCGAACAAGGCTGCGTCTCCGTGAGGGGTGCGGCCATTTTCACAACCCAGCAGGGGAATCCCGGGGAACACACCGTCCCCACGATTCCCAAGGAGCCAAACCGGATGCGCCAACTCAGCATCACCTTCTCCCCCGGGATCTCGCAGCGCTCCCGCAGCCTGCGCGAGCACATGGCCGTACAGGTGTATCAGCGCGGCCTGGTCGAGACTGCCGGCCGCCTGGACCTGTCCCCGTCGAAGCTGACCGAGAAGCTGGCCGGCTCCGACAGCGGCGGCAAGCCCCGGGGCATGACCATCGACGAGCTGGAGCGCTACGTCGAGGTCACCGGCGACGTCTCGCCCATCCACTACCTGGTGGAGAAGTACCTCAACGACCCCGAGGTCGCCCAGCGCGAGGCCCTGGCCAAGCTGGCCGGCCTGGTCGAGGAATTGCCGGCCCTGCTGGCCGCGGCCGGGGTCAAGGCGAAGGGGAGGGCGCGCTGATGGCCGCCGACAAGCCCCAAGCCCCCAAGCCCAAAGCAAAGCCGGCCCACCCGTGGCGCGGCTTCAACCCCGGCTGGCTCCAGTCCAACCCGGCACTGCCGGATCGAATCGTGCCGCGGCACTCGCGGCTGGTGAGGAAGTGACCATGAGCGCCGTCGTGAGCTTCCACAACACCACCGGCCTCACCGGCCGCCGGCTGATCGCCGCCAGCCGCGTGGCCAAGGGCCAGGAGGCCGCGGTGCTGGATGTGTTCCGCGCCGCCGGCCGCCCGCTGAGCCCCTCCGAGGTCCACGCCCGCATGCCGGGTCGCGTGCTGCTCACCAGCGTGCGCCGCGCGATCTCCAACCTCACCCAGGCCGGCGCCCTCGTGAAGCTCGACCAGATGCAGAGCGGCCCGTTCGGCATGCCCGAGCACCTGTGGGCCCTGCCGGCCGGACAGCTCGACCTGTTCGTCGGGAGGCCGGCGGCATGAGCGCGCGTCCTTCCAGCCGGCGTCGCCCCGGGCGCCCTCCGGCGATCAACCTCCTGGCCATGGACCTCGAGGATGACCTGGTCGTGCGGCTGCGGGAGATCCGCGCGGCGCAGAGGAGGGCTGCGTGATGGCCGACGGCTCCCGCGCATTCAACTTCCCTCCGCCGCAGGTGTCGCGCCTGCGCCCCGGCGAGATCGTCATCGACCTGTTCGCCGGCGGCGGCGGTGCGAGCGAGGCGCTCAAACAGGCGATCGGTATCGACCCGGCGCTGGCCTACAACCACGACGAGTGGGCGATCGGCATGCACGCCGCGAACCACCCGCTGACCATCCACCACCGGGAGGACATTTGGCACGCTGACCCGCGCGTGGACGTGGCAGGCCGCCCGGTGGGCTGGTTCCACGCCAGCCCCGATTGCACCCACTTTTCCCAGGCCAAGGGCGGCCAGCCGCGCAACCGCAAGATCCGGGCACTGTCCTGGGTGGTTTTGAAGTGGGTGGGGCAGCTGGACCGCGTCGGCCTAGCGCCGCGCATCATCAGCATTGAGAACGTCTGGCAGATCACGCTGTGGGGGCCGCTGGTTGCCAAGCGGGACAAGGCCACTGGCCGGGTCATCAAAATGGACGGCAGCGTCGCCGCGCCCGGCGAGCGTGTGCCGGTCGAGAACCAGCAGCTGGTGCCGGACAAACGTCGCGCCGGGCGTACCTGGAGGCAGTTCGTCGCCGCACTGCGCGCCTACGGCTACCAGGTCGAGTGGCGCAAGCTGCGCGCCTGCGACTACGGCGCCGGCACCAGCCGCGAACGCCTGTTCCTGATTGCCCGGCGCGACGGCGAACCGATCCGCTGGCCCGAGCCGACGCACGGGCCCGGCCGCGCGTCGGCCTACGTCCCGGCCGCGGCCGCGATCGACTTCTCGGACTTGGGGCGCTCGATCTTCGACCGGCCGCGGCCGCTGGCGGATGCCACCCTGCGCCGAATCGCCCGAGGCGTGGTCAAGCACGTCCTGCAGGCGGCCGAGCCGTTCTTCCTGACCGAGTTCGCAAACGCGAGCAACGGCCGCACATGGTCGCCAATGGAGCCTCTGCGGACGCAGTGTGCCGGGGTGAAGGGTGGGCACTTCGCCGTGGTGGCGCCTACGCTGGCAGTGCTGCGCAACAACATGGGCGATGCCAGCGTCAGGTCGCCGCTGCGCACCGTGGCCGCAGGAGGTGAACACCATGCGCTGGTCGCTGCATTCTTGGAGCAGGCATGCGGCGGCTACTACAGCGGCGCCGGCCAAGCCTTGCGCGACCCAGCGCCGACCATCTGCGCGAAGGGCAGCATCCAGCGGCTGGTGTCCGTGGAGCTGTCGCCGGAGCAGCAGGCCGGCGCCGAGCGCGTCGCCGCCTTCCTGGTCAACTACTACGGGGCCGGCACCGCGCTGGATCTGCGCGAGCCGCTGGACACCGTGACCACCCGGGACCGCATGGCGCTGGTCACAGTCATGGTCCGCGGGACGCCATACGTCATCACCGACATCCGCCTGCGGATGCTCCGCCCGGACGAGCTGTTCCGCGCCCAGGGTTTCCCCCCGGACTACGTCATCGACCGGACCGCCGACGGCCGCCCGATCAGCGCGACTCACGCGGTGCGCATGGTCGGCAACAGCGTCAGCCCGCCGCCGCTGCGCGCGCTGGCCGAGGCGAACCTCGAGCCGGCCATGGCGATCAGGGAGGCCGCATGACCAGCACCGCCTACCAGGCCGGCCGCTACGCCCGCCAGGCCGGGCGCGGGCTCGAGTCCTGCCCCCGCTACGGGATCACCCCCGAATCCCGCGACGAGGCACGGGCTTGGCAGCAGGGCTGGCACGACGAGGACCGCGAGCAGGCCACCGCGCGAACCTCAAAGGCGAACGCACGATGAACTACTACGAACGGCACCTGGGCGACTACGCACGCGACACCGCCCACCTGAGCCTGCTCGAGCACGGGGTCTACACCCTGCTGCTGGACCGCTACTACGCCACCGAGCAGCCCATCCCGGCCGACCAGGCGTACCGGGTTGCCCGTGCCCGCACCCGCGACGAGAAGGCCGCCGTCGACGCTGTCCTGGCCGAGTTCTTCGTGCTGGTCGACGGGGCGTACCGCAACAAGCGCGCCGACGCGGTGATCGCCGCCTACCAAGAGGCGCAGCCCGAGCGGGAGGCGAAGAAGGCGAACGGCAAGGAGCGCGTGCGCCGGCACCGGGAGCGCCGCAAGCAGCTGTTCGACACCCTGCGCGAGGCCGGCATTGTCCCCGATTACGACACCGCGACCGCCGACCTTGAACGACTGGCGCAATGCGTAACGGGACAGGGTGTAACGCCACCTGTAACGCGTTACGACACGGCTAACCAGTCCCAATCCCCAGTACCCAGTATTCCTCCAGAGAGGTTACAGGGAGCGGATACCACCTCGGAGGCGCGCGCGCGCGCTACGACGCCCCCTGCGCCTGGTGAACCCACCACCACCATCGCCGCCGGCCGTGCCTGCCTGGCTATGCGACGCGGCGGCCTGCTGCAGACCAACCCCAGCCACCCGTCCCTGCTCGCCGCCATTGCCGAGGGCGCCACGGACGCGATGTGGGAACACACCGCGCGCGAGGCCGTGGGCCACAACCCGCCCAAGGGCTTCGCCTGGGTCATCGCCACCGTCCGCGGCCGCATCGCCGATGCCGCAAACCTCCCGACCGGAGCCGCACATGGAACCCATCGCCAGCCATCTCCCGCCCCCCGACTCTCCGCAGCCGACCGCGTCCTCGCAAACGTCCAGCGCGCCCAATCCGAACACGGCGACGGCTGGCCGGATGAGCAGCCCGCCGACGACGCCATCCCAGGCGAGGCCGTCCGGCTCCCTGGCTGACTTCGTCTGGTTGCACATGGCGGCCCTCTACGGCCACACCTGGACCAGCGCCTACGGCGACAGCAGCCGCGGCCCGGCCGGCGCCCAGTGGGCCAAGACTCTCGCCGGCATGACCCGGGCGCAGATCGAGGCCGGCATCGACGCCTGCAGGGCCGAGGGCGCCGAGTTCCCGCCCAGCGCCCCGCGCTTCCGCGCCATGTGCCTGGGCATCCCGAGCCTTGCCCGCGTCCGCCTGGAGCTGACCCGCGGGCAGCCCTCGCCGTTCGCCCGCATGGTGTGGGCCAACCTCGACGTGCACCGCTACCGCACCGAGAGCGCCGACCGCGCCGACCGGATGCTCCGCGAGGCCTACGACCTGGCCCGCGAGGACGTGATGCAGGGCGCCGAGCTGCCGCCCGAGCCCGTGGCCGCCATGACCGACGACACCCGGCGCCAGCCGGTGCCCGCGAGCCCCGAGCGCGCCCAGGCCGCCATCGCCGAGTGCATGGACATGCTGGGCCGGCCGCGCTCCCAGGCCCTGCAGCAGCGCGTCGAGGAGGTCATGGTCGAGTTCGGCTGCAGCCGCCGCCAGGCCGAGGCCATCGTCGAGGGCGGAACGGGGGAGGCTGAGCATGCGGCGTAACCATGCGGACGCATCGCGCGCGGACGTTTTGCCGGGCAGTTGGCGGTGGCTGGGATTCGGGCTCTGCGCGGTGTCGGCGGCGCTGGTGGTGCTGGCCGGGCTGATGCTGGTGGGGGTGCGGGCGTGATGCGCGACCTGATCCTCCCCTGGCCGAGCCGCGACCTGCACCCGAACGCGCGCGTGCACTGGAGCCGGCGGGCCCGCGCTGCGAAATCCGCTCGACGCGCTGCCGACGCCCTGGCCCGCGAGGCGGGATGGTGCCGCATGGAGCTCCCCGCCGGCCGCCTGCACCTCTGGATCGACGCCTACCCGCCCGACCGGCGCCGCCGCGACACAGACGGCGTGCTGTCCTCGCTGAAATCGGCCCTGGACGGCATCGCCGACGCGCTTGGCGTGGATGACCGCCGCTTCGTTCCCCACCCGTTCTTGCACGACGAGCCGCGCAATGGCGGGGAAATCCGCATCCGCATCACCGCAGGAGAAGCCCCATGCAGCCCCAACCCCTGACCCAGGCCGAACTCGACCGGCTCACCGACGACCAGCTCAGCGTGCTGGCACGCGCCACGCAGCG
>CALLKI010000086.1 GCA_938008415.1 uncultured Luteimonas sp. | reverse complement strand
TCATGGATCAGGCTCCCGGATCCGGAATTCGGCTGACGACCGTGGATTGCAGGACGACGTCCGCGCGGCCCTCCGCGCGGCTGCGCACGGTGATGCGGTACATCGGGCTCTTGCAGTCCAGCGAGGGCGGCAGCGAGTCGCAGGCGCCCTTGCGCGCGGGCCCGGTGCCCAGGTATTCGATCCAGTATTCGGGTTGTGCCGCCAGGCCGGCGGCGGTCGCGTCGAACGCCGCGGCCGGGACGTCGCGCCAGGTCACGTCGCTTTCCTTCGTACCGGGCGGGCAGATGCCCAGGTTGTTGCAGTCGGCAGGCGTGGGCACGTTGGTATCCCAGGCCCCGCCGCCAAGGATGACGTCCTGGGCGTAGCGAAGCGCCGCCTCGGCGGCCTGGAAGGCCAAGCTGCGGTCACGCAGGTTGGCGCCCATGCGCTCCTGCATGGCGCTGCTGCGGAGGATGGCGACACCGAGCAGCGACATGGCGATGAGCAGCACCATCACGATGACCAGCGAAACGCCGGACTGGCGCCGCGCGCCGGGCGTGCCTGCAAAGCGATGCTTCTTCATAGCGTGCGCCCCCTCAGGCTGACCACGTTCGACGCGGTGCGCGTCAGGGCCTGCCCGTCGATGTCGTCCCCGGTGAGCGTCATGTCGATCCGCACGGCGACCACGTCGTTCCAGCTGCCCGGCGCGGCCACGTACTGGTTCGCGCCGTCGCGCAGGTAGGAGAAGGTGATGTTCTGGACGCCTTCCACGACCTCCTCCGGGGTGCCGCCGAGGCGCGAGACGTACAGCGAGCTGCCGCCCCGGCCGTTGTCGGCCACGAACCAGCGGACGCTGCGGAACCTGGCGAGCATCACCGCATCCGGCGGAGCGTACTCGTCGGACGTCGGGACGTAACCGTCGGGCAGCGGGGTGTGGCTGATCGTGTCCGCCGTGACCCCGGTGGCGGTCACGAGGAAGGTCTTGCGCGCGTTGCACAGCAGGAGCAGGTCATCCTCCTCGAACACCTCCCGCGCGTCGTCGACCTGGTCCGGATCCAGGGTCACCGAGCTCGAGGTCGAGGCGACGACCCGGTAGGCCATGTCGTCGCCCGAAGTCACGGTCAGTTCGTTGGCATTGCCCGTGATGGGCGTATCCCGGAAACGCAGGGAATCTGCATCCGTCGTTTCCACGACCGAGACGTTGGAGCAGGCCGAGCCGCCTGCCGCGCGGATGTCGCGCGACATCAGCTCGAAGGCCACGCGCACGCCCTCCTGGATCCGGGCCAGCCCCTCGTTCGCGCGGAACGTGCTCTGGTTCGACATGAACACCGCGAACGCTGCGCCGATCACGATGAGCCCCAGGACCATCGCGATCATCAGTTCGATCAGGCCGAAACCGGCGGCGTCCCGGCGTCTCCGATGCGACATCCGGCTCATATGCGCGTCCTCGTGACCAGGGTGCGCGTGGCGGAGCCGCCGGCGCGGCTGTCGTCCCAGCGCACGGTGACCTCGCAGTTGGCGGGGCAGCCGGAAATCTGGCCACAGGTCGTATCGTCGCCGGGCGTACCGATGGTCGCCTTCAGCGAGGTCAGCCAGTTCCCAAGGTCCCGCTGCGCCAGGGTTCCGGCGGCCGCGGGGACGTTGCAGACCATGCCGGCCGTGTTGTAATCGGCCGCACGCGCGCGGTTGGCGCGGATGGCCTCGAGGATGGCCGTGGTCTGGATCACGGCCTGGCTGGTCTCGAGCGAACCCTGCGAGCCGCGCAGTGCCACGGACTGCATGGCAGCGATGCCGAGCAGGCCGATGCCGATCACGACGACCGATACCAGCACCTCGACCAGGCTGACGCCGCGCATCCGGCGCGGCGTGTTGTGCAAGTGCAAGGGCGGCCGCATGGGCCGCAGGCGGTTTCCACGGTTCATGGGCAGTCTCCGCTTTCGCGCCCGGCGGTGATCGCGCCGCTGATCAGCACGGTGATGCTCCTCCTGTTGTCGGCGGGGTTGCTGGTGTCGATGCATACGACCAGCCGCTCCTCCTCGTCGAGGATCCCCGAGGACCGGAAAACGAGGCCGTCGTCCGGCCCGACCACCCGGACGGGCGCGGCGACGGTCACATCGCGGATGATGTCGTTGCGGCCGGTGGCGTTGTCACGGCCGATGATGATCCAGCGGTCCCAGTCGGTGCCGTTGGCGCAGGTCGATCCGTCCTCGCTGCGGCACATGGTGACGCGCGCGCTGCGGCGGATGGCCTCGGAGCGGGCCAGCTGCACGGCGGCGGTGAGGTCGCCGGTGACGCCGGCCAGCCGGTTGCCATTGACCAGCGACTGCGTCGCCGGCACGGCCACCAGTGCGAGGATGGCGATGACCGCGAGGGTCACCATCAGTTCGATCAGCGTGAAGCCGGCCTGCGGGCGCCATCCGGCGCAGGCACCGCCTCCGGCGGCAATCGGTCGGATGGAAGGATGCATGCAGTCCCCCTTCATGGACGGCCCAACATATCCAGCCCCCCGGCCGGACTCCAGCGGCGCCGGGACGAACGGCAGGATCCGGGGCATGGGTGGCCGCCCCGCCCGGGCCGCATGGCCGGCACGGCCCCACGCTCTCGGGCACAATCGCCCCCGACGCTTTCCGACCCGTACGCGCATGGCCCCCGTCCGCGACACGCTGCGCCCGCTCGACACCCTCTGGCAGGCCCGGGCCCTGCTGTGGGTCGTGCTCGCGGGTGAGTCGTTGGCCGTGGTGCTGGCGCTGGCGCCGGGCGTGGCGGGCGACCGGCTGGCCTATTTCGGCATCGCCTCGCTCACGATCCAGTGGGTGGCCTTCATGGCGCTGGGCATCCTCTACCTCGCCCGTCGCCGCCTGGCCGAAGCGCCGCCCCCCGTGGTCGCGCAGGTTGCGCTCGCGGCGCTGCTGCTGGCCACCGGCTTCGTCGGCTGGCTGGCCTGGGTGGCACTCGGCGACCTGCCGCTGGCCCCGGGCGGGGGCTGGGTGACGTTCGTCCTGCGGCTGGCCGCCATCGCGCTCGTCGTCGGCCTGATCGGCGTGGCCGCCTTCAACGCACAGTGGCATGCCCGCCAGCTGGCGCTGCGGGCCAAGCAGGCGGAACTGGAAGCGCTGCGCGCGCGGATCCGCCCCCATTTCCTGTTCAACACCCTCAACACCGGCCTGGCCCTGCTGCGCGCAAGGCCGGACGCGGCGGAACGGCTGCTGCTGGACCTGTCCGACCTGTTCCGCGCCGCGCTCGGCGGGCGCGGGCAGATCCCGCTGCAGGAGGAACTGTCCCTGGCCCGCCGCTACCTGGAGATCGAGCGCCTGCGCTTCGGCGAGCGCCTGCGGCTCGACTGGGAGATCCCGGAGCCCTGCCCCGCGATCGACGGCATCGCCGTGCCGCCGCTGTCGCTGCAGCCGCTGGTCGAGAACGCGATCCGGCACGGGATCGAGCCGGACGCCGCCGGCGGCCGCATCGCCGTCTCGCTGCGGGCCGGCGACGGCATGGCGGTGGTCACGGTGCGCAACACGCTGCCACGCAACGCGCCATCGGACGCGGATGGCCACGGGGTGGGCCTGGCCGCGGTCAGGGCGCGGATCGAGGCGTTCACCGGCGGGCGCGGCGGGCTGGAAACACGCAACGACGCCGGCGAATACGTCGCCGAGCTGTCGATCCCGGCCATCGCCGGGACGGCAGGCTGAGGCCTGCCCCCGGCTTCAGGCCACCACGCGGTAGCAGGGCTTGTACTCGCCGGAGATCTTCATGCGCCGCTGTTCCACGAAGGCCCGCAGCAGCGCGTCCAGCGCCTGCATGATGTCCTGGTCGCCGTGGATCTCGAACGGGCCGTGCCGCTCGACGCGGCGCATGCCGTCCTCCTTGACGTTGCCGGCGACGATGCCGGAGAAGGCGCGGCGCAGGTCCGCGGCCAGGTCCTGCGGCTTGCGGCCATGGTGCAGGTCCAGCGACGCCATCGCCTCGTGCGTCGGCACGAACGGCTTCTGCATGTCCAGCGGGATGTGCAGGCCCCAGTTGAAGTGGAACGAGTCCTTCTGCTCGATCCGGTATTCGCGCACCTTGCGGATCCCGGCGACCATGCGCTTGGCCACCCGTTCCGGGTCGGCGATGATGATCTCGTAGCGGCTGGCCGCGGCCTCGCCCAGGGTCAGGCGGATGAACTGGTCGATCTGCTCGAAGTACGGTGCTGCCGCCGTCGGCCCGGTCAGGATGAGCGGGAACGGGATCCGCGCGTTCTCCTCGCGCAGCAGGATGCCGAGCAGGTAGAGGATCTCCTCGGCGGTGCCGACGCCGCCCGGGAACACGATGATGCCGTGGCCGATGCGCACGAACGCCTCGAGCCGCTTCTCGATGTCCGGCATGATCACCAGCTCGTTGACGATCGGGTTCGGCGACTCGGCGGCGATGATCCCCGGCTCGGTGATGCCGATGTAGCGCGCGCGCGGCCGGCGCTGCTTGGCGTGGGCGATGGTGGCGCCCTTCATCGGCCCCTTCATCGCGCCCGGGCCGCAGCCGGTGCAGATGTCCAGGCCGCGCAGGCCGAGTTCGTAACCGACGTTCTTGGTGTACTGGTACTCGTCACGTCCGATCGAGTGGCCGCCCCAGCACACCACCAGGTTGGGTTCGGACGGCTGCAGGATGCGGGCGTTGCGCAGCAGCCCGAACACGGCGTTGGTCAGGCCTTCGGAGGTCTCGAGGTCCGCGTTGTCCGGGGTCAGTTCGATGGCCATGTAGGCCAGGTCGCGCACCACCGCGAACAGCAGCTCGGCCACGCCGCGGATGATCTCGCCGTCCACGAACGCCATCGCCGGGGCGTTGACCAGGTCCAGGCGGATGCCGCGGTCCTGCTGCAGCACGTGGATGTCGAAGTCCGGGTACAGCTCCTGCGCGGCGCGCGGGTCGTCCGAGGCGCTGCCGCTGGTCAGCACGGCCAGCGCGCAGCGGCGCAGCAGGTCGTGCATGCCTCCGCTGGAGGCGTCCTTGAGCCTGGCCACCTCGTCGCGCGACAGCACGTCGAGCCCGCCCTTGGGGTAGATCCTGGCGTTCACCACCGGCAGCGCCCTCGCCGCCGTCGTTTCCGTCTTCTGTTCCATCTTGTCTGCCTCTTCTCCAGGGACGGGACTGTAGCGCAAGCCTCCCCGCAAAAGGAAACGGCCGGGTCGCCCCGGCCGTTTCCCGTCATGCCGCGGCAGCGGCAGTGGATCAGAACTCGTACTTCAGACCCACCTGCAGCGACCACTGCGAGATGCCGGCGTTGACGCCGTCGGCGTCGTTGTTGGCCGGCGTCGGATCGTCGGCGAAGCGGTAGTTGTACACGTACTTGCCGTCGTAGATGCCCTGCAGCGTGGCCACCCGGGAATCGGCGAGGAAGCCGTAGTCGTAGATACGGCCCCACTTCTTGTTGAGCAGGTTGCCGATGTTCTGGATGTCCAGCCAGACCAGGGTCTTGTGGCGGTCGAACAGGCCCGGCAGCTCCTGGCTGATGCGCAGGTCGAAGGTGTTGACCCAGCCGGCGCGGAAGGCGTTGGCCGGGGCATAGGTGCCCGCGAAGCGCTTCAGCTCCGGATGCTGGCCCAGCCACTCGAAGAAGCGCTGCTCCATCGCCGGATCCGGGGTGAACACGCCGGTGTTGCTCAGGGTGCCGAACAGCACGTCGCCCGGGCCCTTCGGCACGTAGAACAGGTCGTTCGCGGTGCGGCTGTCGCCGTTGGCGTCGTTCACGAAGACGTAGCTGAACGGACGGCCGCTGCGGCCCTCGTAGACCAGGCCCACGCGGGTCTCGTAGTCACCGAAGAACTTGTGCTTCCAGTCCAGCGTGCCCATGAAGCGGTCGCGGATCACGTAACGGCCGTTACGCGAGACCTCTTCGTTGATGTTGAAGCCGTACTGGTAGCCCCAGCCGGAGCTCGCGGTCGAGCTGGTCAGGGCGCCGACCTCGGTGGCGTGGGTGTAGGTGTACGCCAGGCTCCAGGACCAGTCGCTGTCCGCGGTCCAGGGCTTGGTCAGCGAGACCGTCAGCTGCTCGCTCTTGCCCTTGTTGGTGTTGTCGATCAGGAACACCGAGTTGTAGGCCGGGTTGCGGCCGAAGCGGGCATCGTTCGTGGTCCAGGCGCGGCCTTCGGCGGCCGGGTTGTAGTAGAGCACGCGGCCATCCGGGCCGATGTAGCCCGGGCCGAGGTTCAGGCTGCGGTAGAACAGGCCGTTCTTGACGTTGGTCAGGATCAGCTCGGCCGACGCGATGACGCCGTGCCAGGGCAGCTCATGCTCGAACGCCAGGTTGGCCTTCCAGATCGACGGCAGCTTGAAGTCCTTGGCCATCAGGTTGACGTCCATCAGCGCCGCGGCCGGGTCCGACGGGACCGGCTGGTTGTTGCCGTCCGGGCTGAAGGGCAGGTCATCCCAGTCCTCGGCGTTGCCCAGGCGCTGCGAGTAGGTGATGGCGTTCAGGCCGGTGTTGCTGTAGCTGTTGCCGACCCACACCTGCGGCGCGTCGCCCTGGAACAGGCCGATGCCACCGCGCACCTGGGTCGGGCGCTCGCTGTCGAACATGTAGTTGAAGCCGAAGCGCGGCTGGACCACGAAGCTGCCGCTGTAGGTCCGGGTGTTGTCGTAGCCCCAGTCGGCATGGGCGCGGGCGTTGTACTGCGGCGCCGGGTCGGTCTCAGGACGGTCGGCGCGCACGCCGAACGTCAGGGTCAGGTTCGGCGACACGTACCAGGTGTCCTGCAGGAACACGCCCAGGTTCTTGTTGGTGTACTGCGCCGGGATCGAGCCGGGCGAGGACTCGGTCTTCAGCGCGTAGGTCGTCCACTTGCCGATCCGGAAGTTGTCCAGGCCGTAGAACGTGTAGTTGCCCCAGTAGTCCTGGGCGAAGAAGTTGTAGATGTCGTTCTCGCTGTACTCGAGGCCGAACTTGACGTCGTGGTCGCCCAGCGTCCAGGTCGCGGCGCCGAAGTAGTTCCAGGTCTTGGTCTTGAGGATGTTGTTCTGCGAGCTGCGCTCGACGCCCATGCGGATGGCGTCACCGCTCGGCGCGGTCTCGCTGCCGCCGAAGTAGATGGTGATCTGCGGCATGACGCCGGGCACCACGCGGACCGCCGAGTAGTCGCGGTAGGACACCTTGAACTCGGTCGAGAACGTGTCGGTCCAGTCGCTGAAGACCTGGCCCACGTAGCTCTTCACCGCCTTCTCGTGCACGAACCACGACGAGCTCAGGGCCAGCGTGCTGCTGTTGGAGCCTTCCGGGCGGACCTTGGCCTGCTCCAGGTTGCTGTAGCGGAAGCTGGCGCGGTGGTTGTCGTTGATGTTCCAGTCGAGCTTGACCGCGTACTCCTCCAGCGTGGTGTTGCTGTTGTCGGCCGTGGTCTCGCCCGGCTCGAAGCCCCAGACCTCGCGCGCGATGCGCTGCGCCTCGGCCAGGTCGGCCTGGGAGAAGTCGTAGTCGGACCAGCTGATGCTGGTGCCCGGCGACTTCTGCTTGTACTTCTCGTAGTTGGCGAAGAAGAACAGCTTGTCCTTGACGATCGGGCCACCCAGGGTCATGCCGTAGGTGTATTCCTTCTCGAAGCCCGAGAACGGGGTGCCGTCCGGGTTGTCGCCGAACCAGTCGCCGTCACGCACGTAGCTGTACACCGAGCCGTGGAACTCGTTGGTACCCGACTTGGTCACCGCGTTGACGGTGGCACCGGCGGCGCCGGCGAAGGTCACGTCGTAGTTCGACAGGTTGATGTCGATCGCCTCGATCGCCTCCATCGACACCGGCTGGCGCTTGGTCGGCATGTTGTTGCCTTCGAGGCCGAACGTGTCGCTGGCCGAGACGCCGTCGATGCTGACCGAGTTGAAGCGCGGGTTCAGGCCGCCCGCCGAGATCGAACCGGAAGCGCGGTCGATGAAGGCCACGCGCGGGTCAAGGCGCATGTAGTCCTGGATGTTGCCGTTGATCGACGGCAGCGCCTCGATCTGCTGCTGGCTGACGCTGGTGCCGGCGCCCATCTTGTTGGCGCTGAACACGTCCGTGCCGCCGGCGATGCCGATCGCGGTCACCGTGCCCAGGGTGGTCACGTCGCCGGTGAGCATGGCGTTGACCGTGTTCGCCTGGTTCAGGCTGAGGTAGACGTTGTCCTCGGTCTTGGTGCCGGAGCCCGGCTTGGTGATGGTGATCTCGTACGGACCGCCGACGCGCAGGCCGCGCGCGCTGTAACGGCCGCTCGCATCCGTGGTGGCGCGGCTGACCGTGCCCGACTCGACGTGGGTGATGACGACCTCGGCACCGGCGACCGGCTGGCCGTTCTGGTCGGTCACCACGCCGCCGACGGCAGCGGAGGTGCTCTGGGCGAAGACGGGGGCTGCGGCGAGCGCGGCGATCAAGCCGAGCGACAGCCTGGACAGCCGGACGCGATTGCGATGACTCATGATGGTTGGCCTCGATGCAACGAAGAAGACGATGGCGGACGGAATGGATCTTTTCGCGGCGGTCACGCGCACGAAATGGGAAGAGCGATCCCGCTCTCCCGGTCGGCAAAACATCACATCACGGTTAACAACAGGTTAACACAGCATGACCCCGGAATGACAGCCCGGGACCGGCCCGGGGGTCATGGAACCCATTGATCCGGCTGGATTTCACCGGCTTTCGAACAAATCCGGCTAAGTACTTGTTGTGCCATGCAACATTCAGCCGGCGGCCCCGTTCCCCAGGTAGGCCGAGACGCCGTCCAGCAGCATCTGCACCGACAGCGCGACCAGCAGCATGCCCATCAGGCGCTCGATCGCGGCCAGGGCGCGCGACCCCAGCAGCCGGTACAGCCAGGTGGCCGAGAACAGGATCGCCGAAGTCGCCGCCCAGGCCAGCAGCAGCGCCAGGCTCCAGTCGCCGAGCCGGTCCGGCTCGTTGCTGCCCATCAGCATCACCGCCGCCATGCCCGAGGGGCCGGCGACCAGCGGGATCGCCATGGGCACGATGAAGGGCTCGCCGTCGGGGATCTCGCCCATCAGTCCTTCCGGCGGCGGGAAGATCATGCGGATGCCGATCAGGAACAGCACGATGCCGCCGGCGATCGACACCGACTCCTGGCGCAGGTGCATGAACTCCAGCGCGTACCGGCCGGCCCACAGGAACAGCATGAGCACGGCCAGCGCGATCAGCAGTTCGCGCCCCAGCACCACCCGCTGGCGCCTTGGCGGCAGCCGGCGCAGCAGGCTGAGGAACACCGGGATGTTGCCCAGCGGGTCGAGGATCAGGAACAGCAGCAGGGCCGCGGACAGGATGGTCACGGCTGCGGGCTCCAGACCTGGCCACGGTAACCCGCGCCGGCCGGCGAGAGCAGGGTCACGCAGGCGCCGGCATAGTCGGCGGGATCACGGGTGGTGCCGGGCGTGTCCTCGGCGTAGGCGCGCGCGCGCAGCGGGGTCCGCATCGGGCCGGGGCGCAGGCCGCTGACCCTCACCCTGCCCGTCGCCGTTTCCGCATGGAGCATCGCCACCATCGCCTCCAGCGCCGGCTGCACCAGCCCGTACGCGCCCCAGTATGCCCGCGAGGTGCGCGCCGGGTCGTCGATCGCGATCACAACCGCGGCATCCTCCGCGCGCGACAGCAGCGGCAGGCAGGCCTGGGTCAGCCACCAGCGCGCGGTGAGGTTGACGTGCACGGCACGCGCGAACGCGGCCGGGTCGGTGTGCTGCAGCGGGGTCAGCCCGGGGAACAGGGCCGCGCAGTGCAGCACGCCGTCAAGCCGGCCGCAGCCGTCGCCGATGCGCTGCGCCATCTCGGCATAGTCGTCGGGCGAGGCGCCCTCCAGGTCGAGCGGGTACAGCAGCGCCTGCCCGCCCCCGGCGGCGATGGCGTCATGCACCCGGTTCAGGCGCGGGACCTTGCGCCCGAGCAGGACCACGGTCGCGCCGGCGCGCGCGCAGGCCAGCGCGGCCTCGCGTCCAAGGCCGCCCGTGGCGCCGGCCACCAGCACCACGCGTCCATCCAGCCTCTCCGTCCCGGCCGCGGCCGCCATCGCGCTCATGCGTCCTTCTGCTGCTGCTGGACGTCCGCGATCATGCGCGCAAGCTCGCCGGACTCGAGCAGTTCGAGGGTGATGTCGCAGCCGCCGATCAGTTCGCCGTTGATGAACAGCTGCGGGAACGTCGGCCAGTTCGAGAACCGCGGCAGGTTGGCGCGGATCTCGGGGTCGGCCAGCACGTTGACGGCGTGGAATGTGGTCGCGCCGGCTTCGCGCAGGGCCTGCACGGCGCGGCTGGAGAAGCCGCACATCGGGAACTGCGGCGTGCCTTTCATGAACAGCACGATCGGGTGTTTCTCGATCTCGGCGCGGATGCGTTCGAGCACGGGCATGGGGAAGCTCCTGCAAATGCGGACCGCCGCCCGCGCGAGGCGGCCGGCGGAAGCGGGAATCCGGGGTGGCGGGATATTGTAAGGCGCCGGGCCACCTGTTCCGTGGTGGGCCCCGGTTCACGCCCCCCGCAGGGCCGCCAGCACCGGCGCCACCTGGTGTCCCCGGCCAAGCGCGGCGCCCACCCGCTCCAGCGCGGCGGCCAGCTCCGCGGCGCCGTCGGCACGCAGGGTGGCGTGCCCGACCTTGCGCCCGGCGCGCGGCTGCTTGCCGTAGTCATGCCAGTGGCCGCCCGGCTCGCGCAGCACCGGCGCCGCGTCGGGCAGCCCGCCGATCCAGTTGAGCATGCAGGCGTGGCCCACCGCGCGGGTCTCGCCCAGCGGCAGCCCGAGCACCGCGCGCAGGTGGTTCTCGAACTGGGAGGTCTCGGCGCCCTCGATCGTCCAGTGGCCGGAGTTGTGCACGCGCGGCGCCAGCTCGTTGGCCAGCAGCATGCCGTCGCGGCAGAACAGCTCGAGGGCGAACACGCCGACGTAGTCCATGCGCCCGGCCAGTGCGCGCGCGTGCGCAAGCGCGCGGGCCTGCATGTCGTCCGGCACCCGCGCCGGCGCCAGGCTGGCCGAGAGCACGCCGTCCACGTGCCAGTTCTCCGCCAGGGGCCAGATGCGGAATTCGCCGTCGCGGCCACGCACGGCGACCACGCTCAGCTCGCGCTCGAACGGCACGAAGGCCTCGAGGATCAGCCCGACCTTCGGCGCCTGCGCGCCCAGCGCCTCCCAGGCGGCATCCACGTCCGCGGCCGACCGGATCCGGAACTGGCCCTTGCCGTCGTAGCCGAGCCGGCGGGTCTTGAGGATGCAGGGCGTGCCGACCTCGGCGACGGCGGTGTCGAGCGCGGCACGGTCGGGCACGTCGCGGAACTCGGGCACCGGGATGCCGAGCTCGCGGAACATGGTCTTCTCGGCAAGGCGGTCCTGTGCCACCGCCAGCGCGCGCGGGTTCGGGAACACCGGCACGCGCGCGGCCAGCCATTCGGCGCTCTCGGCCGGCACGTTCTCGAAGTCGAAGGTGGCCACGTCCACCTTCGCCGCGAATTCGGCCAGCGCGGATTCGTCGCGGTAGTCGCCGACCATCAGCGGCGCGCACTGGCCCGCGCAGGCGTCGGCGGCGTTGTCCATGACCAGGAAGCGCAGCCCCAGCGGCGCGCCGGCAAGCGCCAGCATGCGCGCCAGCTGCCCACCACCGAGGATGCCGACCGTGGTCACCGCGCGCCCCTCAGCGCCGGGGGTCGTCGTTGCCGGCGACCTCCTCGGTCTGCCGCCGCCGGAACTCGCGCAGCGCCCCGGCGACCTCAGGATGGTCGGCAGCCAGCATCGCCGCCGCGAACAGCGCCGCGTTGACCGCGCCGGCCTGGCCGATGGCGAAGGTGGCCACCGGGATGCCGCCCGGCATCTGCACGATCGACAGCAGCGAATCCAGGCCGTTGAGCGCCTTCGACTGCACCGGCACGCCCAGCACCGGCACCGTGGTCTTGGCGGCCAGCATGCCGGGCAGGTGGGCGGCGCCGCCGGCGCCGGCGATGATCGCGCGCAGGCCGCGCGCCTCGGCGGTGGCGGCGTACTCGAACAGGACGTCGGGCGTGCGGTGCGCCGAGACCACGCGCACCTCGTGCGCGATCCCGAGCGCATCGAGCCTGGCCGATGCGTGCTGCATGGTGTCCCAGTCGGATCGCGATCCCATCACGACGCCGACCAGCGGGCGAGCGGCGGCTGCGGACATTTGGTCTGTTCCCGGCCCAAAGCCGTATTCTACCGGCTCATTCCAAGCCACGCCGCCATGGACCGCAAACTGCTCGACATCCTCGTCTGCCCTGCCACCCGGCAGCCCCTCTCCCTGCTCGACGGTGCCGGGCTCGACGCACTCAACCGCGCAATCGCCGCGGGCCAGGTGCTCCGCAACGACGGCACCCCGCAGCCGGAGCCGCTGCGCGAGGCGCTGGTGACCCGGGACCGCCGCACCGTGTACCGCGTCGACGACGGCATCCCGGTGCTGCTGGCCGAGGAAGGCATCGCCACCTCGCAGGTTCCGGACTTCCCGTGATGAGCGCGCCCGCGGGCATCCCGGATTTCGCGCCGCCGGCGGATGCCGTGGCCGCGGATGTCGCCCGTGCGCTGGCCGAGGACCTGGGCCCCGGTGACGTCACCGCCGGACTGCTGCCCGACGGCCCCGATGCCGCGTACCTGCTGTGCAAGGAGGAGGCGGTGGTCTGCGGCCGCCCGTGGTTCGACGCCTGCCACCGCGCGCTCGACCCGGACGTGCGCATCGACTGGCGCGTGGCCGAGGGCGAACGCGTTCCCGCCGGCACCGTGCTGGCCACGCTCCAGGGCCGCGCCCGCGCCCTGGCCAGCGCCGAGCGCACCTCGCTCAACTTCATGCAGACGCTCAGCGGCACCGCCACCGCGGTGGCCGCGTACGTCGACGCCGTGCGCGGCACGGGCGCGCGGATCCTCGACACCCGCAAGACCATCCCGGGCCTGCGCCTGGCGCAGAAGTACGCCGTGCGCGTGGGTGGCGGCGAAAACCACCGCATGGGCCTGTACGACGCGGTGATGCTGAAGGAGAACCACATCCGCGCGTTCGGCTCCGTCGCCGCGGCGATCGCGGCCGCGCGTGCCCACCATCCTGCATTGCCACTGGTCGTGGAAGTGGAGACGCTGGAACAGCTGCGCGAGGCACTGGATGCCGGCTGCGACCGCATCCTGGTCGACGACTTCGACGCGGAAACGCGCCGGCAGGCCGTGCGCATCGCCCGCGGTGCGCCTTACGGCGGCCGGATCCCGCTCGAGGTCTCGGGCGGCGTGGACCTGGCGACAGTGCGCGCGATCGCGGAGGACGGCGTGGACTGCATCTCGATCGGCGCGCTGACCAAGCACGTGCGCGCGATCGACATGTCGCTCAAGCTCGGTGCGCCGCTGGCGCGCCCAGCCTGACTCGGGAGCAGGCCACCGTTGCAAACGCCCCCTGGCACCACCAGATCGCCGCCATGCACCGCCCCGAGACCCTGATCCTGCTGCTGCTCGCCATCGCCGCCGGGTACCTGTGGTGGAACGCCGCGCGCATGGCCGCCGAGCGCGCCACGCAGCTGGGCCGCGACGCCTGCCGCGCGGCGGGCGTGATCTGGCTCGACCACACCGTGCACGCGGCCGGGCTGCGGCTGCGCAGGCGCGAGGACGGCTGGCTGGGCCTGGAGCGCAGCTTCCGGTTCGAATACTCCGTGGACGGCACCGACCGGCATGCCGGCCGGCTGGTGCTCTTCGGCGACCGGCTGGTGGAGTTCAGCGGCCCGCCACGGGCGGCTGCGGCGGTGGTGCCCATGCCCTCGCAGCGGCCACGGGCGGAATGACCCTGCGGCGGCCCGTGGCCGCGGAGCCGGCTACTTGACCACGCGCAGGTGCGAACCGCGCCGCGGCGGCGTGCGCCCGCCGTCGTCCCCGGATGGCGGGTCGTCCGGTGGCGGCGGCGGATCGTCCTCCGGCCCGTTGCCCGGCACGTCCTCGGGCAGGGCCATCCCCTGCCCGGTCTCGCGCGCGTAGATCGCCATGACCGCCGAAACCGGCACCTCGACCGGGTAGCTGACCCCGCCGAAGCGCGCGGAGAAGCGGATGCTGTCGTTGTCGAGCTCCAGCCCCGCGACCGCACGCCCGGCGATGTTGAGCACGACCCGCCCGTCCTTCACGGCATGGGGCGGCACCCGCACGCCGGGACGCTGCGCGTCCACGAGGATGTGCGGCGTCATGCCGTTGTCCACGATCCACTCGTACAGCGCCCGCAACAGGTACGGGCGGTGGCTGGTCATGCGGGGGGGCGTATCGGGCATCTTGGCCGCCAGTATGCCGGAAGGCGACGTCCGTGGCGTGGAAACGGGCCGCCGCCACGGAGCCGTCACCCGGCTTCAGTCGGGAAGCTCGCGCAGGGCCTTTTCCTGCGGGGTCAGGCTGCGGACGAAGCCCGGGTTGCGGAAGATGCGGTTGCCGTAGTCCTCGATCACCTTGCCGTCCCTGGGCAGCGGCACGTCCAGCGCCTGCAGGCGCCAGATGATCGGGGCCATCGCGCAGTCGGCCAGGCTCATCTCGTGGTTGAGGAAGAACTTGCTGGCCTTGAACAGCGGCACCGACTCGATCAGCAGTTCCTTCAGCCGCCTGCGGCCGGCCTCGGCCTGCTGCTTGTTGCCATACTGGATCGCCTGCACCTGCGGCACCCAGTCGTGCTCGATGCGGAGCATCGCCAGGCGCAGGCGTGCCCGCGACAGCGGATCGACCGGCATCAGTGGCGGATGCGGGTAGCGCTCGTCGAGGTATTCGGTCACCACGCTGGCGGCGTAGAGGACCAGGTCACGCTCGACCAGGGTCGGCACCGAATGGTACGGGTTGAGGTTGAGGAGGTCCTCCGGCGGGTTCTGCGGGTCCACGGGCACAAGGTCGTACGCGACGCCCTTGGCGGCCAGCACCAGCCGGACCCGGTGGCAGAGGACATCATCGACCGACGAAAAAAGAGTTATCGCATTGCGCATACGCGGACTCGCAGCCATTACGGGCCATCTCCCGTGGCCGGGGCGACCCGGCCGTACCGGCGCCGCCCGCACCACGCGGGCGGTCGCCCTGGTCGTCACGCAGGCCCGGGAGTCGCACGGCGGCGCCGGCCGCCACCATGCCGGCTCTGCGCGTCAGTGCACGTCCTTCCAGTATTCGTTCTTGAGCAGCCAGGCCAGGAAGGCAAGGAGCACCAGGAACAGGATCACCCACACGCCGATGCTCTGGCGTTCGGTGGCGATCGGCTCGCTCGCGTACTCGAGGAACGCGGCGATGTCGCGCGCCATCTGGTCGAATTCTTCCGGCGTCTGCGTGCCCGGCACGGCCAGCTCCAGGCGCTCGATCACCGGCTCGCCCGTGGCCGGGTCGGGCTCGCCGTAGACCGGGCGCTGCAGGCCCTGCTGCTTCCACAGCATGTTCGGCATCGACGCGTTCGGGAACAGGGTGTTGTTCCAGCCCAGCGGGCGCGACTCGTCGACGTAGAACGACTTCAGGTAGGTGTAGACCCAGTCGGGACCGCCGATCTTGCTGCGCACTGTCAGCGACAGGTCGGGCGGCACCTGGCCGAACCACTTCCTGGCCTGCTCGGCCGGCATCGCGGACACGATGTGCTCGCCGAACTTGGCCCCGGTGAAGTTGAGGTTGGCCATCACCTGCTCCTCGGTGAGGCCCAGATCCTCGGCCATGCGCGAATAGCGCAGGTACTTCAGCGAATGGCAGCCCGAGCAGTAGTTCATGAACAACTGGGCGCCGCGCTGCAGGGAAGCCTTGTCACCCAGGTCGGTGCCCGAGTGCAGCAGCGCGGGGCCGCTGCCGGCGGCCATGGCGGCGAACGCGGTCGCCGACAGCACCAGACCGCTGGCGAACGCGGCGAGGCGGGACTTGAAGGTCTTAGTCATGCGTCGTCACCCGTTCCGGCACCGGCTTGGTCTTCTCGAAGCCGAAGTACGTGTACACCCACAGGAAAGCGAAGTAGCCGAAGTACAGCACCGTCAGGACGCGGCCGATGTAGGTCTCGACGATGTCGGTACCCGGGCCGGCGCCGATCTTGCCCAGCCAGACGAAGCTGATGGCGAAGATGGCGAGGGCGACCTTGAAGCCCAGGCCACGGTAACGGATCGACCTGACCTTGCCGCGGTCCAGCCACGGCACGAAGAACAGCAGCAGGATCGCCGCGAACATCACCACGACGCCGCCGAGCTTGTTGGGCACCACGCGCAGCATCGCGTAGTACGGGGTGTAGTACCACACCGGCTTGATGTGCTCGGGCGTGACCAGGCGGTTGGCCTCGACGAAGTTGTCGTGCTCGAGGAACCAGCCGCCGAAGGTCGGGGCGAAGAAGATGATGAAGGCGGCGATGACCATGAAGGCGAACACGTAGAACGTGTCCTTCACAGTGTAGTACGGGTGGAACGGCACGCCGTCGGCGGGCGCGGTCGGCGACCAGCGGTTGCCCTTCGGGCCCTTCTTGATCTCGACGCCGTCCGGGTTGTTCGAACCGACCTCGTGCAGCGCGAAGATGTGCAGCACCACCAGCAGCAGGAGCACCAGCGGCAGCGCGATCACGTGCAGCGCGAAGAAGCGGTTGAGGGTGGCGTCGCTGGGCAGGTAGTCGCCCATGATCCACTCGGTCAGGCCGTTGCCGATGACCGGGATCGCGCCGAACAGCGAGATGATCACCTTGGCGCCCCAGAACGACATCTGGCCCCAGGGCAGCACGTAGCCCATGAAGGCCTCGGCCATCAGCACCAGGTAGATCAGCATGCCGACGATCCACACCAG
>CALLKI010000085.1 GCA_938008415.1 uncultured Luteimonas sp. | reverse complement strand
GCGGCGACCTACTTCTGCCCGCACCACCCCGAGGCCGGCCTGGGGGAACTGAAGGTGGCCTGCGGATGCCGCAAGCCGGAGCCGGGGATGCTGCTGGAGGCCATTGGCCGGCACGGGCTGGATCCGGCCGGGTCGGTGATGGTCGGCGACACGCCCAAGGACATGGAGGCGGCCGCGGCTGCGGGGGTCGTCCGCCGGTTCCTGCTGTGCGGCCCCGGGGCGGAGCCGGGCGAGAGTGCGGCGGGGATCGCGGTCGCCAGCCTGGACGAGGTTGCCAGGACGCTGGTGGCCGGCGCCGGGGAGGCCGCTCCGGCGGCCGGCCGTCACGGTTCGCGCGCGCCGCTGGCGTGAAAGCTTGAAGTGCATGGGCAATGCCCGGATCATAGGCGCCCGATGCGGCCGGTCGTCGCCAGGCACGGGCCCGGCGGACCGCGCGACGCAAAGCGGCTTGCCATCCATGGATCCGACGACAGTGCCGGTGGAGTAACGAGGTTCGAATTGCCTGCGGGAATCCCGCGGGTCTTTTCCTGAAAGGCGAGTCCGGTAACCCATGATGCGAACTGCCATCGTTGGCACCCTGGCGGTGCTGGCCCTCCCGCTCCTGTCCGCCTGCGGGCGGATCGAGCCGGTGCAGGACGGCGTGCCCCCCCCATCCGACCTCGGTGGAGAACGAGGATGCCGTGCTCAGCGTCGAGCCCGGCGCCGTCGGCGCCTGCGAGGGCCAGCGGGTCGCGGCGCGGATCGCGTGGAAGGTGAAGGATCCGGCGGTGCAGTCGGTCCTGGTCCAGGTGCGCGGCGACGATGGCGGGCGCAAGGTGTTCGCCTCAGGCGCGGCGCAGGGCGAGGCGGAAACCGGGCAGTGGGTCGCCGGGGGCACGCGCTTCTATCTGGTCGATGCCGACAGCCGCCGGGACCTCGCCGCCTTCGAGGTCGCGGGCCTGGCCTGCCTCGGACCGACTGACGGAGCAATGGAATGAACCAGCAGGTGTTGCGGTCCGGCCTGCGCGGGGGGGCGGAGTTCCTCCTCGTGCTGTTCTTCGTGGTCGTCGGCTATGCCGCATGGCGGAAGGGCCTGTTCCCGGCCAGCGCCAATGGCTACCTCGGTGGCTACCTGCAGGCGGCGCTCGCCGCCGCGGCCGGGGCACTGCTCGTCAACCTCGTGGCCGCCCGTTCCGGGCGCCCGGGCGGGGCAGCGCTGGTGCTCGGCTTCCTCGCGGTGCTGGGCGTGGCCTACTACTGCGGGCTTTCCGCGCTTGCCGCGGCGGCCCTGCTGCTGGCCGTGTCCTGGGGCGTCGGCAGCCTGTTCCACACCGGCTCCGGGTCCGATCCCTGGCTGACCAGCCTGGTCGGCCTCGCGGTGGTCGCGGCGGTGGTCGGCTGGCTGCTGCCGTTCCAGGTGCACGACGGCCGCATCCACCTGGCCGCGGCGGTGCTCAACCGGCCGCACGTGTCGGTCAACTTCATCGAGGCGGTGCGCCGGCACAGCCGGGCCCGGGTGGTGTACTACGGCCACGACGTGCACCACCTGCGCCTGCTCGAGCAGCTGAAGCTGCAGCCGGACCCGGCGCTGCAGGCCGAGGCCGAGCGTTTCCGCGCGATGGAGCACGACCTGTGGCGGCGCTCGGACGTGATCCTGTACCCCTCGTCGGACGAGACCGCGCACGTGCGCGCGTGGCTGCAGGCGCAGGGCGGCGCGGCGGTGGCCGAGACCGTGCCGCTGTTCGCCTACGAGGCGCTCGACGAGGCCGACGTGCCCGGCCCGGAGCACCGCCGCGACATCCTGTTCGTGGCCGGCTTCGCGCATCCGCCGAACGTGGACGCCGCCTGCTGGTTCGTGCGCGAGGCACTGCCGCGCATCCGCGAGCGGATGCCGGGCGTGCGGACGCTGTTGGTCGGCTCCAACCCGCACCCGGACGTGCAGGCGCTGGCGGGCGACGGGGTCGAGGTCACCGGCTACGTCAGCGACGAGCGGCTGGCCGCGTACTACCGCGCCGCGCGCGTGGCGGTGGCGCCGCTGCGTTTCGGCGGCGGAGTCAAGGGCAAGGTGCTGGAGGGCCTGCGCTTCGGCGTGCCCTGCGTGACCACGTCCACCGGCATGCAGGGGCTCGGCGACGCCGCCGGCTTCATGCCCCGGGCCGACGACGCGGACGGGTTCGCCGCGGCCGTGCTGCGGCTGCTCGCCGACGACGGCGACTGGCACCGCGTTTCGGCGGCCTCGCGCGGGTTCATCGCGCGCCACTATTCGCGCGAGGCGCTGTGGGGCGTGCTGTCGCGCTCCGTGGGCGCGTAGGGGCCGCACGATGCCACATCGAGGACAGGGCCTGGACACGTCCGGCCGCCTTCTTCCCCGCGACGGCCGCGTGCGGTCGCTGCTGGTGGCCGCGTGCGCCGCGCTCGCCTTCGGCGCGCTGCACCAGGCGTTCGTGACCCGGGCGCATCCGGATGCGCTGTACATGGACTCGCTGCGCCTGCTGTACCAGTTGCAGGAATGGCAGCAGGGGCGGCTGTCGTTCGTCGAGCTCTGGGGCCTGGGCTCGGCGCACCGCGGCTTCATCAACGCGCTGGCGCTGATGGCCAACGTGCGCCTGTTCTCGCTGGACGTGATGCTCGCCAACCGCATGACCGGCGTGGTGGTGGCGACGGTGGCGTTCCTCCTCGCCTACCGCCTCGACCGCGAGCCGTTCTGGCAGCGCGGCCGCTGGCATCCGCGCAGGGGCCTGTGGCGCGCGGCGGCCGCGCTCGCGATCGCCGGCCTGTGCTTCAGCTGGGCCGGCTTCGAGCTGTTCACGCTGGACCTGGGCCTGCCGCTGTGGACGAAGAACCTGTGCTTCGTCCTCTTCTTCCTGGCGCACGACCGCCTGCTGCGCGCGCAGGGAAGCGCGGGCGCGGGGCAGGCGTGGACGGCGCTCGCGCTGGCGGTCGCCGGCGTGGTGATCGTGATGTTCGTCGGCATGGGCTGGTCCTATGCCTACGCCGGCGCGGTGGCGGGCGTACAGCTGCTGGCCGCCTTCCACGACCTGCGCGGCGGGCGCCGCACGGGGCTGCTGCTGCGGTGCGTGCCGCTGCTGGCGCTGCTGGCCGCGCTGGGCTGGTCTCTGGCGCTGGGCGGCGGCGGGCAGGGCGAGGACGGGCACTCCTTCGCGAAGCTGTTCGGCACGCTGCCGCGCATGGCCGAGCTGTCGCTGTACGCACTGGGCGCCGCCTGGATCGGGGTGGAGACGCTGGCCCAGCGCGGCGTGCCGCTGGGGCTGGTGCCTTGGCTCGGCGCGGCCGGGCTCGTCGCCGCGGCCTGCGGCATCGCCTCGCGGCTGCGCCGCGGGCTGTATTCGGGCTCGCTGGTGCCGCTGTACCTGGTCGGCTACGGCGTGCTGACCGCGCTGTCGCTGGCCGCGGCGCGTGGCGACGGCGGGCCGATGGCGGTCATGGCCTCGCGCTACTACATGGACGTGGTGCTGTTCCTCGTCGGCGCGCTCTGGCTGTGGCTGGAGGCGCTGGCATCCGGCGGCAGGACCTCGCCGGCGCAGCCTGCCGCGTGGGCGTTCCTGGCCTTCTGGCTGGCGGTGGGCGCCGGACTGGCGCTGACGTACGACCGCGAGTGGAAGGCCGCGCCGTACCGCGCCGACGCGTTCCGGGCGATGAACCAGGCCCTGCGGGCCGGCGTGCCCGACGAGGCGGCCGCGCGCCTGCTGCAGTCGCCGCTGGAGCACGCGCGGCTGGGCGCGGGCATCCTGCGCGAGCGCGGCCTGGCGTTGTTCGCCGCGGAAGGGCCGGGTGGCGGCTGCGAGGTCCGCCGCGCCGGCGGCTGGCACGCCGCGGAGCCGACCGGGGCCTGGATGGACGGCGCGGCCGTGCTCGCGGTGCCGGCCTGTGGCTGCGCCCTGGTCGCCGATGCCTACCTGCCGGAGGGCTTTGCCGCGCGCCGGCTGCGGATCGAGGACGGCGCGGACGTGCGCGAGATCGCGATGCAGCCCGGCCAGTCCGCGCGCGTGGCCTTCCCCGTGCTCGGCGGCGCGAGGCAGGTGCGCCTGTCGGTCTCGCGCACGACGGTCCCGGCCGCCGAGATCCCGGGCAGCGGCGACCAGCGCCGGCTGGGCCTGTTCTGGACCGGAATGCGCTTCGAGTGCGTGCCGGCGGGGGAGGCGCGGTGAACGCGCCGGCACCGGGGGAAAAGCCGCCGGTTCCGCCGCGGGGGCTGCCGTTCTCCGGCGCGCCCGGGCCGTTGCAGCGCTTCGTCTCCGACCAGCGCGTGCTGTTCCTGCTGGTCGGCGGCGCCAACACGCTGTTCAGCACCGCGCTGTTCGCCGCGCTGGTGCTGTGGTTCGGCCCCGGCGTGCCGTCGGTGGTCAGCCTCGGCATCGCCTGGGTGGTGTCGCTGCTGGCGGTGTTCTTCGTCTACCGGAGGCTGGTGTTCCGCGTGGAGGGGCACTTCTGGCTGGACCTGGCGCGCTTTTCCAGCGTGAACGGCATGGCCCTGCTGCTCAACGCCGGCGCGCTGGCGCTGCTGGTGGACCTGGGCGGACTGCCGGCGATCCCGGTGCAGGTCGCCATCACCGCGCTGGTGGTGGTGTTCAACTACGTGGGCCACAAGTACTTCTCTTTCCGGCGCAAGGGCCGGCCCTAGGAGGAATCCCGTGCAGCCGCGCGTTTCGGTGGTGGTGCCCGCCTACAACAACGAGGACTTCGTCGCGCAGACCCTGGACTCGATCCTGGTGCAGGACTACGACGACTACGAGCTGGTGGTCGCCGACCACAGCTCGCGCGACGGGACGCAGGCCGTGCTGGAGCGGTACCGCGGCCTGCCGCGGGTGCGCATCCTGGAACCCACGCCCGCCGGCGGCGGCGCGCTGGCGAACTGGAACCGGGTCAGCGCCGAGGCCCGCGGCGAGCTGGTCAAGCTGGTGTGCGGCGACGACCTGATCGCGCCCACCGCGCTGCGCGAGCAGGTCGCGGCGATGGACGCGCACCCGTCCGCGGTCCTGGTCGCCTCGCCGCGGAACCTGATCGACGCGCAGGGGCGGGTGGTGGTGCGCGGGCGCGGCCTGGCCGGGCTGCGCGGCCTGGTGTCCGGCCGCGAGGCCGTGCGGCGATCGGTCCGCGCGGGCACCAACATCTTCGGCGAGCCGGGCTGCGTGCTGTTCAGGCGCGAGCTGCTGGAGCGCGAGGGCGGTTGGGACAACAGCTTCCCGTACCTGATCGACCAGGCCACCTACACCCGCATCATGCTCCACGGCGACATGGTCGCGCTGCCGCACACCCTGGCCAGCTTCCGCATCAGCGCCACGCAGTGGAGCGTGCGGCTGATGAAGGAGCAGGCGGCGCAGGCGGTGGCCTTCCACGAGCACCTGCGCCGCACGGTGCCGGGCCTGCTTTCGGCGCTGGACCTGCGGGTCGGCAACGCCATGGCGCGGGCGATGGCGCTGGCCCGCCGCAGCGCCTACCTGTGGCTGCGCCGGCGCATGTGAGGCCGGCTCAGGCGGGCGGCAGGTTGACGCTGTCGCCCACCACGTACTGCGGCCGCTTGTTCACGTTCAGCAGCACGCGGCCGGTGTACTCCCCGATGGCGCCCAGCGCCAGCAGTTGCAGGCCGCCCATGAACAGGATGGCCACGATCAGCGAGGCCCAGCCCACGGGCAGGTCCGGCGTGCGCAGCTTCTGCACCAGGATGGCCACGGCCAGGACGAAGGCCAGGCACGAGGCCAGCGCGCCGGCCAGCGACACCAGGCGCAGCGGCACGATGGAGAAGCTGGTGGCCATCTGCAGCCACAGCGAGACCGACTTGCGCAGGCTGTAGCCGGAGCGGCCGTCGCTGCGCGCGTGGTGCTCGGCGGTGAGCGTGGCGATGCGGCGCGGGCTGGTGCTCTGCAGCAGCAGCCCGTCGAGGTAGACGAACGGGCCCTGGTAGCGCAGCACCTCGTCGCGCAGCCCGCGGGCGAAGCCGCGGAACGGCGACAGGTACAGCCCCCTGGGCTTCTTCAGCAGCCACTGCGCGACCAGGTCGTTGAAGCGGCTGCCGGCGCGCTTCCACAGCGCGTGCTGGCGTTCGGGGAACTGCGCGTAGACCAGGTCGGCGCCACCGCGCAGGGCCGCGAGGATCCGCGGCACGTCGGCCGGGTCGTGCTGCAGGTCGTCGTCCATGGTGACGATGTAGCGGCCGCGCGCCACGCCCAGGCCGGCCATGATCGCATTGTGCTGGCCGGCGTTGCGCCGCAGGTCCAGGCCGCGCAGCCAGGGGCGGGCGGACGCCAGCGCCTGGATCACCTCCCAGGCGTTGTCCGGGCCACAGTCGTGGACCAGCACCACCTCGTAGCCGTCCGCGCCCAGCGCGGGCGCCAGCGCGGCCTCCAGCCGCTCGGCCAGCGCCGGCAGGATGCTGGCGCTGCCGTAGACCGGGATGACGACGGAAAGCTCAGGTGTCGGGCGCATAGTATTTCCGGATGACGTGTTCGGCGTAGCCGTCGCCGAGGTCGATGCCCAGTTCCCGGGCCACCGCCAGCGCATCGGCCACGTCGATGGGCAGCGGGCTGCCGAGCGGCTCGAAGGTTACCCGGGCCTGGCGGCCGAGTACGCGCTCGAAGATGGCGACGATGGCCGGCATGGGCAGCGACCTGGCCGCGGCGATGGAGAATACACGCCGCCCGCCGCTGCCGGCGCCGTCGATCAGGCGCGCGCCGATAGCGGCCACGTCGTCCACGTCGATCAGGTTGCGCTCGGCCCGCGCCCACACCGTGAAGGGGGTGCCGCTGGCGATGCGGTCGCGCAGGAAGTTGGTCAGGGTGTTGGGGTTGGGCGTGCGGCCGACGACCTGCGGCAGGCGCAGCACCAGGCCGCCCGGCGAGGCGGCCACCATCGCCTCCATGGCGCGCTTGTGGCGCATGTACGGCGTGTCCGCCGCGCTGTCGCCGGTGGCGCTGCCGCAGCTGCCGAAATAGACCACGCGCCCGCCGGCCTCGAGCAGCGGGCGGAGCAGGTCGCGCTCGCGGGCGAAGGCCGCGGGGTCGGTCTCGCGGGAATTGGATACGCCGGAGGCGAAGATCGTGACCGCGGGATCGGCCGCGTAGCGCGGCGCGAAGGCGCGCGCCAGCAGGCCCTGCCCGACGATCACCGCGCCTCCGCTGCCCGGGCCCGCGCGGTCACAGCGCCGCCTCCAGCTCCGGCAGGATGGTGAACAGGTCGCCCACCAGGCCGATGTCGGCGACCTCGAAGATCGGCGCCTC
>CALLKI010000084.1 GCA_938008415.1 uncultured Luteimonas sp. | reverse complement strand
GAGCCAGTCGGCGCTGTCCCAGCACCTGGCCGTGCTGCGCAGCGAGGGCCTGGTACGGGCGCGGCGCGACGGGCAGAACATCTACTACACGCTGGTACCCGGGCCGGCGGCCGAGGTGATGCGTACGCTGCACGCCATCTACTGCGGCCCGGCTGCTCCGGCGCACCGGCGTCGCGACGCGGCGGCCTGACCGGCACCGCAAGCGCGCGCCGGAACCGGGTGGCTTGAACGTCCGGCGCCCGTGTCCCGGCCCGTACCGCGGGCCGCCACTGGGACAATTTGCCCAATCCCCCTTTCCCCGCGGGCTCTGCCATGATGGCCGCGGGCCGCCCGAGCGGCCCGTGGCACCGGGGCCGGGCCCGCCCGCGCGGCTGCCGTGCGGCCCACCCCGGCATCGCCGTTACCGATCATGAACGGAGGTTGCGATGTTCCCGGACCTAGACGTCGTACTCCTGTCGCGGCTGCAGTTCGCGCTGACCGCGATGTACCACTTCCTCTTCGTGCCGCTCACGCTGGGACTGTCGTTCCTGCTGGCGATCATGGAGAGCGTGTACGTGATGACCGGCCGCGAGATCTGGCGGCGGATGACCATGTTCTGGGGCGTCCTGTTCGGCATCAACTTCGCGCTCGGCGTGGCGACCGGCATCGTGATGGAGTTCCAGTTCGGGATGAACTGGAGCTACTACAGCCACTACGTCGGCGACATCTTCGGCGCGCCGCTGGCGATCGAGGGCCTGATGGCGTTCTTCCTCGAGGCGACGTTCATCGGCCTGTTCTTCTTCGGCTGGAACCGGATGTCGAAGCTCGCGCACCTGGTGGTGACCTGGCTGGTGGCGCTGGGCACGAACCTGTCGGCGGTGTGGATCCTGGTCGCCAACGGCTGGATGCAGAACCCGGTGGGCGCGGTGTTCAACCCGGACACGATGCGCATGGAGATGACGGACTTCCTGGCCGTGGTGTTCAACCCGGTGGCCCAGGCCAAGTTCGTGCACACGGTCGCGGCCGGCTACGTGACCGGCTCGGCGTTCGTGGCCGCGATCAGCGCCTGGTACCTGCTGCGCGGCCGGCACGTCGACCTCGCCAGGCGTTCGATGGCGGTGGCCGCGAGCTTCGGCCTGGCCGCGGCGCTGAGCGTGGTGGTGCTGGGTGACGAGAGCGGCTACCTGAGCACCGAGCACCAGAAGATGAAGCTGGCGGCGATCGAATCCATGTGGGAGACCGAGCCGCCGCCGGCCAGCTTCAATGTCGTCGCCTGGCCCGACCAGGAGGCGCGGCGCAACGCGTTCCAGGTCCAGATCCCCTGGGTGATGGGCCTGATCGGCACGCGCTCGATCAGCAAGGAGATGCCGGGCATCAACGACCTGGTCGCCTCGGCGCAGCGGCGCATCGAGAACGGCATGCGCGCCTACGCCGCGCTCGAGCGGGTGCGCGCCAATCCGGATGACCAGGTCGCGCGCGCGGAGTTCTCCGCCAACTGGCAGGACCTGGGCTACGGCCTGCTGCTCAAGCGCTACCGCGAGGACGTGCAGAACGCCACGCCGGAACAGGTCCGGGTTGCCGCGCTCGACACGGTGCCGTCGGTGATGCCGATGTTCTGGACGTTCCGGATCATGGTGGCGGTGGGCTTTTACTTCATCGCGTTCTTCGCCTATGCGTTCTGGAAGGTCTCGACCGGCAGGATCCAGGACAGCCGCCGGTTCCTGAAGCTGGCGGTGTGGAGCGTGGTGCTGCCGTGGCTGGCCGCGCAGTGCGGCTGGTTCGTGGCCGAGTTCGGGCGCCAGCCGTGGGTGATCGAGGGCGTGCTGCCCACGTTCTACGCGGTCTCCGGGCTGACCGTCGCCGACGTGATGACCAGCCTGGTGGCCTTCGTGCTGATCTACACGACCCTGGGGATCGTCGGTTTCCGGCTGCTGCTGAAGACGATCCGCAAGGGTCCGGACGAAACCGCCGGCGGGACCGTCGCCGTGGAAGCGGCTCCCGCGCCGCAGGCCGCGCACTGAAAGAGGAGGCGAGCCATGGACGTGTCACTGATTCCGCTCGATTACGCCACGCTGCGGGTGATCTGGTGGCTGCTGCTGGGCGTGCTGCTGGTCGGCTTCGCGATCATGGACGGCTTCGACCTCGGCGTGGCCGCGCTGTTGCCCGTGGTGGCGAAGACCGACGAGGAGCGCCGGGTGGCGCTGAACGTGGTCGGCCCGGTCTGGGAGGGCAACCAGGTGTGGCTGATCACCGGTGGCGGCGCGGTGTTCGCCGCGTGGCCGTTGCTGTACGCGGCCTCGTTCTCGGGACTGTACCTGGCGATGCTGCTGCTGCTGGTCGCGCTGATCGTGCGCCCGGTGGGCTTCAAGTACCGCAGCAAGCTGCCCGACGCGCGCTGGCGCGCCACCTGGGATGGGCTGCTGTGCTTCTCCGGCGTCGTCGCCAGCCTGGTGTTCGGCGTGGCGATGGGCAATCTGCTGCTGGGCCTGCCGTTCGGTTCGGACCCGGAAACGCTGCGCCCGCTGTACGCGGGCAGCCTGTGGCAGCTGTTCACGCCGTTCCCGCTGCTGGCGGGCGTCGTGAGCGTGGCGATGCTGCTGGCGCACGGCGCCGCGCTGCTGGCCTGGCGCACGGATGGCCTGATCGCCGCGCGCGCGCGCAGGATCGGCGCCGTGCTGGCACTGGCCTGCGGCGTGCTGTTCGCGCTCGCTGGCGTGTGGGTGGCGTCGATGGACGGCCACGTGATCGCCGGCACGGTTGACGTCTCGGCGGCGAGCAACCCGGCGCTGAAGGCGGTGGAGGTGGTCGGGGGCGGCTGGATGCGCAACTTCGGCCGCTGGCCGCTGATGTGGCTGGCGCCGCTGGTGGGCGTCGGCGGCTCGCTGCTGGCGGCGGTGCTGCTGTGGCGCGGTGGCAGGGCCTCGGCGTTCCTGGCCACGTCCGCGGCGATCGCGGGCATCATCCTGACCACCGGCTTCGCGCTGTTCCCGTTCCTGATGCCGTCCTCGCTGCAGCCGTCGCTGGGGCTGACGGTGTGGGACGCCTCGTCCAGCCACATGACGCTGTGGGTGATGCTGCTGGCGGTGGTGGTGTTCCTGCCGATCGTGCTGGCCTACACCACCTACGTCTACCGCGTGATGTCGGGGACGGTGACGCCGCAGACGGTGTCGCGCGACCCGAACGCGTACTGACCCGGAGCGAAAGCGGAGGAACTCGACCATGTGGTACTTCTCCTGGATCCTCGGCCTCGGGCTGGCCTGCGCCTTCGCGATCCTCAACGCGATGTGGTTCGAGCTGCTCGAGCACGACCGCAACGCAGGGAAGTGACGGCATCGCGACAGGCGCCCGCGCGTCTGCCACCCGGGCAGGCGGCATGGATGCGGGCACTGGCACGGCAGGTGCGGTCGCCGCTGTGGCGCGCGGCCGGCCTGCCACTGCTGTCCGGGCTGCTCCTGCTGCCGCAGGCCTGGGCGCTGGCGCGCGCGCTGCAGTTGCTGGCGGTGGACCGGCTGCCGCTGGAATCCGCGCTGCCGTGGCTGGGGCTCGCCGCCGTGCTGCTGGCGGTGCGCGCCGGACTGTCGTGGGGCGCCGGATGCGCGGGGCAGCAGGCGGCCGAGGACGTGAAGCTGGCGGTGCGCCAGGCGCTGTTCGCGCGGATGCTCGGGTCCGGCGTGCTGTGGACGCGGGCGCGTACTTCCGGCGCCCTGGCCGACGCGATCGGCGCGCGCGTCGAGCTGCTCGACGGCTATTACGCGCACTACCTGCCGGCGATGGCATCCGCCACGGTGCTGCCGCTGGTGTTCTGCGTGGTGCTCTCCGGCTTCGACTTGGTGGCGGCGCTGGTGCTGGCGCTGACGGTACCGGCGATCCCGGTGTTCATGGCGCTGGTGGGCTGGGGCGCGGAGGCGGCGGGACGCCGGCACGTGGATGCGCTGGCGCGGCTGTCGGGCCTGTTCGCCGACCGCGTGCGCGGCCTTTCCACGCTGGTGCTGCATGGCCGCGCCAGCGACGAGGCGGAACGCGTGGCGCAGGCCAGCGAGGAAGTGCGCGCACGCACGCTGTCGGTGCTGCGGATCGCGTTCCTGTCCTCGGCGGTGCTGGAGTTCTTCGCCGCGCTGGGCGTGGCCGGGCTGGCGGTGTACTTCGGCCTGAGCTTCCTCGGCTTCCTCGACCTGCGCGCATCACCCCTGACGCTGGAGACCGCGCTGTTCTGCCTGCTGATGGCGCCGGAGGTGTACCTGCCGATGCGGCAGCTCGCCGCGCACTACCACGACCGCGCCAACGCGCGCGCGCTGGTGGCCGGGCTCGACGAACTGTTCGACGGCCTGCCGGAACCCGGAGAAGGCGCGCGGGAATCCGCCCCGCGGGACGGGGCGGCGGCCGTGGCAGTGCCACCACATGCCGATGGACCGTGGCTGCGCGTCGCGGGGCTGCGCGTGGACGTGCCCGGGCGCGCGCCGGTGCGCCTGGCCGGCCTGGTCGAGCTCGCGCCGGGCGCCAGCGTCGCGCTCACGGGCCCGAGCGGCAGCGGCAAGACCACGCTGCTCGAGGCGATCGCGGGGTTGCGCCCGCATGAGGGCGCGGTGGAACTTGGCGGCCGCGCGGTCGCGGACTGGCCCGATGCGGTGCTGCGCCGGACGCTGCTGCTGATCCCGCAGCGGCCCTGGTTGATGCCCGGCACCCTCGCCGGCAACCTGCGCCTGGCGCGGCCCGACGCCGATGACGCGCAGCTGCGCCAGGCACTGGAAGCGGCGGGACTGGGGCCATGGCTCGCGCGCCAGCCGCAGGGGCTTGGCACGCCGGTCGGCACGCGCGGCCACGGCCTGTCCGGCGGCCAGGCGCAGCGCCTGGCGCTGGCGCGGATGTTCCTGTCGGATGCGCGCGTGCTGCTGCTGGACGAGCCGACGGCGCACCTGGACGACGCCACGCGCGACCGGGTGCTGGCATCCATCCTCGATTTCGCCCGTGGCCGGATCCTGGTCGTGGCCACCCACGATCCCGCGGTCGCCGCGCGCATGGCCATGCAGTGGCGCGTGGGCGCGGACGGGGAGGTGAGCGCATGAGGGCGCTGCTGGCGTGGCTGTGGCCGATGCTGCGCCGGCGCCGGCGCGAGCTGCTGCCCGCGGTGCTGCTGGCGCTGCTGACCGCCGCCGCCGCGATCGGCCTGCTGGGCGTGGCCGGCTGGTTCCTCACCGCGACCGCGCTGGTCGCGGGCGCGGTGGCCACCTTCAACGTGTTCGTGCCCTCGGCGCTGGTGCGCGGCTTGGCCTTCACCCGGATCCTGTCGCGCTACTTCGAGCGGGTCAGCGGGCATGCGGCCACGCTGCGGCTGCTGACCGACCTGCGCACGCGCGTGTTCGGCCGGCTGCTGCGGCTGGACGCCGGGCAGCTGGCGCGCTGGCGCGACGGCGACCTGGTGGCGCGCCTGACTGGCGACATCGACGCGCTGGACACGGTGTTCCTGCTGTCGCTGCTGCCGCTGCTGGTGGGCGGCATCTGCGGCGTGGCGGTGGTCGCACTGCTCGCCGCGTACGTGCCGCGGGCGGCTGTGCCGGTGGCGGTGCTGTGGCTGGCCGGGCTGTGGCTGTTGCCGGCGTGGCTGGCCAGGCGCGTGCGTGCGAGTGGCGGGCGCCGCCAGCAGCTGTCGGCCGCGCTGCGCCAGCAGGTGCTGCAGGCGGTGGACGGCCATGCCGAGGTGCTCGCGCTCGGCGCGATGGAACGCGCGAAGGAGGCCTTCCGCCGTGACTGCGAAGGGCTGCGCCAGGCGGCATTGCACGAGGCACGCGCGTTCGCCGCCGGACAGGCGCTGGCGTTGCTGGCTGGCGGACTGGCGGTGCTCGCGGCCGCGGCGGCGGGTGCGTACGCGCTGCGCGAAGGCCAGGCCGGCGGCGCGGTGCTGGCGGGTTGCGTGCTGGCGGTGGCCGGGCTGTTCGACATGCTCTCGCCGCTGGCGCGCGGTGCCGCGCGCACCGGCGCGGCGGCGGCCGCGTCGCGTCGCCTGCGCGCGATCGAGGATGCGTGCCCGTCGATCGTGGATCCTCCGACGCCGAAGGCCCTTGCGCCGCGCGCGACGCTCGAGCTTCGCGACGTGCGCTACCGCCACCATCCGCAGCAGCCGCTGCTGGAAGGCGTGTCGCTGGCGATCGCGCCCGGCCAACGGGTGGTGCTGCAGGGGGCCAGCGGCAGCGGCAAGAGCACGCTGCTGTCGCTGCTCGTGCGCCTGCGCGACCCGGATTCCGGCAGCCTGCGCTGGGGCGGCGTCGAGCTGCGCGAGGCCCAGCTCGCGGAACTGCGCAGGCGGATCGTGTGGCTGCCGCAGGATCCCCCCGTGTTCCTCGGCACGGTGCGTGACAACCTGCGCATCGGCAATCCGCACGCGGACGACGAGGCGCTGTGGAATGTCCTGCGCGAGGCCGGGCTGGAACGCGAGGTCCGCGCAATGCCGGGTGGCCTCGACCAGTGGCTGGGCGAGGGCGGGCGCACGCTGTCGGCGGGGCAGGCGCGGCGCCTGTGCCTGGCGCGCGTGCTGCTGTCGGACGCGGCGCTGGTGGTGCTCGACGAGCCCACCGAAGGCCTCGACCCGGACGCCGAGCGCGCGTTCTTCCTCGACCTGCCGCGCATCCTGCGCGGGCGAGGCCTGCTGCTGGCCACGCATGCCGAGGTGCCGCCCGGCGTGGCCGACGCGCGCTGGCGGCTGCAGGCCGGGCGGCTGCTGCCGTCCTGACGGCTGTGCAGCGCGCCAGTGGCCGCTGGTGCGGATCCCTACACCTGCTGTTGATGCGTGCCCAAGATCTCGCGTCCGAGGCAATTGCGTAGTTCCTCGATAATCGAGGCGATCCATTCCTCCGTCATGAGCTCCAGCGGGGCATTGAACGAGACCGCCACATCCACTTCGTAGTGGTGGCGACGTCGGATCGGCAATCCCAAGCCGCCTTCCCCAGGGAAGTAGTAGCCCATGTTGACCGCATAGCCGCGAGCGCGCGCCTCGGCTACCTGCCGCGTCACCAGCTCAGCGTCCAGCGGGCGCACGGCGGGGTGGCTGACGTAGCGTTCGGCATTAGCGCGGATGATCTCGGCCGCCGCCGCCTCCGGCATGATCGACAGCAGCGCCATGCTGCCTGCCGCCGCGCCCTGCGGATCGCGCGAGACCACCGCGTCGTCCAGGTGGTGGCGGCGCACGACGCCGTCGCGCGGATCCCTCGAGCGGCGCAGGGCGGGGAACACGTACTG
>CALLKI010000083.1 GCA_938008415.1 uncultured Luteimonas sp. | reverse complement strand
GCGGGCAGTTCCACGGTGTCGCCGCGCTCGTCGATCCAGCGCGCGCGCAGCGGCGGCAGCCCGGCGGCCAGGTCGATCCTCGCCTCCGGGTCCGTGTACGGGCCGGAGGTGTCGTACACCGTGACGGGCGGGTTCTCCTCGCCACCGAACACCGTGGGCGTGCGGGTCTGCACGATCTCCCGCATCGGCACGCGGATGTCCGGGCGCGAGCCCTGCACGTGGATCTTGCGCGAGCCCGGGATCGGCCGGGTCACGGCTTCGGACAGCTGCGAGGTCTTCTGGATGAGGGAGCTGGGCACTGCGTTCATCGGCATCGTCCTTCTCGGTTCCCGCACGCGGTGCGTGCGGCAGGGCTCCCGGGCCGCGGGATGCGGGCCAGGACGAAGCGAAGGCGCACGACAGGCGGATTGCGGGCCGCGGACGCGGCAGTGCAATGCGGCAGATCCTGCGAAGCTTCCCTACGCCGGTGTGAACCGGATCAGGTTCGAAGGGACTGTCTCAACCGCGCGCCCGAAGGCCACGCGATACCCCCGCTTCTGCGGGCTATTGAACCACAGCGCGCGGCGGGATGCCGGCCCGCGCCGACGGCCCCCGCCAAGGGGCGCTGCTAGACTGCCTGGCGGTCCCCGTCACGGAGCCGGCATGGTCTTCCGCATCTCGTTCCTGCTGATCGCCCTGCTCGCGGGCGCCGCGGGCCTGATACCGGGGCGCTTCGGCGCGGTCGTCGACAGCCTGCTGTCCGGCATGCTGGCCAACACCGGCTGGCTGTACCTGCTGGTGGTGTTCGCCACCCTGGTGTTCATGGTCTATCTGGCCTTCGGCAGCATGGGCGAGCTGCGCATCGGCGGGGAGGACGCCGAGCCGCAGTTCTCCTACGGCAGCTGGCTGGCCATGCTGTTCGCCGCCGGCATGGGCATCGGCCTGGTGTTCTGGGGCGCGGCCGAACCGTTGTCGCACTACTTCAACCCGCCCGAGGGCCTGCAGCCGGCCAGCATGCCGGCCGCACGCGCGGCCATGCGCTATGCCTACTTCCACTGGGGCCTGCACCCGTGGGCCATCTACGCCCTGATCGGCCTGGCGATGGCCTGGTTCCAGTACAACCGCCGCGGCCGCGGCCAGCTCAGCGACCTGCTGCAGCCGGTGCTCGGCCGCCACCACCGCGGCTGGGCGGGCCGCTGCGTGGACATCGCCGCGGTGGTGGCCACCGCGATCGGCGTGGCCACGACGCTCGGCTTCGGGGCGCTGCAGATCGTGGCCGGCCTGCGCACGGTGTTCGGCACGCCCGCGGGCACCGGCATGCAGGTGGCGGTGATCGCCGTGGCCTTCGTGCTGTACATGGCATCCAGCCTCAGCGGCGTGGAGCGTGGCATCAAGTGGTTGTCCAGCACCAACCTGGCCCTGGCCGCGCTGCTGATGCTGGCGGTGCTGGCGATGGGGCCGACCGCGTTCCTGTTCGACGTGTTCACCAACGCCCTGGGCGACTACCTCGACCGCCTGATCGGCATGAGCCTGCGCATGTCCCCGTTCTCCGGCAGCCCCTGGGTCGGCGAATGGACCATCTTCTACTGGGCCTGGTGGATCTCGTGGGCACCGTTCGTGGGCACGTTCATCGCACGGGTGTCCTACGGCCGCACCATCCGCGAGTTCGTCACCGGCACGGTGCTGGCGCCCAGCCTCGTGGGCTTCGCATGGTTCGCCGTGTTCGGCGGCACCACGCTGTGGCAGCAGCTGTTCGTCACCGACCTGCACCCGGTGCTGGAAAGCGGCTACCAGAACGTGCTGTTCGCCATGTTCGGCAACCTGCCGGGCAGCGCCCTGCTCAGCGCCCTCGCGGTGGTGCTGCTGGTGATCTTCTTCGTCACCTCGGCCGATTCGGCGGTGCTGGTGCTGGCCAGCATGTCCAGCGACCGGGCGGGTGATCCACCGCCGACACGCCGCATCGCCTGGGGCCTGGCCATCGCGGTGGTGGCCGCGGCACTGCTGCTGGCCGGCGGGCTGGACGCGCTGCAGGGGCTGGTCACCATCTCGGCCCTGCCGTTCGCGCTGCTGATGGTGCTGGTGATCGTGGCCGTCCACCGCACACTCGCCCACGCGCTGGCAGTGCGCAGGCGTCGCGCGCAAAGGCTGCGCCATGCACTGGAGCACTGGGTCTACGGGCCGCACCGCACGCGCGGCCCCGCACCCCCGCCGTACCAGTCGAAGGAATGACCGGCCACAACCGGGATGACCGTCGCCGGCCCCGGCATGGTCGCAATTGCAACTGTTGACGCGGCGCACCATGGTCCTGTATTCCTGAGCCCGATGCACACGAACCGCGCCATCGCGACCACCACCATTACCGGTACCGGTACCACCGGCCCCGGGGTGCGGACGCGCGTGCACGACTGAACCAGAACCATGCCGCTCCGCACCCGACGAGGGTGGGAGCGCGCGGCAAACCCACCCCCGGAGGAATCGCGGAGCCCGGACCCCGGAGCCTCCCGATGCCGACCACGCTTCCTTCCCCGCCCGGACCCGCCGACTGCCACGTGCACAAGTTCGGCGGCAGCAGCCTGGCCGACGCCTCCCGCATCCTGTCCGTGCCGCCGCTGGTGGACGACGGCGCCGGCACGCGCGTCGTGGTCGTGTCCGCGATGCAGGGCACCACCGACGCCCTGGTCGCGATGGCCGGGGCCGCGCTCGACGGACGCGACTGGCGGCCTGCATGGCAGGCGCTGCTCGACCGCCACCTCGCCACCGCGGACGCGGTCGCCAACGGCAGCGCGTGGCGCCTGTGCAGCGAACTGACCGCCGAATTCGACCTGCTGCGCGCGGACCTCGAGGCGCTCGCCCGCGGCGACCGCGACGACCCGGGCCGTATCGCGCGCGTGCACGGCATGGGCGAGCTGGCCTCGTCGCGGCTGGTGCAGGCCGCGCTCGGTCCCGGCTGGGAACGGCTCGACGCGCGCGAGGTGCTGGTCATGCACCAGGGCGAGACGGGCATGGGCGTGGACTGGGAGGAGTCGCGGGCCAGGCTCGCCGCGTGGCGCGCCGCGCACCCGTCGCCGCGCATGGTCGTCACCGGCTTCGTCGCACGCGGCCGCGACGGCCGCGACGCCACCCTCGGCCGCAACGGCAGTGACTACTCGGCCGCGATCTTCGCCCGGCTGTTCGTCGCCGCGCAGCTGACCATCTGGACCGACGTGGACGGCGTGCTGTCGGCCGACCCGCGGCTGGTGCCCGACGCCATCGTGCTGCCGACGATGTCCTACGCCGAGGCCTGGGAGCTGGCCTACTTCGGCGCCAAGGTGCTGCACCCGCAGACGCTCGCGCCGGTGCAGTCGGGCGGAACGCCGGTACGCATCCGCAACACCCTGCGCCCGGAGGCGCCCGGCACGTGGATCCTGCCGGAGAACCCGCAAGGCGCGGACCTGGGCTCGCCGGTCAAGGGCCTGACCATCGTCCGCGGCATGGCCGTGCTGGAGCTGGCCGGCACCGGCATGGTCGGCGTGCCCGGCACCGCGGAACGCCTGTTCGCGGCGCTGCACGCCGCGGGGGTGTCGGTGACCATGATCTCGCAGGGCTCGTCCGAGCACTCGATCTGCTGCGTGGTGCGCGGCGACCAGGTGGAGAAGGCGCGCGCCGCGGTCGAGGCGGCGTTCGCCGGGGACATGGCCGACGGCCGCGTGCAGGCGGTGGAGGCCACGCACGGCATCTGCCTGCTGGCCGCGGTGGGCGACGGCATGGTCGGCATCCCCGGCGTCGCCGCGCGCCTGTTCGGCGCGCTGGCCCAGGCCCGGGTGAACATCCGCGCGATCGCGCAGGGCGCCAGCGAGCGCAACATCTCGGTCGCGATCGCCGATGCCGACGCGACCCGCGCGCTGCGCGCCGCGCACTCGGCATTCTGGCTCTCGCCGCAGACGGTGTCGGTCGGCCTGATCGGCCCGGGCAACGTCGGCCGCGCGCTGCTGGCGCAGCTGGCCGCGGTGCTGCCCGGCCTGCGCCGGCGCTCGCGCATCGACCTGCGCCTGCGCGCGATCGCCAACAGCCGGCGCATGGCGCTGGACCATTTCTCGATCGAACCCGGCGAGGCGGTGGAACGGCTGCGCGCCGACGGCGCGCTCCCGCTCGACCTCGACGCCTTCGCCGCGCACGTTCGCGCCGGGCACATCCCGCACGCGCTGATCATCGACTGCACGGCCAGCGACGGGATCGCCGCGAAGTACCCGGAATGGCTCGCCGCGGGCATCCACGTGGTCACCCCGAACAAGCACGCCGGCAGCGGCGACTGGCGGCGCTACCGCGCCCTGCGCGAGGCCCAGCGCCGCAGCGGCGCCCGGTTCGGCTACGAGGCCACGGTCGGCGCCGGGCTGCCGGTGATCCAGACCCTGCGCAACCTGGTGGACACCGGCGACGTGCTGCACGCCGTGGACGGCATGCTGTCGGGCACCCTCGCCTGGCTGTTCAACCGTTACGATGGCAGCCGTCCGTTCTCGGAACTGGTGCGCGAGGCACGGGAGCTGGGCTACACCGAACCCGACCCCCGCGACGACCTCTCGGGGCTGGACGTGGCCCGCAAGCTGGTGATCCTGGCGCGCGAGGCCGGCATGCAACTGTCGCTGGAGGACGTGGAAGTGGAAAGCCTGGTGCCGGAGGCACTGCGCGACGTGGACCTGGACGGGTTCCTCGCGCGGATGCACGAGCTTGATGCGCCGATGGAGGCGCGACTGCGCGAGGCGCGCTCGCGCGGGCTGGTCCTGCGCCACCTCGCCCGCCTCGACCGCGATGGCCGCGCCAGCGTCGGCGTGGTCGCGCTGCCGCCCGACCATGCCTGCTGCCACACCCGGCTGACCGACAACCTGGTGCAGTTCACCACCGCGCGCTATTCGAGCAACCCGCTGGTGGTGCAGGGCCCCGGCGCCGGGCCCGAGGTGACCGCCGCCGGCGTGTTCGGCGACGTGCTCGCCATCGCCAACGCGCTCGGCGCGCCGCTGGGGGCCGGGGCATGAGCCTCCGCAGCGTGCGCGCCTTCGCGCCGGCCAGCGTCGGCAACATCGGCGTCGGCTTCGACCTGCTCGGCCACGCCGTGGACGGCCCGCGCGACATCGCCCGGGTGGCCCGGACGGCAGCGCCGGAGGTGCGCATCGCCGCGATCCGCGGCGACGTGGCCGGCGTGGACGCGCTGCCGCTCGAGGCGGAGGCCAACACCGCTGGCCGCGCGCTGCTCTCGCTGCGCGAGGCCCTCGGCCTGCCGTACGGCTTCGAGGTGGAACTCGGCAAGGGCATCCCGCTCGGCTCCGGCCTCGGCGGCTCGGCGGCCTCGTGCGTGGCCGCGCTGGTCGCGGCCAACGCCCTGCTCGACGAACCGCTGCCGCGCCAGGCGCTGTACCGCTTCGCGCTCGACGGCGAATCGGTGTCCAGCGGCAGCCGCCACGGCGACAACGTCGCGCCGATGCTGCTCGGCGGCGTGGTGATGGCCACCGCCGAACGCATGTACCCGCTGCAGGCGCCCGACTGGCTGCACGCGGTTGTCGTCCATCCCGACCAGGTGCTGGAGACCCGGCGCTCGCGCGCGGTGCTGGCCGAGCCGTACCCGCTGCACGCCGTGGTCGAGCACAGCGCCAACCTCGCCCGTTTCCTGCTCGGCCTGCAGCGGGCCGACGCGGAACTGATCCGCGACGGCCTGCGCGACGTGCTGGTCGAACCGCGCCGCGCGCCGCTGATCCCGGGCTTTGCCCGGGTGAAGCAGGCCGCGCTCGACCACGGCGCGCTCGGCGCCAGCATCTCCGGCGGCGGCCCGAGCGTGTTCGCGTGGTTCGCGTCGAAGGAGGCGGCCGAGGCCGCGGCGCCGGCAATGCGCGGCGCCTTCGCCGAGGCCGGCTACGGCGCGCGCGCCTGGGTCACGCCGGTCAACGCGCCGCGCGCGGACGTGCTGCCCGGCACGTGAACGTCCGCCCGCGCGGACCGGTCCCAGCCCACCCCGTCCCGGAACCCCACATGCGCTTCACCAGCACGCGCCAGCAGTCGCCCGCCGTCGGCATCGACGCCGCGCTCGTGGCCGGCCTCGCGCCGGACGGCGGCCTGTACGTCCCCGAAAGCTTCCCGACCGTGGATTTCTCCGCGCCGCCGCCGGCACTGGCGGACACCGCGCTGCGCGCGCTCGCGCCATGGTTCGCGGAATCGGCGATCCGCGACCGCCTGCCCGCGATCTGCGCCCGGGCGTTCTCCTTCGACGCGCCGCTGCGTCCCCTGCGCGGCGAGGGCGATTTCCTGCTCGAGCTGTTCCACGCCCCGACCGCGGCGTTCAAGGATTACGCCGCGCGCTTCCTCGCCGGCGCACTGGAGGCGCTGCGCGACCCGGCGGCACCGGACACCACCATCGTCGTGGCGACCTCGGGCGACACCGGCGCCGCGGTCGCCTCCGCCTTCCACCGGCGCGAGGGCTTCCGGGTCGTGATCCTGTATCCCGACGGCATGGTCTCGCCGCGCCAGGCGCACGGGCTGGGTTGCTGGGGCGGCAACGTGCGCGCCTGCCGCGTCGCCGGGGATTTCGACGCCTGCCAGCGGCTGGCCAAGCGCGCGCTGGCGGACGCGGACCTGCGCGCGGACGTGCCGCTCGGCTCGGCCAACAGCATCAGCCTCGGCCGGCTGCTGCCGCAGACCGCGTACTACGCGCACGCCGCCTCGCACTTCCACGCGCGGCATGGCGTGCCGCTGAACTTCATCGTGCCCACCGGCAACCTCGGCAACGCCTGCGCGGCCTACGTCGCGCGGCGGATGGGCGCGCCGGTCGGCGAGATCCGCCTGGCCTGCAACGCCAACGACACCCTGCCGCGGTTCTTCGCCGGCGCCGGCTACGCCGCCCAGCCCACCCGCGCCACGCTCGCCAACGCCATGGACGTGGGCGCGCCGAGCAACTTCGAGCGCCTGCGCCACTGGCACGAATCCGATGACGCGCTGCGCGCCGGCTTCGTCGCACGCTCCGTGGACGACGACACCATCCGCGCCGTGATCCGCAGGGCAGAACAGCGGCACGGCACCGTCCCCTGCCCCCACACCGCCACCGGGCTCAAGCTGCTGGAAGACCTGCGCGCCGGAGGCGACGCCCGGCCGTGGGCGGTAGTGGCCACGGCGCATCCGGCCAAGTTCGAATCCATCGTCGAACCTCTGGTCGGGCATGCCGTTACTCCACCACCGGCGCTGGCCGAATCCCTGGCACGCCCCGCCGAGGCCTTCCCGCTGCCCGACGACTACGACGCCCTGCGGCGCGAACTGCGCCGGCTGCATGGGCTCCCGTGAGTGGCGGCAATCACGCCGCCCGGTCACGGCATCGGGCAGCGCGGCCGTGTGACGTGCCTTTGCCCGCCTTCACGATTGTCATTGCAAGCCGTTTAACGCTTGAGGTAAGCCGCGCCGCGAAGCGGCATTGGATTGGACGAATTCTTAGTGGGCAATCTATTGTGGGTCACGCCGGCCAGCAACGATCGCAATCAGGTTTACGACAGCGGTAGTGCCCTCGGCACACAGGGACGGATGGCGATTCGCAACATAGACTGCGTGAGGCAAGTGAGATCAGGACTTCCCGCCCTAACAAGCCGACGGCTTGATTCCGCTCTTCGGTGCTGGCTGATGCCAAGCAATCGCAAAGTTCACCTATGCAGCGATCGACCCGCTGCCACCCCGTAGGCTCCGGAAGCTCTTGGTGCCCCGTGCGCACCAAGTTGATAACGGGGTTGACCATCGTCCCGACAAATTCTCGGCGTGATTGGTAGCTGGGAAGATCGCCGCTGCTCCAGCGGCCGTACCAATCCCATAAGCTACCAAAGGTGATGGGATTTTCGATGCGGCAACGGGCAACCTTGCGGTAGCCGTACACGCTCCCGCTCTCCAGCCAGGACTGCTTGATCAGGCCCAGTACGCGCCGATCGTCCTTGGCCCGTGCCGACAGCGGCGCCCGACGCCAGGCGTAGTAGCCGCTGGGGTGCACGCCCAACACCCGGCACATGCTGCGCACCCGGAACTCCCGTTCGTGGTCGCGCATGAAGGCGTACTTCACCCGGACTGCTTGGCAAAGTACGCCGCGGCTTTTTTTAGAATGTCGCGCTCCTCCGTGACCCGGCGAAGCTCCGACTTGAGCCGGCGCAACTCGTCCGCCTGGTCCGCCGTCGCTGCCCGCTCGGGCCCGGACCGACCGTACTGCTTCCGCCACGTGTAGAGGCTGTGGA
>CALLKI010000082.1 GCA_938008415.1 uncultured Luteimonas sp. | reverse complement strand
CTGGTGTCCAAGGCGATCAAGGCCGCGCGCGTGGTCGCCTTCGAGGACCTGGGCATGGAGGCCATCTACGAGTTCGAAGTCAAGGACATGCCGGTGACCGTGGCGGTGGATTCGCGTGGCGAGTCGGTGCACATTACCGGCCCGCGGCAGTGGCAGGCGCGGATCGGCAAGATCCCTGTCGTGGTGGAATAACCTGCGCCTTCCGTGTGAAGCCGGCCCCGTGCCGGCTTCGCTTTTCCCCTTGTCCCCTTGCGGAGCAACCGGCAATGCGGATGACCCTGTATGGTGCGTCGAGCACGGCGGCCACCATCGTGCACTGGCTGCTGCTGGAGCTTGGCGTTCCCCATGAGCTGCGGCTCCTCGACCTGGAGCGGGGCGAGCAGCGTTCACCGGATTACTTGGCCATCAACCCGCAGGGGCGGGTGCCGGCCCTGGTCATCGACGGGCAGGGGCTGACCGAGTCGGTCGCCATCGCCATGCACCTGGCCGACCTGTATCCGCAGGCGGGGCTCGCGCCGGCGCCGGGCACGCCGGAACGGGGCGCCTACTACCGCTGGATGCTGTTCTGCGCCTGTACGCTGATGCCTGCCTACCGGCGCTGGTTCTATCCGCACGAGCCCGCCGGGGCCGGGCACGCCGACGCGGTGAAGGCCCGGGCGCGGGCGGAAATCGAGGGCGCCTGGCAGCAGGTGGCCGACCACCTTGCCGCCAACGGCCCGTACCTGCTGGGGGCGGGGCGCTCCGCCGCCGACTTCGTGCTGACCGTGCTGATGCGCTGGTCGCGCAACATGCCGCGGCCGACGGATACGTGGCCGCCACTGCATGCATTCGCGCAACGCATGAAGGCCCTGCCCAGCTTCCGCGAGGTCTATGCCCGCGAAGGGATCACCGACTGGACCTGAGGCGCGTCACCACGGCTGGTTGAACCACTCCTCCAGCGAGATCCCGAGGCCGACGTACGTCGCCTTGTGGTTGTAGTCGATCAGGCTCTCGCCGTAGCCGTGGAAGAGCTGCAGGTGGCCCCGCACCGGCAGCCGCGCCTCCCGGGTCAGCGGGAAGCCCCAGTCGAACTGCACCGCGCCGCGCGAGCGGTCGCCGCCGCGCAGCGAGTGGCGCGCCATCAGCGAGAACTCGTTGCGGCCGCGGATGTGGGTGAGGGTGACGTCGCCGCGCCCCACGTAGTCCTCGATCGCCGGGTTGTCGTCGTCGCTGCCGTCGGGGATGCGGAACCACGGGCGGATCACCAGCGCCCAGTCCTCGCGGTCCAGGCCGAAGTTGAGCATCAGCCGGTTCCAGCTGCGTGACAGCGGGTTGCCGCGGCCGTTCGACTGGTGGTTGATGCCGATCGCGGTCATCCGCCCGTGCCAGCCGAACAGGCTGTAGCCGTTGCGGAACACCAGCAGCACTTCCGGCTCGTAGTTGGTCTCGCGGAACGGGCGCGAGGTGTCGCCGTTGTAGACCTGCCAGCGCGAGCTCTGGGTGTAGGCGCCCCACAGGTCGCCGTTGTCGCCGAACAGGTTCTCGGCGAACTTGGTCTTGAAGCTGAGCTGGAACTTGGCCTCGAGCGCGTCCAGCTCGAGCGGCCCTGGGACCGTGTTGCGCGGGTTCTCCGACCGCGGTTGCCGGTTCACGTCGGAGGTCCAGAACGCCGGCAGCAGGTAGACCGGCTTGTAGGCGCGGAAATTGAAGGGGCCGAGCTTGGAGTCCTTCGCCAGTTCCCAGCGGCTGTCCAGCAGCGAGCCGCGGCCGGCGTTGGCGAGGGCGGCGCGATGCGCCTCCTCCTCGTGGGCGAACAGCGAGCCGCTTTCGTGGTGGGCGTGTTCGTGGCCCCGCGGCCTGCTCCGCTTCCTCCACGGGCTGCGGGTGGCGCCGATCGCCTCGCGCGCCTGTTCGGCACGGGCATCGGCATCCGCCGGGTCCGCGGCGCGGCGCCCCATCGCCGCGTCGTAGCAGGCCAGGCGATCGGCGTCGGTTTCGATATGGATGCAGGCGGACGGATCGCCCGGCCCCGCGAAGGATGGCGGGGCGGCCAGCATGCCGGCCAGCACGAGGCAGCGGACGATGCGGTTCATGGCCGGGGTTCCTCCGTGTCGAGCAGCCTGTCGTCGGCATGCACCTGCTGCCGGGCTTCTTCGAGCTGGGCATCGATGTCGCGGTTGACCGAGGTGTCGGCCGGACCGTTGTTCACCGGTTCGGGCGCGGGCCCGGGCCCGGCGTCCCCGGGGACCGCGGGCCGCGCCAGGACCACGTGCTGCACGGTCTGGGGCAGTGAGATGCCGGTCCGCGCGAACTCCGCCTTCACCCGGCGGATGGCCTCGCTGCGGACCTTGCCGGGGTCGCTCTGGCGCTGGTCCACCCAGCCGAAGAAGCGCAGCACGATTCCGGCGGGCCCATACTCCTGCACCGACCACGACGGCCCGGGGTCGGCCAGGACGCCTTCGACGCCGGCGATCTGTTCAAGCGCCAGCCCGTGCGCGACCCGGATCGACTGGCTGGTGTCGATGACCACCTGGAAGTCGAAGCGCCGCTTCGGGTTGCTGCTGAAGTTCAGGACCACCGCCTTGAACACCAGCGAGTTGGGCAGGCGCAGCTCGTTGCCATCGAGCGTCATCAGGATCGTCGCGCGCGAGGTCAGGGCCACCACCTTGCCTTCATGGCTGTCGATGCGGACGTGGTCGCCCGGCGCGAACGGGCGCCGCAGGCCGAGCAGCAGGCCGGCGATGTAGTTCTCGGCGATGTCCTTGAAGGCGAAGCCGATGACCAGGCCGACGAGGCCGGCGGAGCCCAGGATCGCGCCGACCGCCTTGCTCCAGCCCAGCAGGTCGAGCGCGAACGCCACGCCCGCCAGCATGATCACGGTCCTGACGACGGTCCGGATCAGCCCGTTGAGGTAGGGGTTGCGTGTGTGCAGCTTCAGCCAGTGCAGGCGGCGGGAGACCAGGCCGCCGACCCAGCCCGCGAGCACGACGATGCCGGCCGCGACCAGCAGCAGGGGCGAGCGCGCCACCAGCAGGATCAGCGCGTCGCGCGCCTTGTGCAGGGTGACATCGAACTGGACGTGGAGCGATTCCATCCACGCCGACACGCTCCCGGGCGCGGATGGCAGGACCGTGCCCGGTCCGTCCGCGGTGGCAGGGGCGGCCTGCGCGTACGCCACGGCGAGCAGGCAGGCTGCCGGCAGCGCCGCGGCAAGGAGCGGGACGAGGCGTGATGCGGGAGGCATGGCGTTTGTCTGTCCGGCGGGTGCGTGCGTGGTGATGGAAGGCCGTCAGGGCTTACCCGGCGATCCAGGCAAGGACAAAGATGCCGATCATGGCGAAGGCGAGCATCAGCTTGAGTGCGACGCCGAAGACGATTCCCAGCCACGTGCCGAACCCGACCTTCGCGGCGTGCCCGAGGCGTTGCCCGTCCAGGCCGCGGCTGCTTGCGAGTTCGCCCAGCGCGGCGCCGGCGAACGGACCGGCGAACAGGCCGGGGATGCCGAAGAACATGCCGGCGACCGTGCCCAGCGCCGCGCCGATGACGGCGGCGCGGCTGGCTCCCACGCGTTTGGCGCCGATCGCCGTGGCCCAGACGTCCACCGCCAGCGACAGCGCGGTCAGCACGCCGAGCACCACCACCACCCAGACCGGGACGTGGCCGAAACCGTCCGTCCATGCCGCGAGCAGCAGGCCGGCGAAGACCAGGGGCAGGCCCGGCAGCGCGGGCAGGATGGCCCCGGCCAGTCCCACAAGGACCAGGAGCAGGGCGATGGCGTAAAGGATCGTCTGCGCGTCCATCCGGAATCCGCTGGAGTGGGCCAGGCGGAAGCCTCCCCGTCGCGTTGCATTCTCACAGATGCCGCGTTAAGTTGCAGCCGCTGTGTATGTCAAGGCCAGCCGTGACCGTGGCCTGGGTGCGGTAGATCCACCGGGAAACCGTTCGTCGATCCGCTTCAGACTTGGTAGCCGCCCGCTTTGCGACCAGCCGCCAGTCCCACTGGCGTTCCGTCCACGAGTGCAACGGTGTTCCCGGGAGTGATCCAAGATGTCCGAGCGTGAAGAAGGTATCGTGAAGTGGTTCAATGACGCGAAGGGGTTCGGCTTCATCCGGCGGGAAAACGGCGAGGACGTCTTCGTGCATTTCCGGGCCATCCAGGTCCAGGGCTTCAAGAGCCTGCGGGAAGGGCAGAAGGTGAGCTTCACCGTGGTGCAGGGCCAGAAGGGCCTGCAGGCCGACGAGGTCAGGCCGCTCTGAGCCGGTCGCGTACCGCGCAATCGCATCAAAGGAAAGGCCCGGCTCGCGCCGGGCCTTTCCCCATCCCGGGCTCCCGGGCCGGGATCAGTACAGGTGGGCCGCGCCGTTGCGGATCTGCACGTAGGAACCCTGGCGGATGCCGTTGAGGCTGTTCTGGCGCACGACCACGGTGCGGCCGTCGTCCAGGCGGACGTGCACGTCGTAGCCCTGGCCGGAGGTGCGGTTCTGGATGGCGTTGCCGGCGATCGCGCCGCCCGCGGCGCCCGCGGCGATCGCCACGTTGCGCCGGCCTTCGCTGTCCGTGTTGCGGCGCGCAAGCTCCCTGGCGGCCACCGCGCCGACGATCCCGCCGAGCAACGGGCCGGCGACGTTCGCATCCGTCCTGCCGATCTCCTCGATGGCGACGACGGTGCCGCAGTCCATGCAACGCGTTCCCTGCGGTGCGCTGCCGTAGCCGTACCCGCCGGAATATCCCGGCGAGGTGCTGGCACAACCGGCGGCAAGGACGGTCGCGACGATCGCGCAAGCGGCGAGCAGTCTGGTCTTCATGGGCGTCTCCTCGGGGGCATGACGGGAACGGTCCCGTTGGCCACACCGTAGGATCGGCGCCGTGAACGCACCGGCAATCCCGCCGCACCGCGGTCCGGCCGTGCAGCGGGTGTTCAGCCGCGGAAGTCCTGGTGGCAGGCCTTGCAGGCTTCGCCGATGCGGCTGGCGGTTTCGCCCGCGCCGGTGCAGTTGAGCGGCGGGGAGGCCAGCGCGGCATCGAGGACGGCGCGGAACTGCGCCGCGTGTTCGACGAACCGGCGGTCGTCGGCCAGGCCGGGGAAGGCCGGCTCGAAATCGTTGCCCAGGCTTCGGATCGATTGCAGGTGCGGCAGCACGTCGGTGGGGTTGCAGCGGTTGGCTTCGATCTTGCCCCGCAGCTGCGCCATGTGCGCCGACAGCAGGTGCATCGCCGCGTGCGGATAGCGGTCCTGCCAGGTCTTGCGGCCTTCCAGCGCGCGCAGCAGCATCACCACCGCGACCACGCCCAGCGCCAGCCCGAGCAGGAACATGAAGAAGTAGCGTCCGGCTGCGGACGGCTTCTTCGGGCCGTCTTCCGGTCCGGGCGTGGACATCCGGGGAGTGGATTCGGGGGTCGTCGACATGGAGCGTCCTCTTCGCTGGATGGAGCCGGCAGGACGATAGCATGCGGCCATGCCGGGTAGACTGTTGCGCATGGAGATGGCACTGCGCGAGCGTTTCGCCGGCATCGACCGCCTGTACGGCGCCGGCGCCGTCGCGCGCTTCTCGCGGGCGCGCGTGGCCGTGGTCGGACTGGGCGGGGTCGGTTCCTGGGTGGCCGAGGCGATGGCACGCTCCGGCATCGGGCACCTGTCCCTGATCGATGCCGACGACATCTGCGTCTCCAACACCAACCGCCAGCTGCCGGCGCTCGAGGGCCAGTACGGCCGCAACAAGGCCGAGGCGATGGCCGAACGCTGCCGCGCGATCAATCCGGCGGCGGGAGTCGAGGCGGTCCCGGCCTTCCTGACGCCGGCGAACATGGGCGAGCTGCTGGACCGCGGCTTCGACCTGGTGCTGGACGCCTGCGACAGCTTCCGGGCCAAGGTGGAGCTGATCGCATGGTGCAGGCGGCGCAAGCTGCCGCTCGTGGTGTCCGGTTCGGCCGGCGGCCGCACCGACCCGACCCTGGTGCGCGTGCGCGACCTGTCGCGGACCGAGCACGACGCGTTGCTCGCGCTCATCCGCAAGAAGCTGCGCGCCGAGTTCGATTTCCCGAGGAACCGCGACCGCTACTTCGGCGTGCCGGCGGTGTACTCGCTGGAGAACGTGAAGTACCCGCAGCCCGACGGCAGCGTCTGCGGGTTGCGCCCGCAGCTGGGGCCGGACGCCGCGCTCAAGCTCGATTGCGGCGCGGGCCTGGGCGCGGCCACCCACGTCACCGGCACGTTCGCGTTCGCGATGGCGGGCAAGGCGCTGGAGCTGCTGCTCAGGAAGCGCGGCGACTGACCACCGGGGCCGCGGCATCCGTCGCGGCCGGCAGCCGGAACAGGCGTTGCGCGTTGCGCGTGGTCGCTTCCGCGATTTCCTCCGGGGGCTGCCCGCGCAGCGCCGCGATCGTGTCGCGGACCACCGCAAGCCGCGCAGGTTCGTTGCGCCTGCCGCGGATCCCGGCGTCGGGCTGGTCCGGCGAGTCGGTTTCCAGCAGCAGGAACTCGAGCGGCATGGTCGCGGCCAGCCGGCGCAGGCGGTTGGCGCGTTCGTACGTCACCGGCCCGCCCAGGCCGAGCAGGAAGCCGAGCTTCCACAGTTGCCGCGCCTGCTCCTCGCTGCCCGAGAAACTGTGGACCACGCCGCGCAGCCCGCCGATCCGGCGCAGGGTGGCGATCACCATGTCCACCGCACGGCGGGCGTGAATGATCACCGGCAGGTCGAACTCGCGCGCCAGCCGAAGCTGGCCCTCGAAGCAGGCCTGCTGCGCGTCGCGGTCCAGTCCCTCGACGAAGTAGTCGAGCCCGCATTCTCCGACCGCCACCGGCCGCTCGCGCTCGATCCACTCCCGCAGTTCGGCGAGGTGCCCGGGCCGGTGTCCGGCCAGGTACACCGGATGCAGGCCGTAGGCCGGATGCAGCCCCGGCGCGCACCGGCACACCTCGCGCAGTTTCGGCCAGCCATCGCGGGTGACCGCCGGCACGATCTGGACGGCGACCCCGGCCGCATGCGCGCGCGCCAGCGCCGCATCGCGGTCGTGGTCGAATGCGGCGTCGTCGAAATGACTGTGGCTGTCGACCAGCATGGTGCCGCAGTCTCAGGATGGAGGCGTCCCGTCGATCGGGGGACGCCTGCTGCCGCGCCTGCGCTCCTTCAGGTTCGCCAGCAGCACGGCGCCCAGGCCGAGCAGCAGCTCGTCGATGAACGGGATCGGGTCGGGCAGGACCAGATTGACCAGGAACAGCAGCGCGACGATCACGAACAGCCAGGGGTGGCTCAGGCGTCCGAGCCAGGCCAGGATCGGCGCGGTCAGGGGAGTGGCCATGGACATTCCCGGAAGCTTCGGCTTGTGGTCACGCTAGCACGCCCGCCACCGTGACGGGATTCACCAACCGGCGGTTCCGCGGAGCCGGCCTGCCTTCCGTTCAGCTTCGGGGTGATGGAATTTCCCGTGAAAGACAGACGGGCCCAGGCCCGAGTCCGGAGGAGCCATGAAGAGCAATACCCTCGCCATCGCCCTGGCTGCACTGCTCGTCGGCGGCGTTGCCGTCGGCGCCTACCACAACAGCCGCAAGCACGAAGCCGGACCGGTTCCCGGGGACGGGGCCGCGCTGGCCGGGCAGCCGTCCACTGCCGCGGATGCCGCGACGCCGGAGGACAGGCCCAGCGTCGACTACGCCGACGTCGTCAAGGTGGTCCCGGTCACCGAGAAGCGCGAGCTGTTCGCCACCGTCATCGGCAGCGAGCCGGTGCAGGAGACGGTCACGTCCACCACGCCGCGCGAGGTCTGCGAGGACGTGGTGGTGCAGGAGCGCCTGCCCGAGCGCGACGGCAACGTCGGTGGCACCGTGGCCGGCGCGGTGATCGGCGGCCTGGTCGGCAACCAGATCGGCGGTGGCAAGGGCCGGAAGGTCGCCACGGTCGCGGGCGCCGTGGCCGGCGGCGTGATCGGCAACAAGATCGACAAGCGCCACGAGGGCGGGCAGGTGGTCGAGCGCGTGGACCGCCAGTGCCGCACGGTGCAGGACACCACCCGGAGCACCCGTGTCGTGGCCTGGAACGTCACCTACCGCAAGCCCGACGGCACCACGGCCACCATGCGCACCAGCAGCAAGCCCGGCTCGCGCATTCCGCTGGGCACCGGGGACGAGGTCGTCGGCTATGACGTGACCTACCGCTACGACGGTCGCGAGCAGACCGTCCGCATGGACCGCGACCCGGGCGAGCGCCTGCCGGTGATCGACGGCGAAGTGGTGATCCAGACCGCTTCCGCCAGGGGCGGGACGGAGCGCGGCTGAGCGCCTGGCCGCAGGGAAGGTCCACCAGCCCGGAGGGCCGGCCAGGTGCCGGCCCTCCGCGCATCTGCGGCGGACCGCTGGCGGGCGCGGGGAGGGGATACAATGCGCGCTTTACGTCGCCCATTCCCCTCCCGGAAAGCCATGGCCCTCAATCCCTTCGATTTCTACGACGTCCGTTCCCTGCTCAGCGAGGAGGAGCGCGCGGTCCAGGACACCGTCGCCCGTTTCACCGACGAGCGCGTGCTGCCGATCATCGGCGAGTGCTTCGAGCAGGGCAGGTTCCCGACCGAACTGATCCCGGAGATCGCGGGCCTGGGCCTGCTGGGCGCGACCCTGCCGCCGGAGTATGGCGGCGCCGGCCTCAACTACGTCAGCTACGGCCTGATCTGCCAGGAGCTCGAGCGCGGCGACTCGGGCCTGCGCAGCTTCGCCAGCGTGCAGTCCTCGCTGTGCATGTACCCGATCTACGCCTATGGCAGCGAGGAGCAGAAGCGCCGCTGGCTGCCGGACATGGCCGCGGGCAAGGTGATCGGCTGCTTCGGCCTGACCGAGCCCCACGGCGGTTCCGACCCGGCCAACATGAAGACGTACGCCCGGCGTGATGGCGGCGACTGGGTGATCAACGGCTCGAAGATGTGGATCACCAACGGCAACTTGGCCCACATCGCGATCGTCTGGGCGCAGACCGACGACGGCATCCAGGGCTTCATCGTCGAGAAGGACTTCCCGGGCTTCACCGCCCAGGAGGTCAAGCACAAGATGAGCCTGCGCGCATCGGTGACCAGCGCGCTGTTCTTCGACAACGTGCGCGTGCCCGAGGCCAACCGCCTGCCCAACGTGAAGGGCCTGAAGGGGCCGCTGGGCTGCCTGACCCAGGCCCGCTACGGCATCACCTGGGGTCCGATCGGCGCGGCGATCGCCTGCCTCGGGGAAGCCCTGGAGTACTCGAAGGAACGCATTCTGTTCGGCCGCCCGGTGGCCGCCACCCAGAGCGCCCAGATCAGGATGGCCGACTGGGTGCGCCGGATCACCGCGGCGCAGCTGCTGTCGCTGCAGCTGGGCCGCCTGAAGGACGCCGGGAAGATGGTGCCGCAGCAGGTGTCGCTGGCCAAGTGGAACAACGTGCGCATGGCGCTGGACATCGCGCGCGAGGCGCGCGACCTGCTCGGCGGCGCCGGCATCACCACCGAGCATTGCCCGATCCGCCACGCGCTGAACCTCGAGTCGGTGATCACCTACGAGGGCACGGAGACCGTGCACCAGCTCGTGGTCGGCCGCGAGCTGACCGGCATCAACGCGTTCTGACCCGCCGCCATCCCGGGCGACGGCGGGATGGCCGGGATCCGGCGGCGCGCAGCGCACGCCCGATCCCGCACCCGCGGGGGCCCGGCCCAGTGGACAGCATCCATGCCTCCAGCGGACATCCGCATCGAGACCAGGCGCCTGCTGCTGCGCCTGCCGCAGACCGGCGATTTCGAGCGCTATGCCGAACTGTTCGCCGACGGGGAGGCCAGCCGCCACATCGGCGGGCAACTGGCGCGCGGCGCCGCGTGGCGGCGGTTCCTGCAGATGCCGGGGGCGTGGATGCTGCAGGGCTTCGCCATGTTCTCCGTGGTCGAGAAGGAAACCGGGCTGTGGATCGGGCAGGCCGGGCCCTGGCGGCCGGATGGCTGGCCGGGCAACGAGATCGGCTATGCCTTCCATCCACAGGCCTGGGGCAAGGGCTATGCCGTCGAGGCGGTGGCCGCGACGATCGACTGGGCGTTCGCGAACCTCGGCTGGGAGGACATCATCCACTGCATCTCGCCCGCCAACGTGGCGTCGAAGAAGGTGGCGCAGCGGCTCGGTTCGCGGCTGCTGTGCGAAGGCTGCGTGCTGCCGCCGCCGGCCGACGGCCACCAGGTCGAGGTCTGGGGGCAGTCGCGGCGGCAGTGGCTGGAGAACCGGGAACGGCTGCCATGGTGAGGCTCCCCGGCCATCCGCGCGGCCGCATTCCGTGGCCGGCGCCGCCCTGACCGCCGCCCCGGGCCCGTCCGCATTCTCCATTCCGTCCGTCGTACCGCTTCCGCATCCGGAACCTTCCATGTTCGCGAAAGTCCCCGATCCGATTCCCGCCCGCATGAAGGGCGTCAACCGTGCAGAGATCTGCGACGTCAACTTCCAGGAGTTCGTGCGCAACTGGGAAGGAACCCCGGGCCGCAGGCCGGCCGACGGCGAGCCGGTGCTGCCGGGGAGCGCGCTGGACGCGCAGGGTTTCCGCGAACTGTTCGAGTCGCAGCTGATCAGCCGCCACCTGGACCTGATGGCGCGCGTGCTGCGCGTGCAGAACAAGGTCTTCTA
>CALLKI010000081.1 GCA_938008415.1 uncultured Luteimonas sp. | reverse complement strand
TTGTTCACAAAGCCCTTGAACACGGTCATCAGGATGATGCGCAGATCGAACCAGGGTGACCAGTTCTGCATGTAGTACAGGTCGTACTCCACGCGGCGTGCCATCTTCTCGACGGTATCGGTTTCCCCGCGCAGGCCGTTGACCTGGGCCCAGCCGGTGATGCCGGGCTTGACCCGGTGCCGCTGCATGTAGCGGTCTACCAGGGTCTTGTACTGCTCGTTATGGGCGATGGCGTGCGGGCGCGGGCCGACGATGGACATCGAGCCCTGCAGCACGTTGATGAACTGGGGGAGTTCGTCCAGGCTGGTGCGGCGCAGGAAGGCACCGAACGGCGTCACGCGCGAATCATTCTTGCGCGCCTGGGTGACCTTGCCGTCTTCCTCCTGGTGCACCCGCATGCTGCGGAACTTCCACACCTCGATGGGCTTGCCCCCCAGGCCATGGCGCAACTGGCGGAAGAACACCGGTCCCGGCGAGCTGAGCTTCACGCCGATGGCGATCGCGATCATCAGCGGCGAGATCATCAGCAGGATCAGGGAGGCCAGCACCTTGTCCATGGTGGCCTTGATCAGGTGGGCCGGGCCATCCAGGGGGCTGGAGCGCAGGTTCAGCACCGGAAGGCCACCAATCTGCTCCACTGAATGGTTCAGCAGCTGCAGGCCGAACAGGTCCGGCAGCAGCTTGATGTCCGCGGTCGAGAAATCCAGTTGCCGCAACACGTAGGCGATCTGGTCCTGCTCGCGCATGGGCAGGGCAATCCAGACCTGGTCGATGTGCCGGGCCTCCACGAAGGCGGCCAGCCGGTCCACCCGGCCCATGGGGCGGATGCCATGCAATGCGCAGCGGTCGGCGCTGGTAGCAAACCAGCCGACAACCTTGATGCCCATCCAGGGATTGCGGTGCAGCGTGTCGACGATGCGCTGTGCATCCGGGTTGCCACCCACGATCACGGCGGTACGCAGGTCCATGCCGCGTGCACGGGCCCACGAGGCGCAGCCGCGCAGCACGATACGGATGGAGGCGGCGCCGGCCAGGCTCAGGCCGAACCAGGCGCCAAGCCACAGCCGCGACAGTTCGCCGATCATCTGGATCAGGGTCGTGTAGAACAGAACCCCGGTGCAGATCAGCAGCCAGCACAGCCCCAGGTGCATCAGCTCGGCGCCAAGGCCGCGGCCACGCCAGCTGCGGTAGAGGGAGGAGGACCCGAAGATCAGCAGGCCGAACAGCGTGGTGATCACCACCAGGCTGACGTAGTCCTTCTGCAAGTGCCAGGTACCGAAGCGGATGCGGTACGCCAGCAGCGCACCGCCGACGAGGATCAGCGGGTCCGCGATTCGTATCAGCGCCCCGATGGCGGCCGTGAACTTGCTCGCCGTCCGAGGTGGGGCACTGGTTTCCGACCTGATTGGCATGAGCAGCATGGTATTTCCCCTTCATCCATGTGCGTTGCCGGCAGCCGCCGGTTGGGGAGACTTGATGTTGCATTGCAGCATCAAGTCTTGCAAGTCCTTAGTTTGTGCCTCCCGCTCATCCAGTCTGGGAGGCTATGTCAACGGGTTATGGATCTATGTATTCAATATTGTCAAAGTAAAAGTGGCTGTCGCGTTCGCCGGTGAGCGAATAGAGGCTGTACTTGCGCTGCAGGCGTGCGCCACCATCGCGCACCAGCGGATGCCACATCAAACGGGAACGCACCTGGCTGGACCGGGGGAGCAGCAGGTCCATCGGCACGGACAGGTAAATGCCCTTGTCAAAGCTGCCTTCGCCGAACTCCGCCGACGAGACATCGGTCTTGGTGGCAAACGCACCCATCACCACGCCGTTGCGGAACATGCGCGAAACATCCAGGGTCACGCCCCAGTCGCCGGCCAGGTAGCGTCCGGCGGAGGTGGCCACCTGCACGCGGCCGTCGTCGCCGAAGTGGGTGTAAAGCGTCGCGTGCCCGGTCGCGACCTCGTAGTCGCGGAACGAGAACTTCTGGTCGAAGTCGCGCTGCTTGACCCAGTTGGCCTCCACGCCCAGTGCCCAGCGCTGGCCGACGGGACGGTACAGCAACTCGCCGCCCACGCCGCCATACATCATCTCCAGCAGGCCCGCATAGGCCATGCCGTACAGGTCACGGCCCAGCGCATGCACCGTGGTGACCTGAAGATTCGGGATGGTGACGTCGGAGGTGGTGACGTAGTGGCGGATGTCGGTGCGGACGCGCGGCAGGTTGCTCGGGGCGTCGTACTTGAACTTGCGGAAGTTGTTGTGCACGTCCACCGCCGTGGTGGCGGTAAGCCAAGTGCTGTCATTGACCCGCAGGCTCGTGTGCAGGTTCGCGGTCAGCTGGTACAGGAAGAAGCCGTCGGGGCCGCCAATGATCTCGTTCAGCCCGGGGGAGACGTGGTAATCGAAGCGTCGCCCCTTCGGTCCCTCGTAGACCACCTCGCCCTCGCGCGAGCTGCCGGGCGGATTGACCTCCACATGGCGCGCCATCTCCGTCAGGTCGATATCGCCCTGCGCATAGGCGTTGAGCGCATTACGAGAGACGCTGCTCTGCGCGATCGGCATGTTTTGCCGCGTGTATTCCAGCGTGACCCAGTCGACGCTGGGATCGATCGCCGTATCCAGCACGCGCGCCGCCCGCCCGAGGCCCTCGGTCGGGTAGAAATACTTCAGCTGGGTGCCGTGCAGGATCACCTCGTGGTCGTTGACTTCGACCTTCTGCACGTAGAAGCCGGCGCTGCGGCGCAGCTCCACATCCACGCTCTCCCAGGTATGGCCTGGCAGGAGAGGGTGGTTGTTTGATGCTGCGATTGCCTCGGCATCGGCGCCTTGTGGCGCGCTGCCGGTTGCATCGGCCGGAATGTTGGAGCCTGCGGACGCATCCGTGTTCCTGGCGACTTCGCTGCGAAGCGGGGGCTTCGGCGGGTCCAGCCAGCGGG
>CALLKI010000080.1 GCA_938008415.1 uncultured Luteimonas sp. | reverse complement strand
TAGGCGCTGCGCAGCAGGTGGCGGTTGTCGTCGGTGATCGGGATCACCGAGCAGCGGGTCGAGGTCCAGTTGCGGTGCACGTGCAACCTGCAGAACGGCGCGTAGCCGGGCAGCACCTTCAGCGGCGGCTCCGCGTTGAGCCGGTGCACGAACTCTTCGGGGGTGCAGTCCTGGATGGCGGTAGCGCGGCCGTCGCGCGGGAACAGGCGCGCGCGGGCGAAGGGAGTCAGAACGATGCGCATGGCGCAATTTTCGCAGACGCACCCGGGCGGTGCAGGCCACCGTGGCCGCGGACCGGGCCGGGACCGGGCGCCGCCCCGGAAATCCATGCCTTCATCGCGATAAAGAGATATGATTCCTGCCGACGCCACACCCGGCTCACGGCATGGTCCCGATCAGTTTCGAGTTCTTCCCGCCCAAGACCGACGAACAGCGCGCGCAGCTGGACCGCACGGTCGGGAAACTGAAGGCGTACGCGCCGGAATACGTCTCGTGCACCTTCGGCGCGGGTGGCTCGACGCTCAGCTACACCCCCGAGACGGTGCGCCGCCTGCGCCAGGAGCACGGCCTCGACGCCGCGCCGCACCTGTCCTGCATGGGCGGTACCCGCGAGGAGATCCGCGGGCTGCTCGAGCTGTACCGCGCGCTCGGCTGCCGGCGGATCGTCGCCCTGCGCGGCGACCTGCCCTCCGGCATGGTGCGCATGGGCGACCTGCGCTACGCCTCCGACCTGGTCGCGTTCATCCGCGCCGAATTCGGCGACCACTTCCGGATCGAGGTGGGCTGCTACCCGGAGACCCACCCGCAGGCCGAGCACGCACTGGCGGACCTTGCGCACTTCAAGGCCAAGGTCGACGCCGGCGCCGACGGCGCGATCACCCAGTACTTCTTCAACGCCGACGCCTATTTCCACTTCGTGGACGCGGCGCGTGCGGCCGGCGTCGGGGTGCCGATCGTGCCCGGCATCATGCCGATCTCGAACTTCGCCCAGCTGCGCCGTTTCTCCGAGCAGTGTGGCGCCGAGATCCCGCGCTGGATCGCGAAGAAGATGCAGGCCTTCGGTGACGACGTGCGCAGCATCCGCGAGTTCGGCGCGGACGTGGTCGCCGCGCTGTGCCGGCGGCTGGTCGAGGGCGGCGCGCCTGCGCTGCACTTCTACACGCTCAACCTCGCCCGGCCCACGCTGGCGGTGCTCGAACGGCTTGGATGAACGTCGCGCGAAGCGGCTGTCCCGGCCCGTGCGCAACGCACTTCCTTCACCCGCCTGCCGGCGCTAGGCTCGCCGCCATGCGTGTCCTCCCCCTCCGCGCCCCGCGCGTGCTCCCCCTGCTCGTCACCTGCGCGTGCATGCCCCTGGCGCACGCGGACGTGCGCCGCTGCGAGACACCGGACGGGCGCACCGTGTACACCGACCGCGCCTGCGAGGACCTGGGCGCGGTCGAACGCGTGCGGCGCGCCGCGGCGGGCGATGGCACGCCGTCGCAGTCCCTGCACCGCGGCCAGTGCAGCCGGACCGTCGAGGAGCTGGCGCTCGAGGTCGGCATGGCGATCGACCGCCGCGACGTGAACGCGCTCGCCGGCCTCTACCACTGGCCCGGGATGTCCACCAGCGGCGGCTACTCGGTCATGGAACGCCTCGAGGCCATCGTGCAGCGGCCGCTGGTCGACGTCCGCGCGCTGTACCCCGAAGTGCAACCGGCTGTCCCCGCCGCGCCCGCGGCGGCGCAACAGGCCGGCACCACGCCCCCTCCCCCGGCCCGGCCATCGCCGCCGTCCGCGGCGGAACTGATGCGGCGCCGCACGCCCTGGTGGCCACGCGAGGCCGATCCCGCGCCCACGCAGGCGCAGCCCGTCCCGGAAACCGGGCCAACGGAACCCCCACCGCACCCGGAGCGCCCGCGCACGCCCTACGCCCTGCAGGTGGACCAGACGCTGGGCAACGGCAGCACCCCCTCCCGCACCGTGTTCGGCCTGCGCCGCCATCTCGGCTGCTGGTGGATCAGCCTGTAGGCACGGGCCGACGCGCGCCAGTTCGGGCAAAATCCGGTTTTTCCACCACGCGAGGGGATCGTTCGATGCAGTACCCACAATGGATCTGGCACAACGGCACGATCAGGCCGTGGGCGGAGGCCACCACCCACGTGATGGCGCACGCGCTGCACTACGGCTCGTCCGTGTTCGAGGGCATCCGCTGCTACGACACCCCGAACGGCCCGGTGATCTTCCGCCTGACCGACCACAACCGGCGCCTGTTCCATTCCGCGAAGATCCACGAGATCCCCATTCCCTACACCCTCGAGCAGATCAACGAGGCCTGCCGCGAGGTGGTGAAGGCCAACGGCAACAGCACCGACTACATCCGCCCTGTCGCGTTCCGTGGCCTCGGCGGCTTCGGCCTGTCCGCGGAAACGCCGGTCGAGGTCGCGGTCGCGACCTGGAAGATGGGCAAGTACCTCGGGCCCGAGGCGCTCGACAGCGGCATCGACGCCTGCGTCTCCAGCTGGCAGCGGTTCGCGCCCAACACCATCCCCTCGGGCGCCAAGGCCGGCGGCAACTACCTCTCCGGCACGCTGATCGCCCGCGAGGCGCGGCGCCTCGGCTTCGGCGAGGGCATCGCGCTGGCCTCGACCGGCCTGCTCAGCGAGGGCGCCGGCGAGAACCTGTTCCTGGTGTTCGACGGCGCGCTGCACACCACGCCGGTCAGCGCCGCGCTGCTCAACGGCATCACCCGCAACTCGATCATCCGGCTGGCACGCGACGCCGGCATCGAGGTGGTCGAGCGTGACATGCCGCGCGAGTACCTGTACCTGTGCGACGAGCTGTTCATGTGCGGCACCGCCGCCGAGATCACCCCGATCCGCTCGGTGGACGGGCGCCAGGTCGGCAGCGGCAGGGCCGGCCCGGTCACGCGCCGCATCCAGGAGCTGTTCTTCGGCCTGTTCGACGGCCGCACCCCGGACCGCTACGGCTGGCTGGAGCCGCTGTAACCGGCCCGTGCCACGGTCCCGCCCCGTGCGGGACCGCCCGCCTCACGCGGCCGTGCCGCCGTTGCCCTCCGTCCCGGGGCGGAACGACAGGGTCGCGACCACGCCCTTCTCCCGGCCTGGCACGACGCGCACGGTCCAGCCGTACAGGTCGCACAGCCTGCGCACGATGGACAGGCCGATACCGCCGCCCTGGGTGTGCTCGGCGTGCGAGCCGCGGTAGCCGCGCTCGAACAGCCGCGCGGCGTCCTCTGGGCTGAGGCCCGGGCCGGTGTCGATCACGTCCACCGCGCCCTCGCGCAGCCGCACCAGCACCTCGCCGCTCGGCGTGTACTTCACGGCGTTGCCGACGAGGTTGCCGAGCGCAACGTTGACCGCCGCCTCCGGCGCATCCACCACCAGCTGCCCCGGCGCACCGTCCAGCCGCAGTTCCAGCGGCCTGGCGCCGATCTGGGTCCGGTGCGCCTCGAGCAGCTGCTCGGCGACCCTCGCCACGTCGGTGTTGCCGTGGCCGCGCTCGTTGCGCGACAGCAGCAGCAGGGCGTTGATCAGGTCCGAGCACTGCTGCTCTGCGCGCTGGATGCGCAACAGCCGCGCGCGCGTCCTGTCGTCGAGATCGGGTTTCGACAGCAGCAGCTCGACCGCGCCCTTGATCACCGCCAGCGGCGTGCGCAGCTCATGGCTGACGTCGGCATTGAACTCGCGGTCGCGCTGCACCACCTCGGTCAGGCGCGCTGCGTAGTCGTCCAGGGCCCTGGCCAGTTCGCCGACCTCGTCGTCGGCGAAGTATGGCGCCAGCGGCGCAGGCGTCGGGCTGTTGCCCGACCGGTTCAGCCGCGCCACCAGTTCCGAGACCGGGCTCATCACCCGCGAGGCCGACCACCAGCCGATGAAGCCCGCCAGCACGGTGAACACGGCCACCGCCGCCAGCAGGATCCACTGCATCTGGCCGCGCTTTTCCGCCGTCTGGGTCATGTCCTGGGCGAGGAAGAACCAGTACTCGGGGTCCTTGCGCACGACGAGCCGGTAGACGAACGGCTCGCCGTTCTCCTCGCCGTTCATGCTGTACACCCCGGTCTGCAGCTCGGCCCAGTCCGGCGGCACGTTGCCATGCTTGCCAGGCCCGTAGACGAACGCGCGCACGTTGTACAGCGGCTCCCACTGCGCCGACCTGTCCCGGTAGAAGCGCTCTGCGTAGCTGTCCACGTTGCGCCGCATGACCTTGCCGACCGCCTCGTCCTCGACGATGGCGGCGACGTAGCTGGCCGCCACGGCGAACAGCATGGTCAGGCCGAACCCGAGCAGGACGAACGACAGGATGATGCGGATGCGCAGCCGCCGGCGGTAGCGGCGTCGCCTGCTGGGGGCGTTTTTTTCCTGCAGCGCCTCAGTTCGCGCCATCGGGGACGGCGATGCGGTAGCCGATGCCATGGCGGGTCTGGATGTAGTGCGTGGCGAACGGCTTGTCGACCACCGCGCGCAGGCCGTGGATGTGCACGCGCAGGGAATCCGAGTCCGGCAGTTCCTCGCCCCAGACCCGGGTCTCCAGTTCCTGGCGCGTGACCACGGCGGGCGAGGCCTCCATCAGCGCCTGCAGGATCTTCAGCGCGGTCGGGTTGAGCTGCAGCAGCCTGCCCTCGCGGCGCACTTCCAGGGTGTCGAGGTTGAACTCGAGGTCGCCCACCTCCAGCACCCGCGACTGCACGCCCTTGCCCCGGCGCGCCAGCGCGTTCAGGCGAACCTCGACCTCCTGCAGCGCGAACGGCTTGATCAGGTAGTCGTCGGCGCCGGAATCGAAGCCGGCCAGCTTGTTCTCCAGGCTGTCGCGCGCGGTCAGCATCAGCACCGGGGTCTGCTTGCGCGCCTCGTTGCGCAGCTTGCGGCAGACCTCCAGCCCGTCCATGCCCGGCAGGTTGAGGTCCAGCACGATCGCGTCGAAGTCGTGGACCACGGCCAGGTGCAGGCCGGTCACGCCGTCGGCGGCGAAATCCACGGTGTGGCCGCGCTCCTCGAGGTAGTCCCCGAGGTTGGCGGCGATGTCCTGGTTGTCTTCGATGACGAGGATGCGCATGGGCGGCTCGATCCCTGGTGCAATGCCTGTTGGACCACGCCAGCCGCGGACGGTTCGGCCAGTCGGGCGATTCTGTCACATGCCTGCACGGGGCCACACCATGGCCACGTCCGGGCGGCGGCCGGGGACGGCCAGAAAAAGGGCCCTGGCGACGCCATCGCCGGGCCCGAAAGGACTGCCCCGATTTACCGTATTCCGACGACTGACCCTTGGAGACGAGACAGAAGTGCCGGATTCGGCGGGGACAAGGTAGAGGCCGGGCGATTAAAGTGCCGTTAAACGAAACGTTAACGGAGGGTTATTCCGGCTTCCCTGTGGCCGGACGGGCGACCCGCCCGGCCCGCGCCGCCGCGGCTCTTGCCACCACGTAGTCCACGATGGCGCCGGCGATGTCGAGCCCGGTGGCCGCCTCGATCCCCTCCAGCCCCGGTGAGGCGTTGACCTCCAGCACCAGCGGCCCGCGCGCCGAGCGGACCAGGTCCACCCCCGCCACCTCCAGCCCCAGCGCCGCCGCCGCCCGGGCCGCGATCGCGCGCTCCTCGGCCGTGGCCTCGACGGCGGTCGCAGTCGCGCCGCGGTGCAGGTTGGAGCGGAACTCGCCGGGCGGCGCCTGGCGCCGGATCGCGGCCACCACCCGGTCGCCGATCACGAAGCAGCGCAGGTCGGCGCCCTCTGCCTCGGCGATGAACTCCTGGACCACGAAGCTGGCGTACAGCCCGCGCAGGGCCTCGACCACGCTGCGCGAGGCCGAGGGCTTCTCGGCCAGGATCACCCCGGTGCCCTGCGCGCCCTCGTTGAGCTTGATCACGTGCGGCGGCGGGCCGAGCATCGACAGCAGGTCGGCGGTGTCGTCCGGGTTGTCGCCGAACACGGTCAGCGGCATCGCGATCCCGCGCGAGGCCAGGACCTGCTGGCTGCGGAGCTTGTCCCGCGCGCACGCCACCGCGGCCGAGGGGTTCGGCGTGTACGCGCCCATCAGCTCGAACTGGTGCAGCACCGCGCAGCCGTAGCGCCCGACCGAAGCGCCGATGCGCGGGATCACCGCCCCGTAGCCGTCGATGGGGCGGCCCTTGTAGCGCATGGAGAAGCCGTCGCCGCCGATGCGCATGTAGCAGCGCAACGGATCGAGCACCCGGACGGTGTGGCCGCGCGCGCGCGCCGCCTCCACCAGGCGCCGGGTGGAGTAGAGCCTGCTGCTGCGCGAGAGGATCGCAAGCTTCATCGGCGCGTGCCCGGCGAAAAAACGGCGGCACCATCCGCCCGGATGATGCCGCCGCCGCGATGTGGAGCGGGTGATGGGAATCGAACCCACGTCAGCAGCTTGGGAAGCTGCGGTTCTACCATTGAACTACACCCGCGTCGGCTTCCAGTCTATGGAAGCCCGCGAGGGGTTTCAACGCGGCGGGGGGAGCCCCCCGCCGCGCGCCCCTCAGAACCCGCCGCCGAGGGTCACGAACACGCCGGAATGCCTGCCGCCCCTGCGGCCGCCGTCCATGCTGGCGCCGATGTTGGCGTCCAGGCCGAACAGGCGGGTCCGCGCGCCGACGGTCAGCGTGCCCCAGGTCCGGTCGCGGTACAGTCCCGGCACCGCGTACTCGAGCGTGGACGGCAGCGACTGCGCCTGCGCGAACGCCTGCTCCGCCGGCTCCTCGAACTCGCGGTCCACGGTCAGGCGCGCGTACGGCTCGAAGCCCGCGGCAACCACGTAGCTGGCCTGCCAGCCGAGGCTGCCGATCAGCGAGTCATGCGACTGGTCGGCATAGGCCAGCGAGGTGGACATGCCCGGATCGCTCTCGGCGAAGCCGTCCACGTCGATCCTCTGCGCGACCACCGACAGCACCGGGCCGTGGCGCAGCGCCCCCCCACCGAGGTTCCAGCCGGCGTGCAGAGCCACGGACAGGTTGCTGCCGTCGGTGGTGCCGCGGTGCGCCCGCACCGCCGGGCCAAGCGGCACCTTGCGGTCGACGGTGAAGTCGAGGCGCGTGTAGCTCAACTGGCCGTTGACCCACAGGCCGTTGCCGCCGAACCAGCCCGCGGACAGGCCGATGGTGGCTTCCTTCTGCTTCCAGTCGCCGCGGTTGTGCCCCCAGTCGCTGGACAGCAGGCCATACCCGGCGAAGCCGCCGAACACGGCGTTGCCCCGGGCCCAGTCCAGGCCCACGGCCAGGGCCGGGCCCATGCCGTCGTACTCGTCGCCGTGGCCATAGCGCTGGAAGTCGCCGCGCAGGTCCATCCACCAGCGGCGGCCGGCCTGCCCCGGCCTGCGCGACAGGCCGTCGGCGACGCGGTCGGCGCGGGCCTTGCCGGTGCCCGCCGCCGAGAGCGGCAGCGCCGCGATCTGGCGCGGGCCCTCGATCATCGCGATGGCCAAGTCGGCGATGATCTCGTGCGCGGCCGAGGACGGGTGCACGCCGTCGGCGAACAGGTAGCTGCGGTCCGCCCCGGGCGCTGCGTAGGTGCCGGGGTGGCAGGTGATCGACTGCGCCGTGATCTGCGGCTCGCAGGCGGTGCCGGTGACATTGGAGAAGCCGTACAGGCCCGGGTTGGCGACGACCTCGCGCAGGAAGGTGAACGTGTCCACCGGGATCACGCTCAGGCCGTTGGCGGCCAGCGCCCCGTACAGCGCGTCGTTGTAGCCCACCGACACGGCAGTGCCCTGCGCGGCGGCCAGCGGACCCTGCGAGGCGAACGAGGGGGTCAGGCCGATGTCCGGGATGTTGGGCACCAGCACGTAGCGCGCGCCGGCGCTCTTCAGGGCGCCGACAATGCCGACCTGCCCAGCCACGGCGGCGCCGATGATCTGCTGCGCCTGGCCGGGGTTGGACGAGATCGAGAACAGGTCGTTGGCGCCGCCCCACACCGTGTACAGCGCGTCCGGGTCGGCGCGGCCGCCGTTGGCAGCCAGGTAGTTGGTCATCTGGGTCTGCAACGACGGGGTCAGCCCGAACGGCGGCCCGATCCGGTCGGTGGCGATCATCGCGCCGCCGGCGGCGTAGTTGTCGCCGTTCTGGCCATTGCCGTTGGGCGATGCGTCGGTGCCGTAGTACCGGGCCAGGTGCTCGGCCCAGACCAGGCCGGGGTTGGTGGTGAAGCGGCCCAGGACGGCGGCGTTCGGGTCCATCTGCACCAGCAGCGGCCTGAAATAGCCGGCGTCGGTCAGGCTGTCGCCGAAGAACACGGTGCGCGAGAACGGGCCCTGCGCCATGGCAGGCGCCGCCGCCAGCGCCAGCGCGGCGGCCAGGACATGGCGGACAGGAACGGAGCGGGTCTTCAGTCGGGGCATGTTCGACTCCAACAGCGGGGTGTTGTTGACCGGCCCCAATACGGGACCGAACGGTGTACCAGTGTCCCCGAAAGCCGGCCGCCGGTACACGCCGCAGTGCGACAAGCCGGCGCAGGGTGCACAATCACGCACATGAACATGGAGATCGTGCTCAACGGCGACCGGATCCGGGTCGCCGATCCCATCACCGTGGCCGACCTGCTCCAGGAGCAGGGCCTGGCCGGGCGCCGCGTGGCCGTCGAGGTCAACGGCGAGATCGTGCCACGCAGCCGCCACGGCGAACACCGGCTGCAGGCGGGTGACCGCGTCGAGATCGTCCACGCTCTGGGCGGGGGGTGAGCGAACGCCCGCGCATGGATGTGCGGGCCCGGGGATCCGCAAGCCACGCCGTCCCGGCGTGGACGGCGGCAACCCCACGCGCCGGAGCACGCCCCGCCCTGCCCGCCCGGCAAAGGGAACGCCCGTGAACGCCCGCACGTTGATCTGCGGGCCGGGCCATCCGGAGCCGTGCCGTCGCGCCGGGATGGCGGGCAGACGCCGACCGCGGCAACGCGGCGGGTGCCGCGATCGGCACGGGCGATGCCCGCATCGCCATCCCTTTGCGCGATAATCCCGCAATGACCACGCCAAGCACCCACGATGACGCGCTCGTCATCGCCGGCAAGCCGTACGCCTCCCGCCTGCTGACGGGCACGGGGAAGTTCAAGGACCTCGAGGAAACCCGCCGCGCCACCGAGGCCGCCGGTGCCGAGATCGTGACCGTCGCCATCCGCCGCACCAACATCGGCCAGAACCCGGGCGAGCCGAACCTGCTCGACGTGCTGCCGCCGGACAGGTACACGATCCTGCCCAACACCGCCGGCTGCTACACCGCCGCGGACGCGGTGCGCACCTGCCGGCTGGCACGCGAGCTGCTGGACGGCCAGGACCTGGTCAAGCTCGAGGTGCTGGGCGACCGGAAGACGCTGTACCCGGACGTCGTGCAGACCCTGAAGGCGGCCGAGATGCTGGTGTCCGAGGGGTTCAAGGTGATGGTCTACACCAGCGATGACCCGATCATCTGCAAGCGGCTCGAGGAGATCGGCTGCGTGGCGGTGATGCCGCTGGCCGCGCCGATCGGCTCCGGACTGGGCATCCAGAACCGCTACAACCTTCTGGAGATCATCGAGAACGCGAAGGTGCCGATCATCGTGGACGCCGGCGTCGGCACCGCCTCGGACGCGGCCATCGCCATGGAGCTGGGCTGCGACGGCGTGCTGATGAACACCGCCATCGCCGGGGCGAAGGACCCGGTGCGCATGGCGCGGGCGATGAGGCTCGCGGTGCAGGCCGGGCGCGACGCCTTCCTCGCCGGGCGCATCCCGCGCAAGCGCTACGCGAGCGCCTCCTCTCCCCTCGACGGGCTGATCGGCTGACGAGATGACGGACGCCCCCGCCAGCGACGGCTCCAGCACCCTGCGCAAGCCCTACACCGTCGAGGACGGCCGGCGCCGGATCCGCAGCTTCGTTTTGCGCCAGGGCCGCTTCACCGGGGCGCAGCAGCGCGCCTTCGACCGGCTCTGGCCGCGCTACGGCATCCCCTACACCGGCCAGCCGCGCGACTTCGACGGGGTGTTCGGGCGCGCTGCCCGGCGCGTGCTCGAGATCGGCTTCGGCAACGGCGAGGCGCTGCGCTACGCCGCCGCGCGCGACCCGGAACGCGACTACATCGGCATCGAGGTGCACGCGCCGGGCGTCGGCCGCCTGCTCAACGCGCTGGACGCCGACGGCATCGGCAACGTCCGCGTCTACCACCACGACGCCGTCGAGGTGCTCGAGCACGAGATCGCGGATGGCGCCCTGGACGAGGTGCGCATCTACTTCCCCGACCCTTGGCACAAGAAGCGCCATCACAAGCGCCGGCTGGTGCAGCCGCCGTTCGCCGCCCTGCTGGTGCGCAAGCTGCGCCCGGGCGGGCGCTTGCACCTGGCCACCGACTGGCAGGACTATGCCGAGCATATGTGGGACGTGCTCGACGCGACCCGGGGGCTGCGCAACCGCGCCGGCCCGCGCGGCAGCGTGCCGCGTCCCGAGTGGCGCCCCGAAACCCACTTCGAGGCCCGCGGCCGCCGCCTGGGGCACGGCGTCTGGGACCTGATCTACGACCGCGTCGCGGACACGGACTGAAGCCACTCCGCCATCGCCATGGAAGAGACCGCTCTCGCACTGACCACGGACATGAAGATCGTGCTGGGGCTGGTGCTCCTGACGATGGTCCTCTTCATCTTCCAGCGGGTGCGGGCCGACCTCGTGGCCCTGGTGGTGCTGGTGGTGCTGGGCCTGACCGGGCTGGTGCAGCCCGAGGACCTGTTCAACGGTTTCTCGTCGAACGCGGTCATCAGCGTGATCGCGACCATGATCCTCGGCACCGGGCTCGACCGCACCGGCGCGCTCAACCGCCTGGCCGGCTGGCTGCTGCGCCGCGCCCGTGGCCGCGAGGACAGGCTGCTGTTCCTCACGTCCGCCATCGCCGGTGCCAACTCGTCGGTGATGCAGAACCCGTCGGTGATGGCGCTGTACATGCCCGTGGCGTCGCGGCTGGCTTCGCGCACCGGGATGCGGCTGTCGCAGATCCTGTTGCCGGTGTGCGTGGCGATCATCATGGGCGGCGCGCTGACCATGGTCGGCACCTCGCCGCTGATGCTGCTCAACGACCTGCTGGTCGCGGCCAACGCCAACCTGCCCTCGGGCGCGGCCACGCTGGAGCCGCTGAACATGTTCGCGACGCTGCCGATCGGCCTGGTGCTGCTGGCCAGCGCGCTGGCGTACTTCCATTTCCGCGGCAACCGCCTGCTGCGCGGCGACGGCGAGGCCAACGTCACCCCGGCGCGCACCGAGAGCTACTTCGCCAACACCTACGGCATCGAGGGCGAGGTCTACGAGCTGACCGTCACCGCCGACAGCCCGCTGGTCGGCATGACCTTCGGCGAGGCCGAGGCGATCCACGACGCGCCGCTGCTGCTGGCCCTGCAGACCGGCAACGAGGCGCGGCTGGCGCCGCCAGGCGACGCCCGCATCTGGGTCGGCAGCGTGATCGGCGCGATGGGCCCGAGGCAGCAGGTGGCCGACTTCGCGCAGAACCAGATCCTGCGCATGAGCACGCGGCTGCGCCATTTCGCCGACCTGTTCAACCCCAGCCGCGCCGGCATCTCCGAGGCGGTGGTGCCGCCGACCTCCAAGTTCATCGGCAAGACCGCGTCCGAGCTGCAGCTGCGCCGGCAGTACGGCATCAGCCTGCTGGCGGTGAACCGCGACAAGACCGTGATCCGCGAGAACGTCCGCGACCTGCCGCTGCGCGCGGGCGACATGCTGGTACTGCACAGCATCTGGACCGACCTGACCCGCGCCGCCTCCAGGCGCGACCTGGTGGTGGTGACCGACTACCCGAAGGCCGAGCAGCGCCCGCACAAGTTCAAGGCGGCGATGGTGATCTTCGCCGTCGCCATGCTGATCGCGCTGTCCTCGCGCATCCCGGCCTCGGTCGCGCTGATGACCGGCGTGGCCGGCATGCTGGTGTTCGGCGTGCTGAAGATGGACGAGGCCTACTCCGCGATCAACTGGAAGACGGTATTCCTGATGGCCTGCCTGATCCCGCTGGGCTGGGCCATGGACAGCAGCGGCGCGGCGGCCTGGGTGGCCGGCCACACCATCGAGCGGCTGCCGACCGGCCTGCCGCACTGGGTGCTGGAGTTCGCGGTCGCGGTGCTGACCGGCGCGTTCTCGATGGTCATCAGCCACGTCGGCGCCGCGATCGTGGCGGTCCCGCTGGCGATCAACCTGGCGCTGGCCTCCGGCGGCAACCCGACCGCCTTCGCCCTGATCGCCGCGCTCTCGGCCTCGAACAACTTCATCACCCAGTCCAACCCGGTGATGTCGATGATCGCCGGTCCCGGCGGCTACCGCCCGCGCGTGCTGTGGCAGATCGGCGTGCCGCTGTCGCTGATGTACAGCGTGATCGTGGTCACCATGGTGAACCTGCTGTTCTGACGCCCGGGCCGGTGCACGGCATTGGCCCGGTGACCCAACCTGCCCGGGAGCACCGCGATGCCCTCGCCCAGCCTGGCCGTACTCGTCGCCTTCATCGCCTGGACCCTGCTGCTGCTCGCGCTGATGGAGATCCTGCGCACCCGCCTCGTGCTGGCCGGCAAGGTCGCGGCCAACCGGTTCGCCCCGGACAACGCGGGCCTGTCGCCCTTCATGCAACGTCTGGCGCGCGCGCACGCCAACTGCATCGAGGGCCTGCCGCCTTTCGGCGGGCTGCTGCTGGCGGCCGTCGTGTCCGGACGCGAGGCGGTCACCGACCCGCTGGCCTGGCCGTTCCTGGGCGCCCGCATCGCGCAATCGCTGGTACACCTGGCCTCGACGTCGCCGGCCGCGGTGACGGCGCGCTTCCTCGCCTTCGCGGTGCAGCTGGCGATCGGCCTGTACTGGGCGTTCGCCCTGCTGGCCGCGGCCTGAGCACGCCGGCCCGGCTCAGCCGCCGGCCAGCATCACCTGCCCTTCGCGCACCTCGACCGGCACCGCGCGCAGCGAGGCGCCGCGGCAGGGGCCGCCGACGCACCCGCCGCCCGCCAGCTCGAAGCTGGCGCCATGCGCGGCGCAGACCAGCAGGCCATCCTTCGACTTCAGGAATTGCCCGGGGGCCCAGTCCAGCCGCCGCCCCGCGTGCGGGCAGACGTTGAGCCAGGCGCGCACGGTCGCGCCCTCGCGGTACAGGACCAGCGACTCGGCGTCGCCGTCGATCACCGCCTCGGCCTCGGCGAAGCCGCCATCCGGGATGTCCTCGAGGGTGGCCAGCGGCCGCTGCTCCATGCCAGCGTTTAACGAACCCATTACACCTCGATCCTTGCCGGGCCCGATACTCACGCCCCCGGCCACCGGCCGCATTGTGTCACGCCTGCCCCATGCCTTCAGCCTTCTTCCACGGGTTCCGTGCCCGCTTCGACGCCTCTTCCTGGCGCAATGCGTTCACGCCGCGGAAGCCGCGCAATGCCCTGCTGCGCGTCGCCTTCGGCCTGCTCGGCCTGGCGCTGCTGGTGGTGCTGCTCGGCGTGGGCCTGGTGGTGGGCGCGACCATGCTCGCCTTCGGCCTGCTGCGCCGGCTCCTGGCGCGCGGCCAGGATCGCGCGCGCAGCGGCGCCGATGCCGCCGGCGAGCAGGTCATCGACGGCGAGTACCACGTGGTGCGCAAGCCCGGGCAGCCGTTGCTGCGCTGATTCCACCCCGATTCCTGAAGGGTTCCCCATGACCGACGTGATCCCCGCGCCCGTCGTGCCGCGCGTGCCCGTCCGCGGCGGCAGCACGTTCCCGGTGCACCGCATCTACTGCGTGGGCCGCAACTTCGCCGACCATGCCCGCGAGATGGGCGCCACCGCCCCCGCCTCGAAGGCCGAACGCGGCACGCCCGTGTTCTTCATGAAGCCCGCCGACGCCGTCGTCACCGGCGGCGGGGCCGCCTACCCGCCCTCCACCGCCGACCTGCACCACGAGGTCGAGCTGGTGGTCGCCATCGGCCGGGACGCCCCGCCCGGCGTGATGCCCGCCGCGGGTGCCGGGGCGCTGGTGTTCGGCTACGGCATCGGCCTGGACCTCACCCGCCGCGACCTGCAGGCCGCGGCCAAGGCCAGGGGACTGCCCTGGGACACCGCCAAGGGCTTCGACCAGTCGGCGCCGGTGAGCGAACTGCTACCGGCGTCACAGGTCGGGGAACTCTCCCCGCGAACGCTCTCGCTCCACGTCAACGGCGAGCTGCGCCAGCAGTCCACCCTCGACATGATGATCTGGGACGTGCCGGAGATCCTGCACGAACTGTCGAAACTCTACGCCCTGCGCGCCGGCGACCTGGTGTTCATGGGCACCCCGGCGGGCGTGGCCGCCCTCCGCCCCGGGGACGAGTGCGTGGCCCGGCTGGACGACCTGCTCGAGCTGCGTTGCCGCATCCTCCCGCCCACGGGTTAAGCTGGGATCCGGTTTTCCCGTCCGGCACACCAACCCAAGGAGAGATTGCGATGGGCATGCTGACCGAGTTCAAGGAATTCGCGATGCGCGGCAACGTCATCGACCTCGCCGTCGGCGTGGTCATCGGTGGCGCCTTCGGCAAGATCGTGTCCTCGCTCGTGGACGACATCATCATGCCGGTGGTCGGCCTGCTCACCGGCGGCATCGACTTTTCCAACTGGGCCTTCGTGCTGCGCGAGGCCGTGGTGGATGCCGAGGGCGTGGAGGTGACGCCCGCGCTGGTGATCGGCCTGGGCAACTTCATCAACGTCATCGTCCAGTTCATCATCGTCGCCTTCGCCATCTTCATGGTGGTCAAGGCGATCAACCGCCTGCACCGCAAGCCGCCCGCCGGGGAGGCGCCTGCCGCGCCGCCGGAGGACATCCTGCTGCTGCGCGAGATCCGCGACGCGCTCAAGCGCTGATCCCGCCCCGCCATCGGCACATCACCGGAGCCGCGGGTTCTGCGAAACTCGCGGCTCCGCCATTTGATGGAGACCGCCGATGCGCTTCATCCCCCTCCTGCTCGCCGCCGGCATCCTCGCGGCCGGCCACGCCCAGGCCACGACGCGCATTCCCGACGGGGCGCTCGCCGCCGCCGAAGCGCTGCGCGAACGCGCGCTTGCCGACGAAACCGCCTGGAAGGTCGTCGAATCGCTGACCACCGAGGTCGGCCCGCGCCTGGCTGGCAGCGAGGCCGACGCCCGCGCGGTGGAATGGGCGAAGGCCAAGTTCGCCGAACTCGGCTACGACCGGGTCTGGACCGAGCCGGTCACCTTCCCGAAGTGGGAGCGCCGCGGCGAATCGGCCCGGGTGCTCGGGCCGCACGCGCAGCCCCTCGTGGTCACCGCGCTCGGGGGCAGCCCGGGCGGCACGGTCGAGGGCGAGATCGTGCGCTTCGAAAGCGTCGAGGCCCTGCAGGCCGCGCCCGCGGGCTCGCTGGCGGGGAAAATCGTGTTCCTCGACTACCGCATGGAGCGCACGCGCGACGGCAGCGGCTACGGCAAGGCCGGCCCGGTGCGCGGGCGTGGCCCGTCCGAGGCGGCGCGCAAGGGCGCGGCCGCGTACCTGATGCGCTCGATCGGCACCAGCCCGCACCGCGTCGCCAACACCGGCATCACCCGCTTCGACCCGGACGTGACGCCGATCCCCTCGGCGGCGCTTGCGCTGCCCGACGCCGACCAGCTGGCACGCCTGCTCGCGCGCGGCCCGGTGCGCGTGCGCCTGTCGCTCGACTGCGGCTGGGACGGCGAATACACCTCGCACAACGTGATCGGCGAGATCACCGGCCGCGAGCGCCCGGACGAGGTGGTGCTGATCGGCGGCCATCTCGATTCCTGGGATCTCGGCACCGGCGCGATCGACGATGCCGCGGGCATCGGCATCACCATGGCCGCCGGGCGGCTGATCGGGCAGATGCCGAAGCGCCCGGCGCGAACGATCCGCGTGGTCGCGTTCGCCAACGAGGAGCAGGGCCTGCTCGGTGGCCGCGAATACGCGCGGCGCCACGCCGGCGAGGTGGAAAAGCACGTGATCGCCGCCGAGAGCGACTTCGGCGCCGGCCGCGTCTACGGCTTCTCCACCGGCGCGCCGGAGTACGCGCGGGGCGCCGAGGAGCAGATCGCCAGGGCGCTGGCGCCGCTGGGCGTCGAGCACATGCCCGGCAAGGGCGGGCCCGGCCCCGACGTCTCGCCGCTGGCCGCGGCCGGCGGCGCCTGGGCCTGGCTGGGGCAGGATGGCACGTACTATTTCGACCTGCACCACAATGCCGACGACACGCTCGACAAGATCGACCCGGCGGACCTGGCGCAGAACGTCGCCGTCTACGCGGTGTTCGCCTACCTGGCGGCGGAAGCCGAGGGCGACTTCGGCAGCGCGCCGAAGCAGGCGCAGGAAACCCCTTGAATCCGGTTACGGCCGCGGCGGATGCCGGCTGCGCCATTGCGCCAGCAGCACCGCCGTGGCCGCGGCGACATTGAGGCTTTCGACCGCGCCGGTGCCGGGGATGGACAGCCGCAGGTCGCAGGCGCGGGCAAGCTCCGCGCCCATGCCCTCGCCCTCCGAACCGAGCACGTAGACCAGCCGCGGCGGCAGCTCCGCCGCGAACAGGTCGTCGCCGCCTCGGACCACGGTCGCGGCCAGCACGAACCCGGCCGCGCGCAATCGTTCCATGGACCCGCCGTCCGGGCCGAGCCGCACCAGCGGCACCGCCTCCGCGCCGCCCTCGGCCACCCGCGCGGCGGCACCGGACAACGCCAGCGTCGAACGTTCCGGCAGCAGCAGCGCCGACACGCCGAAATGCGCCGACGAGCGCAGGATCGCACCGAGGTTGTGCGGGTTGCCCACGCCGTCGAGCCACAGTGCGCAGCACGGCCCGCCGGGCAACGCATCGAGCCAGTCCGCGAGCTGCAGCGGCGCCTCGCGCAGCACGTCGGCGACCACGCCCTCGTGGTGCGTGCTCCCGGCAAGCCTGCGCAGCTCGTCCTCGTCGTCCACCACGCGGTAACCGACGCGGTTGGCCACGCACCACTTCAGCAGGGGCTGCAACTGCGGGATCCGCGCCGCGACCAGGTACACCTTGCGGATCGCCTGCGGCCTGCGGGCGAACACCGCCTGCACGGCGTTGAAGCCATACAGGCGGATCTCGTTGCCGCGTGCCTGCACCGGCACGCGCACGGGCGAGGCGGCGCCGCGCGGCCGCTCGGCCCAGGGCGCGTCGCGCCCGGGGGACGGCGGGGGCGGACGCCTGCCTCCCATGTCACCCCCGGTTGCGCCAGAAGTCGGCGTTGCGGATGCCCAGCGCGTCCGGATCGAACACCGGGTCGAGGCCCTGCCTCTTCTGCCGCTCGTAGTCGCGCAGCGCCAGCAGCGCCGGCTTCTGCAGGATCAGGATGGCGATGATGTTGATCCAGGCCATCAGGCCCACGCCGATGTCGCCGAACGACCACGCGGTGGAAGCGTTGTGGTAGGCGCCGAACACGACCATGCCGATGATGCCGACGCGCAGCAGGAAGGTCGCCAGCGGGTGCGTCCTGCGCACGCCCGCAAGGTAGGTCAGGTTGGTCTCGGCCATGTAGTAGTAGGCCATGATCGTGGTGAAGGCGAAGAAGAACAGCGCCAGCGCCACGAACGCCGCACCCCAGCCGGGCAGCACCGATTCCACCGCCGCCTGCGTGAACTGCGCGCCTTCCGACGGCTGCAGGCCGGGCACGCCGGTGACCACCGCCTCCAGCTTCTCCACGCCGTCCTCGACCACCACGCGGAAGACGTTGTACATGCCGGTCGACAGCAGCAGGAACGCCGTCGAGGTGCACACCAGCATGGTGTCGAAGTAGATCGCGAAGGCCTGCACGAACCCCTGCTTGGCCGGGTGCGAGACCTCGGCCGCCGCCGCGGCGTGCGGGCCGGTGCCCTGCCCGGCCTCGTTCGCGTACACGCCGCGCTTGACGCCCCAGGCGATGGCCTGGCCGATGATCGCGCCGAACGCCGCGTGCGCGCCGAAGGCGCTGCTGAAGATGTCGGCGAACATCTTCGGCACATGGCTGGCGTTGAAGATCATCACCAGCACCGCCATCAGGATGAAGGCCAGTGCCATGAACGGCACCACCAGCTCGGCGAACGCGGCGATGCGCCTGATGCCGCCGAAGATGATCAGGCCAAGCAGCGTCGCCACGGCGAGGCCGATCCACAGCTTCAGCATCCCGCTGCCACCGAGGCTGCCGCACAGGCCGCCCTCGCCGTTGCACAGCACCCCGCTGGCGCTGTCGGCGATCGCGTTGGCCTGCACGCCCGGGAGCAGCAGGCCGGTGGCGACCACGGTGGCGACCGCGAATGCCACCGCGTACCACTTCAGGCCCATCGCCTTCTCGATGTAGTACGCGGGGCCGCCGCGGTAGCGCCCTTCGGCGTCCTTCTCCTTGTAGATCTGGGCCAGGGTGCACTCGACGTACGAGGTCGAGGCGCCGAGGAAGCCCATCACCCACATCCAGAACACCGCGCCCGGGCCGCCGTAGGCGATCGCGGTGGCCACACCGGCGATGTTGCCGATGCCCATGCGCCCGGCCATCGAGATGGCCAGCGCCTGGAACGAGGACACGCCGGCGTCCGACTTCTGCCCGACGATGGTCAGCCGGCACATCTCCGGGAACTGCCGCAGTTGCATGAACCGCGTGCGGAACGAGAACCACAGTCCGGCGCCCAGGCACAGCGCGATCAGCGCGTCGCTCCAGATGATGCCGTTGATCCAGCCCAGAATTTCTTCCACGGGATGCTCCCCTCTCCATTACGGCCTGAATACGCCCCGTCCGGGACCGCGGGCGCGCGGAAGGTCGAACGATAACCGATTCCGGCGCCCGCCCGGCACGGGGCCACGCCGGCCGGCAACCGGGATCAGCCGTCCGCCAGCCGCGCGTACAGGTGCAGGTCGTGCAGGCGGCCGTGCTTGCTGATCGCCTTGCGCAGCACGCCCTCCAGCACGAACCCGTTCTTCTCCAGTACCCGGGCAGAGGCGGCGTTGAAATCCAGCACCACGGCCTGCAGCCTCGCCACGCCCAGGGCCGACATCACCCACGGCGCGTACGCCGCGACCACGCGCGTCATCACGCCGCGCCCCCAGTGCGCGCGCCCCAGCCAGTAGCCGAACTCCGCGCCGACGTCGCGGTTGCCGGGCAGGCGTCGCGCGCCGATGCCGCCGCAGGCCTCGCCGCCGACCTCGATGGCGAACACCGGGTCGGAGAAGTCCACCACCCGTCCGGACAGGAACGCCTCGCCGTCGGCGCGCGTGTACGGGTGCGGGAAGCGGTCACCCAGGCCACGCTCGACCTGCGCGTCGTCCGCGTGCCGGAGCAACGGCTCCAGGTCGTCCGCGCGCCACGGCCGCAGGACGATGCCCCCGCCGGCCTCGATGCGCGTTGCGCCCCAGTCCACTCCAGCTCCTCCGCCCGCGGCTCAGGCGTGCCCGCCCACCGGCTCGGTTTCCGCCTCCAGCCGCTCCAGCTTCCGTGCCAGCTCGTCCGGCGAACGGGTATGCGGCGCCAGCAGCGCGTAGAACGCCGGCACCACGAACAGCGACAGCAGGGTCGAGAACGACACGCCGAACATCACCACGATGCCGATCGCGGCGCGACTGGCCGAGCCCGGGCCGCCGAACACCACCAGCGGCAGCGCGCCGGCCACGGTCGCGATCGAGGTCATCAGGATCGGGCGCAGGCGCACCGCGGCCGCCTCGACGATGGCATCGTGCACGGACCTGCCGGCATCGCGCAGCTGGTTGGCGAACTCGACGATCAGGATGCCGTTCTTGGCGGCCAGGCCGACCAGCATCACCACGCCGATCTGCGAGAACAGGTTGATCGTCTTGCCCGTCACCCACAGGCCGATCAGCGCGCCGAGCACGCCCAGCGGCACGGTCAGCATGATCACCAGCGGGTGCAGGAAGCTCTCGAACTGCGCGGCCAGCACCAGGTACACGATCAGCAGCGCCATGGCGAAGGTCACCATCACCTCGCCACCGGACTGCTGCAGCTCGCGCGACTCGCCCTTCCAGTTCACCTGCGCGTAGTCGGGCAGCACCTCGCGTGCGGTCCGCTCCGCCCAGGCCATGGCCTCGCCCAGGGTGTAGCCCTCGGCGAGCCTTGCGCTGATCGTGATCGAGCGCAGGCGGTTGAAGCGCCCGTAGCTGCCGGGCTCCGCCACCTCGGCCAGGGTCACCAGGTTCGACAGCGGCACGAGCGCGCCGTTGCGCGCGCGCACGTGCAGTGACGACAGCGCGGCGACGGAGTCCCGTCCGCCGCGGTCGGCCTGCATCATCACGTCGTATTCCTCGCCGTTGTCGACGAAGGTGGTGACGCGCCGCCCGCCCATCATCGTCTCCAGCGCCGTGCCGATCGCGCTCACGCTCACGCCGAGGTCCGCCGCGCGCTGCTTGTCGATGACCACGCGCATCTGCGGGCGGGTCTCCTTGTAGTCCGAGTCCGGGCCGATGAAGCCCGGGTTCTCGCGCATGCGGTCGAGCATCAGGTCGCGCCAGCGCGCCAGCTCCCCGTAGTCCGGGCCGCCAAGCACCAACTGGAACGACTGGCCGCGGGTCCGCACCAGGCCGCCGCCCACCATCGTCCGCACCCGGACGCCGGGCATGTCGACGAACTTCTTCTCCAGTTCGGTGGCGACCTGGGCCGTGCTCTTGTCGCGGTGCTTCCAGTCCTGCAGGAACACGGTCGCGCGGCCGGTGTGCATCTCCTCGCTCGGGCCGAAGCCACCCGGCACGCGCGGGTTGACCCTCTGGATCGGCCTGCCCTCGCCGATCTCCCGGGCCAGTACCTCCTCCACCTTCTTCATCTGCTCGACGGTGTAGTCGAAGCCGGCGCCTTCCGGCCCGTCCACCAGCACCTGGAACGACCCGCGGTCTTCCGCCGGGGCCAGCTCGGTCGGCAGCTGCCGGTACAGCAGCACCATCGCCACCACCGCCGCCAGCATCAGCCCGGCGAACAGCCAGATCCGGTGGACGTGGCGGTCGAGCACGCCGCGGTAGCCGGCGGCCATGCGCTGGAAGCGGGCGTTGAGCCATTCGCTGACCCGGTTGCCGTGCACGGCATGCGGTCCGGTGTGCGGGCGCAACAGCTTGGAGGCCATCATCGGCGTCAGCGTCAGCGACACGAAGGCCGAGATCGCCACCGCCGAAGCCAGCGCCACCGACAGCTCGCGGAACAGGCGCCCGGTGTTGCCCTGCAGGTAACCGACCGGCAGGAACACCGCGACCAGCACCGCGGTGGTGGCGATGACCGCAAAGCCCACCTGCGCGGTACCGCGCCTGGCCGCGACCAGCGCCGGTTCGCCCAGGTCCACGCGCCGCTGGATGTTCTCCACCACCACGATCGCGTCGTCCACCACCAGGCCGATGCACAGCACCAGCGCCAGCAGCGTCAGCAGGTTGATCGAGAAGTCGAACGCGTACAGCGCGGTGAAGGCGGCGATCACGCAGACCGGCACCGTCACCGCCGGGATCACCGCGGCCCGCACGCTGCCGAGGAACAGCCAGATCACCACCAGCACCAGCACCATCGCCTCGACCAGGGTCGAGTAGACGCGCTCGATCGCCGCCGAGATGAAGGTGGTGGTGTCGAAGGCGACGTAGATCTCGGTGCCCTCCGGCAGCGTCGCCGAGATGCGCCCGGCCTCCTCGCGCGCGCGCCTGGCCACGTCCAGGCTGTTGGCGGTCGAGGTCTTGACGATGCCCAGGCCGATCGCCGGCTCGCCGTTGCTGTTGTAATAGGCGCGCCGCTCGGCCGACTCCAGCGCCACACGCGCCACGTCGCCGATCCGCACCACGTAGCCGTCGCTGCCCTTGCCGATCGGCAGCTGGGCGAACTGCTCGGGCGTGGTGTAGTCGCGGACCACGCGCAGGGTGAAGTCGCGGTCCCTCGACTCGATCCGGCCCGCGCCCAGCTCGATGTTCTCGGCGCGCAGCGCGGCCTCCACGTCGGCCGCGGTCAGGCCACGCGCGGCCAGCCTGTCGGCGTCCAGCCAGATCCGCATCGCGTAGCGCTGGCTGCCGCCCACGAACACCTGCGCCACGCCCTCCAGGCTCGAGAAACGGTCCACGAGGTAGCGCTCGGCGTAATCGGTCATCTGCAGCGCGTCCATCGTGGACGAACGCAGGTTGAGCCAGATCACCGGGTCGGAATCGCTCTCGACCTTGGTCACCTCGGGCGCGTCGGCCTCGTCCGGCAGCCGGTCGACCACGCGGCCGACCGCGTTGCGCACGTCGTTGGCCGCGGCCTCGATGTCGCGGCCCGGGTAGAACTCGATGGTGATGCGCGAGGAGCCGTTGCGGCTGGTGGACTCGATGGTGTTGATGCCCTCGATGCCGGCGAGCGCGTCCTCCAGCGTCTGGGTGATCCGGGTCTCGATCACCGCGGCGGAGGCGCCGCGGTAGTCCACGGACACCGACACGATCGGCGGGTCGATCGCCGGCAGCTCGCGCAGCGTCAGCCGCATGAACGACATCGCGCCGAGCACGATGAGCAGCAGGCTCATCACCACGGCCAGGACCGGCCGCTTGATCGAGATGTCGGAAAGCTTCACTGCCCGGCCCCGCTGGCGGCGGCGTCAGCGCCGCCGGATCCGCTGTCCGAAACGTCCCTGATCTTCGCACCGGCCTGCAGCTTGCCGGTGCCCTCGACCACGATCCGGTCGCCTTCGGCCAGGCCACCGGCCACCATTACCCGGCCCGGCACCCGGCCGCCCACCTGGATCGGCGCCTTCTGCACCACGTCGCCGGCCACGCGCCAGACGAAGGTCTCGCTGCCGACCTGCTGCACCGCGATCTCCGGCACCACCAGCTCGGGGCGCGTGGCCCGCGCCACTTCCACCTCCATCAGCATGCCCGGGCGCAGCACACGGTCCGGGTTGGGGAACTCGCCCCGCACCGTGGCCGCCCGCGTCACCTCGTCCAGGCGCGCAGCCACCGCGGCCACCGTGCCTTCGAACACGCGGCCCGGATACGCCCCCGCCCGGCCACGCAGGGGCAGCCCCGGCTCCAGCCCGGCCAGCCGGGTCTCCGGCACCGGGAAATCCACGTACACGCTGGAGATGTCGTCCAGCGTGGCGATCGGGGTGCCCGGCGTCACCAGCGCGCCCGGGCTGACCTGGCGGATGCCGAGCACGCCGGCGAACGGCGCGCGGATCCGGCGGTCGCCGATGTCGGCGCGCAGCTGCTCCACCCGCGCCAACGCCGCGTCGCGCGTGGCGCGCTGGGTATCGAGCTGCGAACGCGCGATCAGCTGCTGCCGCGCCAGCTCCAGACCACGCCGGTACTGCTGCTCGGCTTCCAGCGCGGCAGCCTCGGCGGCCTCGAGTGCGGCCTGCTGCTGCTTTCCCGACAGCGTGACCAGCACGGCCCCGGCCGCGACCTCGTCGCCGCTTTCGAAATGGATCTCCTCGACCGTCTCGCTGACCTTCGCGGTCACGGTCACCGCCTCGCGCGCCCGGACCGTGCCCAGGGCGGTGATCGTGTCGGTCCAGGGCTCCATGCCGACGACCTGCGTGGTCACCGCCACCGCCGGCATGGCCCGCCCCCCGTTCCCGGCATCGTCCTTGCCACAGGCGGACAGCAGCAGGCAGCCCAGCAGCAGGCCGGCGGCCGGCAGGATCGGGGAAGGTCGGGGATTCATTGGCATCCAGTCAGGGGGAAGACGCGGTCCGGTCGATTCTAGCCATGGCCGCGGCCGGCCTCGTGTGCCGTCGGTTGGCCGGCGGAACACAGTATTGCCGTCAACCGATGGTGCGGCCGGGCGTTCAGGCGCAACCTCATGGCCGTCCCACCCTGTACGAGGAACTCCCGATGGCCATCCACGACAGCATCCTCGACACCATCGGCCGCACGCCGGTGGTCCGCCTCCACCGCATCGCTCCCGAGGGCATCGAACTCTACGCCAAGGTCGAAGCCTTCAACCCCGGGGGCTCGGTCAAGGACCGCCTGGCCCTCGCCATCATCCTCGACGCCGAGGCGAAGGGCCTGCTCAAGCCCGGCGACACCGTGGTCGAGGCCACCTCCGGCAACACCGGCGTGGCCCTGGCCATGGTCTGCGCCGCGCGCGGCTACCGCTTCGTCGCGGTCATGTCCGAAACCTTCTCGATCGAGCGCCGCAAGCTGATGAAGGCCTACGGCGCCAAGGTCATCCTCACCCCCGCCGCCGAGCGCGGCAGCGGCATGGTCCGCAAGGCCAGGGAACTGGCCGAGAAGCACGGCTGGTTCCTCGCCCGCCAGTTCGAGAACCCGGCCAACCCGGCCTACCACCGCCAGACCACCGCCGCCGAGATCCTGCGCGACTTCGCAGGCCGCCGCCTCGACCACTTCGTCACCGGCTGGGGCACGGGCGGCACCCTCACCGGCGTGGGCGAGGTGCTCCGGGTCGCCCGTCCCGAGGTCAGGGTGACCGTGGCCGAACCCGCCGTCGCCCCGCTGCTGCAGGGCAGGGAATGGTCGCCGCACAAGATCCAGGGCTGGACCCCGGACTTCGTGCCGCAGGTGCTCAACCGCGACGTCGCCCACCAGGTACTCTCCATCACCGACGCCGACGCCATCGCCACCTCGCGCAGGCTCGCCGCGGAGGAAGGCATCTTCGTCGGCATCTCCGCCGGCGCCACCGTCGCCGCCGCGCTCCAGGTCGCCCGGCAGGCCAGGCCCGGCGAGGTCATCCTCGCCATGCTCCCCGACACCGGCGAGCGCTACCTCTCCACCGCCCTGTTCGAGGGCATCGACGAGACTTCCGACGACGCCTGGCTGGAATCACTGGGCTGACGACGGCTTCCGTCCGACATCCCTGCACGAAGACAGGGCCCGCGATGCGGGCCCTGTCTTTGCCGACACGAAACCACCCTGGCGACATACCGGCGCCAGTCAGTCATGTCCTCCCGACCGCATTGCAGCTTCAGACATCCGCGTCTGCAGCTCCTCGATCGTGTAAGGCGGGTCCTTCCGGTGCAACATCGCGTGGCAGTTGGGACAGACGGGCCTCAGATCCACAACCGGGTCAACCTCGTATTCATCGCCAATGGCCGACAGCGGGGTCAGGTGGTGGACGTGGATGAATCCCAGCCCGATTTCGCCGTACTTCTCCTCGAAGGAGAACCCGCAGACAAAACAGGTCGCACCATAATGCTCGATGCACACCCGACGCGCTACGGGATTGCGCTCGTACCTCGAGCCCACGACCCTGCGCAGCGCACCTTCCATCAGCTCGGCGCCGGAAACCGGCTGTGGCCCGGGCAGCATGTAACCCGGCACTGGCAACCTCCGGCCCACCAACCGGGACAGGGTGTCCACCATTTCCTGGCTATGCCCTTTCCTGACACCCCCGCCCGCCTTGCGTCGTGCCGCCAACCGGACAGCCGCATCCCACGCAGAACCAAGTGATTCCACGGCAGCTTCGAACATCCACGAAGGCTCATACGGTATCAACGCGAGTACCGAACCAGGAACGTTCGGATAGAACCCGCTGTCACCCACGCCTTCGACCAACTCGACGCCAGCAGGAACATCAGCAGACCTTGCGCCTTCACCATCCACGACAAGCCTGATGCCTTCCGGCATGGCCGTGAGAATCTCTGTCCACCCGACGTTAACCCGGAAACCGTCGGGGAAAGGCGTCACACCCCAACGGTCCTCACCATGGGCGGCAGCCATCTCAATGATTTCTGCTGCTAGTTTCGCAAGGCGAAGCCGGACTTCAGAAGGGATCTGCATCATATGTCCTGCGGAACCAGCCCCGGCCCACTCGATCGTAGACCATCTCGCCCCCGGGGCGTGCGCTTTCGCGTTCCTCGCCACAGCGAAGACCACAACGAAGCATTGTTCCTTTCAGGGTGTGGTTTCCGATGCATGGGCCTTCCTGCCGTGGCCGGCGCTTTCTCCAGCAACCTGCAGGCAGGCCCCCCCTCAACCCATCCGGGCTCTGCTTTTTCCGGAAGGCACATTGCGAAACGCATGGAAGGCAACCTTATCCCCCCATGCATGCATTAGCTCATGGCCATAGCTGATGACCCGGTACAGGCGCCACTCCCCGCCTTCCCGCTTCCACACGTGCACGAACCCGAACATGCCGCAGTCATCCCTGCCGTGCTCCTCGCGGCAGAACGCGTGGTGCTTCCTGCAGGGCGCCGAAGTCGCCGGGCGGATGCACGCGCATGGAGTCCCCGGCCAGTTCGCGGCGCAGACCCAGCCGCCTGTCGCAGTTGTCGCGGAAGGCCGCCATGGTCCGGTCGTATCCGGACAGCCAGGTGATGTCGCGGTAGAACCCGGGGTCCCGCGGGAAGACCGCACCCATGGTGTCGGGATCGCAGGTGTTGGGAGCAGAGGAGAGCCGCCTGTCCGCCTCGCGGATCCCGCCGGCAAGCCGCGACGCCCCGGCGGCAGGGCAACCGCCCGCCGCGATCATGGAACACACGCAAGCCGGGGTGCGCATGATGTTTTTCCCGGCCGTCCATCGGGAACAGCGGGGCCTGCCCCGGCATGGCCTCAGGCCAGGCCACGTGACCGCTTCGCCCCCGGACCTGCGCCGCGGGCCACGCGGTCCCCGCCCGGGTCGCCATATCTCGCCTTGCGTTCGGCGGTGTAATGCCACCAGGGCCGAGGCGGGTTGCCGGCCAGGAAATCCGTCACCGACATGAACACGTCCAGCACGCACGGATCATGCCGGCTCCCGGTGTTGCGGCACAGCCCGAGGTAGAGCGCCAGGGGATCGGCGCCGGCCAGTTCGTGCGGATGTGCGAAGCCGAGCCTGCGGAAATCGCGGGCCATCGCCGGGCCCACGTTGGGAAGATCGGTGAAGGCCCTGACCCGCTCCCGGACCACGCGCTCGGGGTTCATGGCAGCCACCCTTCGACGGACACGCATCCGACTATTCAACCCTTGCCCTGCGCCTGTCAAACCTGCTCTCCCGGGATTCCTCTGGGCGTGCCGTCGCGCCTGCGGCCAGGAGGCGGGCCCAATGCTTACCGGCGCGGATCCCGCGGATGACAAAGCCCCCGGTCGCCAACTTGCAGTCACCCGGGCGGCACTCGATGGCGCCTGGCGGCAGGCCGGAAAGGTCGGGGATGGCGGCAATTCCAGGCGGGGCAGCCTTGCCTGTCCGGCTCAGCCGCCGCCGGCCTGGACCAGCGTGGCGCGTGCCATGGCACGCAACCGGGCGAGGCAGGCATCACGCGCCACACCGGCGTCGGCCGCGGGGTCGCCTGCCCCGGGCCGGGGGATGGTGTCGTTTCGGATTTCGTCGCAGAAGGTCAGCCGCCACGGATGCGGGCCCATGCGGGTGATCGCCTCGAGGCAAGCGGCAAAACCGTTGCCCAGCCCGGACGGCAGGAACGCGATGCCCGGGACGATGGCGGGAACGGCGGCCTTCAGGCAGGCCAGGGTGGTTTCGGCCACTTCCTCCGGGCCGGCCTGTTCGTCGCAATCGCTGCCGGGCCGGACCATCGTGGTTGCCAGCACCACGCTATCGGGCGCGACGCTGGCGTTGTAGAGCGCGTCGAACAGCGAGCGCAGCACCACCTCGTGCACCTCGAAGGCGGTGTCGATGTCGTGGTCGCCCTCGGCCAGCACTCCTGGCGCCAGCACCGGCACCAGCCCCTGCTCCTGGCAGAGCGCGGCGTAGCGCGCGAGCGCATGGCAGTTGGCGTCGATGCAGGTGCCCGATGGCATGTTCCCGCCGATGCGGATGATGGCGCGCCACAGCGTGAAGCGCGCACCGAGCACGCGGTACGCCTGCAACCGCGTGCGCAGGCCGTCGAGGCCTTCGGTCACCAGTTCGCCGGGGAAACCGGCCAGCGGGTGCGCGCCACGGTCCACGCGGATGCCGGGCAGGATGCCATCGCCCTCGAGGATCCTCGCGTATGTCGTGCCGTCACCCGTGCGGTCCCGGATGGCCTCGTCATCGAGGACCACGCCGCTGAGGCATTCGCCCGGTCCCGGCGCGACGGGCAGCACCTCGCGCTTGGCGCGTCGGTTGCCGTCGCTGCCGGGAACCCCCGCCTCCGCGGGCTGGCGGCCGGTGCCCTCAGTCGCCGCGTCCAGCGCGAGCAGGCCCCTGCCGGGCGCGAGCAGGGCGAGCGCGGTGTCAGGAAGGTCCTCGATGCTCATGTTGGCTGCCGCGGGAGGAATGGCGCGGAAGTATATGCCGCGCGGGCTCGTCGACCGACGGGAAGCGCGCGCCGGACATGCGGTGTCGGCATTCCTGCGGCACGGGAAAAGGGCGGCGGACGATGGCCGCCGCCCATGGCCGGTTCAGGACGGGCTCGCGACTGGTCGCCGCTGCAACAGCAACAGGATGACCACCGCCATGGCCGACGCGAAGGTCACCAGCGGCCAGGCCGTGGCGCCGTCCAGCAGCACCACGCAACCCGTGCCCACGACGCCAGTGACCAGGCTCTGCAGGCAGAAATGCAGCGCGACCGCGCGTCCGGCGACGTCATCGAACCCGGCGAGCGCGCCGTTCGCCGTCACCGATACCGCCAGCGCGATGCCGGTCGCCATCACCCACATGGGCAGCACGAAACTCGCGAACGACGGCGCGAACCACAGCTCCCCGGCGGCCAGCGCCGCCGCGCCGACGAGCAGCAACGCCATGCCACGGGCCAGGCTGCCCGCCGTGCCCCAGCGCCGGATGTGCCGCTTCGCCAGCCAGCTCGTTGCGATCATCACCAGCGCCACCGTGGAGAAGGCGAGGCTGAAGCGCAGTTCGCCGTATCCGGCACGGTCGATCAACACCCGAGGCGCCGTGGAGAAGAACACGAAGAACGTGCCCATCGCGGCGCTGAACCCAAGCGTGCAGGTGCGGAACGAGGGGCTGCGGACCATCGCACCGAACCCTGCACGCCGGTGCCGGGTGTACGGCGGTCGGGTTTCCCGCCAGCGGGGCCAGGCATGCAGTGCCTGGAGCGTCGCGAGCACGCCGAGCAGAACGAAGATCGCCTGCCAGCCCTGCACCGCGATCAGGAAGGCCCCGGCCAGCGGCCCAAGCGCGGGCACACAGGCCAGCATGCCGTTGAGCAGGCCGTAGACCACGGTGCTTTGCGCGTCACCGGCATAGACGTCGCGCACGGTCGCGAACAGCGCGACCAGTGCCGCCGATGCGCCCGCCGCCTGCAGCAGGCGCAGGCAGACGAAGGGCACCGCTGACGTGGTCGCCGCCAGCGCGAACGACGCGCCGGCGAACACCAGGGCTCCGCAGAACAGCACCGGCCTGCGTCCGACGCGGTCCGAGACCGGGCCAAACAGCAGCTGCCCCAGCCCGAGCACCACGAGGTAGACGGTCAGGGTCAGCTGGACCACGGCGGGCGTGGTGCCGAGGATCGCCGGCATGCGGGGCACGGCCGGCAGGTAGATGTCCATGGCAAGCGATGCCAGGATGTTGAAAGGCGCCAGCAGCAGCATGGCCGCAGGCAGGGTACGGGCCCAGGGCCCGTTGCTCTGGATGGAAGACATGACGAATCGTCCGCTTGAATGTGGAATCCAGCGGCGATCTGCTTCGTCGTCAGCGTTGGACAATCATGCAGACAGCCGCAACAACAGGAACCTGTCGCTGCGGCTGTTCAGTCCGATGACTTGGCTTCCATGGCCGGGTACCTGCCCGGGAGGACGCACACTATAGGGGACCCGGCGGCCGGGCTCAAAGGTCGCCCAGTCCCTCCGCGTGGCCGTTGGCGCCGACCTGCAGCAGGCGCAGGGTGTTGGTGGCGCCGTGGGTTTCCATGTGCTCGCCGCTGGTGAACACCACGCGGTCGCCGGGCTTGAGCAGCCCCGCCTCGACCAGCTTGCGGATGCTGCCGCGCGCGGCCTGGCGCGGGGTCTGGCCGCGGCTGTCGTAGTCGATCGGGAACACGTCGCGCATCAGCGCCATGCGCCGGCGCGCGCCGGCGTGACGGGAGAAGGCGTAGATCGGCGGGCCGGCGCGGTAACGCGAGAGGTAGCGCGCGGTGCCGCCGGACTCGGTCATGGCCACGATCGCGGCCACGCCGATGTGCTCGGACAGGAACATCGCGGCCATGGCGATGGCCTGGTCGGCGCGCTCGAGGCCACGCTCGGCCTTGCCGAAGTCGAAGTCGTTCGCGAACTGGCGCTCGGCGCCGACGCAGATGCGCGCCATCGCCTCCACCGCGCGCACGGGGAAGTTGCCGGCCGCGGTCTCGGCCGAGAGCATCACCGCATCCGTGCCGTCGATCACGGCGTTGGCCACGTCCAGCACCTCGGCGCGGGTCGGGATCGGCGAATCGACCATGGACTGCAGCATCTGCGTGGCGGTGATCACCACGCGGTTGCGGGCCAGTGATTCGCGGATGATCTTCTTCTGAAGGCCCGGCAGTTCGGCCTCGCCGATCTCCACGCCGAGGTCGCCGCGGGCCACCATCACGACGTCGCTGGCCTCGATGATCCCGGTGAGGTTCTCGATCGCCTCGGCACGCTCGATCTTGGCCACCAGCGCGGCCTCGCTGCCGTGCGAGCGCGCGAGCGCGCGGGCCTCCTCCATGTCGGCGGCGTTGCGGCAGAACGACACGGCGATGAAGTCCACGCCGATCTCCGCGGCGACCTTGACCAGCTCGCGGTCGCGGTCGGTCAGCGCGCCGAGCGAGAGCCCGCCACCGAACTTGTTCAGGCCCTTGCGGTCGGACAGCACGCTGTCGTTGAGCACGGTGCAGATCACGCGCTCGCCCTCGATGCGCTCGACCTTCAGCTGGACCATGCCGTCGTCGAGCATCAGCGTGTCGCCCGGGGAAAGGTCGCCCGGCAGGCCGAGGTAGCTCACGCCGACCTCGTGCTGCGTGCCGGGGGGCGCATCAGGGCTGGCGACCAGGTCGAAGCGGTCGCCCGTCTTGAGTGCCACCTTGCCTTCGGCGAAGCGCTCGACGCGGATCTTCGGGCCCGGCAGGTCGGCGAGGATGCCGACCTCCACGCCGACGCGCTGCGCCGCCTCGCGCACCGCCTGCGCGCGCGCGATCTGCGCGGAAGGATCGCCGTGCGAGAAGTTCAGGCGGACCACGTTCACGCCCGCACGCAGGATGCCCTCCAGCACCTCGGGCGGATCCGTGGCCGGTCCGAGCGTGGCGAGGATGCGGGTGCGGCGGCGGTGTTCGGACATGGACAGGGTTCCCGTGCGGATATGTCGGACGTTCCTCCCTAATCCTATCCGAGACACCCCGCCCCCGTTGGCCCGCGGCGCATGAAACCCCGGTGAAAACGGCGCCGCCGCTCCCGGACCACGGGAATACGGCGGCGCATCGTGCGGTTCCGGCGCGCCCCGGTCAGCCGCCCCGGGCTTCCAGCGCCGCGACCGCCGGCAGGGTCTTGCCCTCGAGGAACTCCAGGAAGGCGCCGCCGCCGGTGGAGATGTAGGACACATCGTCGGCGATGCCGTACTTGTCCACCGCGGCGAGGGTGTCGCCGCCGCCGGCGATGGAGAACGCGGGCGAGGCCGCGATGGCACGCGCGACGGTCTCGGTGCCCTTGCCGAAGGCATCGAACTCGAATACGCCCACCGGGCCGTTCCAGACCACGGTGCCGGCCTTCGAGATCATCTCCGCGTAGCGCGCGGCCGTCTCCGGGCCGATGTCGAGGATCAGGTCGTCCTCCGCGACGTCCGCGACCGCCTTGACCGTGGCCTCGGCGTCGGGATGGAACGACCTGGCGACGACCACGTCGGTCGGCACCGGGATTTCGGCGCCGCGTGCCTTCGCCTGCTCCATGATCTTCCGCGAGGTCTCGACCAGGTCAGGCTCGTGCAGCGACTTGCCGACCGGCAGGCCCAGGGCGGCGAGGAAGGTGTTGGCGATGCCGCCGCCGACAATCAGCTGGTCCACCTTGCCGACGAGGTTGGTCAGCAGCTCCAGCTTGGTCGAGACCTTGCTGCCGGCGACGATGGCCAGCAGCGGCCGCGCCGGTTCGTGGAGCGCCCTGGCCAGCGCGTCGAGCTCGGCCATCAGCAGCGGGCCGCCCGCCGCAACCCTGGCGAAACGGATCACGCCATGGGTCGAGGCCTGGGCGCGGTGCGCGGTGCCGAACGCGTCCATCACGAACACGTCGCACAGCGCGGCATACTTCCTCGCCAGCGCCTCGTCGTCCTTGCTCTCGCCGACGTTCATGCGGCAATTCTCGAGCAGCACGATCTGCCCGGGCGCGACGTCCACGCCGTCCACCCAGTCGCGCACCAGCGGCACCTCCCTGCCGAGCAGCTCGGACAGGCGCCTGGCCACCGGCGCAAGCGAATTCTCCTCGCTCCACTCGCCTTCCTTCGGCCGCCCCAGGTGCGACATCACCATCACCGCCGCGCCCTTCTCCAGCGCCAGCTCCAGCGTCGGCAGCGAGGCGACGATGCGCTGCTCGGAGGTGATCCGGCCGTTCTCGATGGGCACGTTGAGATCCTGCCGGATCAGGACGCGCTTGCCGGCAAGATCGAGGTCGGTCATGCGGAGGATGGACATGGACTTTGCCTGCTCGATGGATGCTGTGGACTGCGGGAGGACGCCGGGAACGCGAAGCCCCGCGTGCGCGGGGCTTCGTGTGGGGCGCGCCGGTTACTTCGCCGCGACGACGCGGGCCATTTCCAGGCACTTGTTGGAATAGCCCCACTCGTTGTCGTACCAGGCGACGACCTTGATGAAGGTCGGGTCGAGCTGGATGCCGGCCTCGGCGTCGAAGATCGAGGTGCGCGCATCGCCGCGGAAGTCGGTGGCGACCACCTTGTCCTCGGTGTAGCCGAGGATGCCCTTCAGCGCGCCCTCGGACTGCGCCTTCATCTCCGCGCAGATTTCCTCGTAGGTGGCGGGCTTCTCGAGCTCGCAGGTCAGGTCCACCACCGACACGTCGGAAGTCGGCACGCGGAAGCTCATGCCGGTGAGCTTCCTGTTCAGGGACGGGATGACCTTGCCCACCGCCTTGGCCGCGCCGGTCGAGGACGGGATGATGTTCTCGAGGATGCCGCGGCCGCCGCGCCAGTCCTTGTTGGACGGGCCGTCGACGGTCTTCTGGGTCGCGGTGGCGGCATGCACGGTGGTCATCAGGCCGCGCTTGATGCCCCACTTGTCGTGCAGCACCTTGGCCAGCGGCGCCAGGCAGTTGGTGGTGCAGCTGGCGTTGGAGATGATCGCCTCGCCGGCGTAGGTGTCGTGGTTGACGCCGAAGACGAACATCGGCGTGTCGTCCTTGGACGGGGCCGACATGATCACCTTCTTCGCGCCGGCGGCCAGGTGCTTGCCGGCGCTGTCCTTGTCGAGGAACAGGCCGGTGGACTCGATCACCACCTCGGCGCCTGCCTCGTCCCACTTCAGGTTGGCCGGGTCACGCTCCTGGGTCAGGCGGATCCGCTTGCCGTTGACGATCAGGGTGCTGCCCTCGACCGCCACCTCGCCCTTGAAGCGGCCGTGCACGGAGTCGTAGCGCAGCATGTAGGCCAGGTACTCCGGTTCGAGCAGGTCGTTGATCGCCACGATCTCGATGTCGTCGCCGAAGTTCTGCACTGCCGCACGCAGCACGTTGCGGCCGATGCGCCCGAAACCATTGATGCCAACCTTGATCGCCATGTCGCTCGACTCCCGGAAGAAGGGATTGGGAAAACGGGATTTTACCAGCCGGGCGGACCCTGTCGGGCGCGGGGGCGCGGGCCGCCGGTCCCGGCGGTTTTCCGGGCGATTGATCCGGATCAAGGCGGCGGGGGCCGGGCAGGCGCAGATTGGCGCCGTTCCTCCTCTCTCCCACACGCCAGATAAGGAACTCTCCCGATGAAGAAGACCCTCTCCCTCCTCCTGCTGGCGGCCGCCGTCGGCGCCGCCCTGCCCGCCGCCGCCCAGTCCAGGGGCGACTGGACCCTCGGCATCGGCGTCCACAACGTGGATCCGAAGTCGAACAACGGCAGCCTGGACGCGACCGCGCTGGAGCTCGGCCCGCTGCCCCCGACGGAAATCGGCAACAGCGTGCGCCCGACCATCACCGCCGAGTACTTCGTGCGCGACAACCTGGGCATCGAGGTCCTGGCGGCGCTTCCGTTCCAGCACGACATCGACATCCGCGGTATCGGCAAGGTGGGCAGCACCCGGCACCTGCCGCCGGTGGTCTCGCTGCAGTACCACTTCGCCAACTCGACGAAGGCCACCCCGTTCATCGGCGTGGGCGTGAACTACACCACGTTCTTCAGCGAGAAGACGACCGGCGCGCTGGAAGGGACCAGGCTGTCGCTCGACGATTCGTGGGGCCTGGCCGCGCACGTCGGCATCGACTTCGCGGTGAACCAGCGCAGCGCGATCCGCCTCGACGCGCGCTGGGCGGACATCGACGCCGACGTCAAGGTCAACGGCGTCAGGATCGGCACCGCCGACATCGACCCGCTGGTCTACGGCCTGGCCTGGGTCGTGAAGTTCTGACGCGCCCGGGGCGCCCGTCCCTCCCCGCGGAAGCCCGCGGCGTCCCGGATCGCGTCCCCCGCCTCCAGGGGAGCCCGCGTGCAGGGCGCAGGGAGGCGGGCATGTCGGTTACCATGCCGGCATGTCCCGCCTCCCTGTTTTTTTGTGCCTCGCGCTCGTCCTGCTGCTGGCCCCGGCGCACGCGCTCGCGTGGGGGCCGCTGGGCCACCGGCTGGTGGCGCGGCTGGCCGAATACCAGCTCTCGCCCGGGGCCCGCGCCGAAGCCCGCCGCCTGCTCGCCACCGAGGGCCTGTCGTCGCTGGCCGACGTGGCCAACTGGGCCGACGAACTGCGCCAGCATGATCCGGCGCTCGGCCGCCGCAGCTCGAAGTGGCACTACGTCAACATCGGCGAGGACGGCTGCCATTACGACGCCGCGCGCCACTGTCACGGCGGCGACTGCGTGGTCGAGGCGCTGGCGGCGCAGGTGGCGATCCTGCGCGACCGCTCGCGGCCCGACGCCGAGCGACTGCAGGCGCTGAAGTTCGTGGTGCACCTCGTCGGCGACGTGCACCAGCCGCTGCACGCCGGCTACGCACGCGACCGCGGCGGCAACGACTTCCAGGTCAACTTCCGTGGCCGCGGCGGCAACCTGCACTCGCTGTGGGATTCGACCCTGCTCGGATCGCGCGGCGTGGGCGAGACCGCGTACTACTTGCGCCTGCGCCTGTCCTCCGCCGCGAAGCCGCAGGCGGACGATGCCTTCTCCGCCGCAGCGCCGGCGCACTGGGCCGGACAGTCCTGCGCCATCGTCGTGCAGCCGGGCTTCTACCCGCCGCGGGCGCGCATCGATGACAGCTACGTCACGAAGTACCGCCCGGTCGCCGAACGCCAACTGCAGCGCGCGGGCGCGCGGCTTGCGGTCCTGCTCAACGGCATCCTCGGCGCCTGACCGCTCCCCTCACTCGGCCGGCGGCAACCCGAGCCGGGCGCGCACCTCGGCCTCCAGCGCCGGGCTGGCCAGCCCGGCGGACTTGCCGAAGGCCAGCGCCTCCTCCGGCGCCATGCCGCCCTCTTCCGCCGCGGCCAGCGCGAGCAGCGCGCCGACCCGGTTGCCCGAACCGCAGTGGGCCAGCACCCGGCCCTGCGCGCCGTGGACCAGCCGCCACAGGCGCGAGGCGTTGTCCGGGGTCAGCCCATCGGGCCCGGCGACCGGGATGTGGTGGTAGGCCAGGCCCGCGGCCTCGACCTCGGCACGCTCGTCCCGCCCGGGCAGCTCGTCGTCCGGGCGCAGGTTGATGACCGTGGTCACGCCCTCGCCCTTCAGCACCTCCCACAGCTGCGGCGTGGGCTGCCCGGACACCAGCAGGTCCTCGCGCACCACGAGCAGCCCCAGCCGGGGGAGCGCATCCGCCGCCTCCGCGGGGGAATCCGCCGGAGCCAGCGCCCGGCCCGGGCCGGCGGCGGCCAGCAGGCAGGCGGCGAGGGCGGCGGGCAACACGATCCGGAACATTGCGGTCTCCTTGCATGGCGGGGGGGATTCCACTTTACGCTTCCGCAATGCGGGGCATGCGAGCATCGCCTTCCGTGTCCTGCCCCGGAGGACCACGCGCCATGAAGCCGGACGTCAAGCCGTTCTTCCACGCCGCCAGCAACACCTGGAGCTACGTGGTCTCCGACCCCGACACGCGCCAGGCGGCGATCATCGACCCGGTGCTGGACTACGAGGCGGCCTCCGGCCGCACCTCGACCCGTTCGGCACAAGCCCTGCTCGACCACGTCCGCGGGCACGGGCTGCAGGTGCGCTGGCTGCTGGAAACCCACGCCCACGCCGACCACCTGAGCGCCGGCCACTGGCTGCGCCAGCAGCTCCCGGGCGCCGTGCTCGCCATCGGCGAGGGCATCCGCAGGGTGCAGGAAACCTTTGCCCGGATCTTCAACCTCGGCGGCGGATTCCGAACCGACGGCTCGCAGTTCGACCACCTGTTCGCCGATGGCGAAACCTTCCACGTCGGCGGCATCGAGGCGCGGGTGATCGCGGTGCCGGGCCACACCAGCGACAGCTGCGCCTACCTCGTCGGCGACGCGCTGTTCCCCGGTGACTCCCTGTTCATGCCCGACTCGGGCACCGCCCGCTGCGACTTCCCGGGTGGCAGCGCCGCGCAGCTGTACCGCTCGATCCGGCGCCTGTACGAACTGCCCGACGAGACCCGCGTGTTCGTCTGCCACGACTACGGCCCGGGTGGCCGCGAGGTGGCCTGCGAGACCACCATCGGCGCACAGAAGCGCGGCAACATCCACGTGCGCGCGGACACCACCGAGGACGAATTCGTGGCCGTGCGCGAGGCGCGCGACCGCACCCTGTCGATGCCAGCGCTGATCATCCCGGCGGTGCAGGTCAACATCCGCGCCGGCGAGCTGCCCCCCGCGGAGGACAATGGCATTCGCTACCTCAAGGTCCCGCTCGACGCGCTCTGAGCACGCCGCCGCACGATCCCACATGGGTTCCCCGGTGGCCCGGATGGCCCGCCGCATCGCCGCGCTGGCCCTGGCGGCGCTGCTGGCTGCCTGCGCCCCGGATGGCGGCCCGGGGCCGGCCACGGACGGCGTGCCACCGCTGACGGTGTTCGCCGCGGCCAGCCTGAAGGACGCGCTGGACGAGGCCGCAGGCGCCTACGCCGCCCGCAGCGGGCAGCCGGTGCGCGTGTCCTACGCCGCCAGTTCCGCGCTGGCGCGGCAGATCGCGCAGCGCGCGCCGGCCGACGTGTTCGTCTCCGCCGACCGCGACTGGATGGACTGGCTGCAGGAACGCGGCCTCGTCGATCCAGCCACGCGCGCGGACGTCTGCGGCAACGCGCTGGTGCTGGTCGCCCCGCGCGAAACGCCGACCGGCACCGTCGCGCTCGCGCCGGGAGCCGACCTGCGCCCGCTGTTTGGAGAACGCGGGCGCCTCGCGCTGGCGCTGGCCTCCGCGGTGCCGGCCGGCCGCTACGCGAGGGCGGCGTTCGAATCGCTGGGCATGTGGGATGGGCTCGCGCCGCGCGTGGCCGAGGCCGAGAACGTCCGCGCCGCGCTGCTGCTGGTGGCGCGTGGCGAGGCGCCGCTGGGCGTGGTCTACGCCAGCGACGCACGGGCCGAGCCACGGGTGAAGGTGCTGGCCACCTTCCCGCCGGACACGCATCCGGAGATCGTCTACCCGGCGGCGCGCGTCGCCGCCAGCACGCACCCGGCAGCGGCGGACTTCGTCGCCTGGTTGCGTTCGGACGCCGCCGGCGACATCTTCCGCCGGCACGGCTTCATCCGCTGAGGACCGCGTGTTCACGCCCGCCGAGACCTCCGCCATCCTGCTCAGCCTGAAGGTGGCGCTCGCCGCAGCGCTGGCGAGCCTGCCGCCGGGCATCGCGCTGGGCTGGCTGTTGGCGCGCCGCGGTTTTCCCGGCAAGGCGCTGCTGGATGCACTGGTGCACCTGCCGCTGGTGCTGCCGCCGGTGGTCGTCGGCTACGCCCTGCTTGCGTGGCTGGGCCGCAACGGCGCGGCAGGGCGCTTCCTCGAGGAGCACTTCGGCATCGGCTTCGCGTTCCACTGGACCGGCGCCGCGCTCGCCAGCGCGATCATGGGCTTCCCGTTGATGGTGCGCGCGATCCGGCTGGCGATCGAATCCGTGGACCGCCGGCTCGAGCAGGCCGCGGCCACGCTCGGCGCCGGCCCGCTGCGCGTGTTCCTGACCATCACCCTGCCGCTGGCCTGGCCGGGCGTGGTCGCCGGCACGGTGCTCGCCTTCGCCAAGGCGCTGGGCGAATTCGGCGCGACCATCACCTTCGTTTCCAGCATCCCCGGGCAGACGCAGACGCTCTCGACCGCGCTCTACGGGCTGATGCAGGTGCCCGGCGGCGAGGCCGGCATCTGGCGACTGGCGCTGGTGGCGGTGGCGATCTCGCTGCTGGCGCTGCTGGCCAGCGAGTGGCTGGTGCGCCGCCAGCGCCGCGGAGGGCACGACTGATGCTGGAGATCGATATCGAGCTGCGCCGGGGCCGGTTCCAACGCCACGTGCGGATCGTCGAGGACGCGCGCGTGCTCGCGCTCACCGGCCCCTCGGGCGCGGGCAAGACCTCGGTGCTGTACGCCATCGCCGGGCTGCTGCGGCCGGTGTCCGGGCGCATCGCCATCGACGGCCGCGTCCTGTTCGACTCGCAGCGCCGCATCGACCTGCCCACCCACCGCCGGCGCATCGGCTACGTGTTCCAGGACGCGCGCCTGTTCCCGCACCGCAGCGTGCGCGCCAACCTGCTCTATGGCCGCCACGGCCGGCGGGGTGGCGAGGCGCCGTTCGGACTGGATGCGGTGGTCGCCCTGCTCGGCATCGGCCACCTGCTCGACCGGCGTCCCGAGGGCCTGTCCGGCGGCGAGGCCCAGCGGGTCGCGATCGGCCGCGCGCTGCTGTCGCAGCCGGCGATCCTGCTGTTCGACGAGCCGCTGTCCTCGCTCGACCGGGCCCGGCGCGAGGAGCTGATCCCGTGGCTGCAGCGCGTGCGCGACGAGGTGAAGCTGCCGATGGTCTACGTCAGCCACACCGAGGACGACGTGCGGCGCCTGGCGCACGCGGTCCACCGGCTCGACTGAACGGGGCCCGCGGCGCCGCCGGTGCTAACATCGCGGGCATGTCGAAGCTCGAACGCATCCGCGCCGCGCTGGATGCGCTTTCGCCCACGCACCTGGAGGTGCACGACGAGAGCCACATGCACAGCCGCGGCCAGGAAACCCATTACAAGGTGGTGGTCGCCAGCAGCGCGTTCGCCGGGCAGCGCCTGCTGCAGCGGCACCAGCTGGTCTACCGCACGCTCGGCCCGCTGATGGGCGAGATCCACGCCCTGGCGCTGCACACGTACACCCCGGAGGAATGGGCCGCGGCCGGCCGCGCGCCCGACTCGCCCGCCTGCCGCGGCGGCAGCAGACACGACAAGCCCGCGACGCCGTCGGTATAGGACGCCGTGCCTGTTGCCCCCTCCCGGCCTCCCGCCGCAGGCAGGGGAGGCATCGGGTGCCGCAGGCGGAGGGGTGTGCGCCTCCCTCCCCCGCAAGCGGGGGGGAGGCGGCGGCTTACAGCGACTTCGCGACCTCGACCACGCGCTCGACGGTGAAGCCGAAGTGCGCGAACAGCCTGTCGGCCGGCGCGCTGGCGCCGAAGGTGTCCATGCCGACCACCGCGCCCTCGAGGCCGACGTACTTGCGCCAGAAATCGCTCACGCCCGCCTCGATCGCCACGCGCCTGCGCACGGCCTTCGGCAGCACCGATTCGCGGTACGCCTCGTCCTGGCGGTCGAACACGGTGGTCGACGGCATGGACACCACGCGCACGTGGTCGCCGAGCCGGGCCGCGGCCTCCATCGCCAGCGCCACCTCGGAGCCGGTGGCGATCAGGATGATCTCCGGCGTGCCCGCCGAATCCTTCAGCACGTAGCCGCCGCGCGCGATGTCGCGCACCTGCGCCCCGGTACGTGGCTGGTGCGGCAGGTTCTGGCGGCTGAACACCAGACAGCTGGGGCCTTCGCGGCGCTCGATCGCCGCGCGCCAGGCCACCGCCGACTCCACCGCGTCGCACGGCCGCCAGACGTCGTTGTTCGGGATGTAGCGCAGCGAGGCCAGGTGCTCGACCGGCTGGTGGGTCGGGCCGTCCTCGCCCAGGCCGATCGAGTCGTGGGTGTACACGTGGATCGCGTGCGCGTGCATCAGCGCGCTCATGCGCACGGCGTTGCGCGCGTAGTCGCTGAACACCAGGAACGTCGCGTCGTACGGGATGAAGCCGCCATGCAGCGCCAGTCCGTTGGAGATCGCGGTCATCGCGAACTCGCGCACGCCGTAGTACACGTAGTTGGCATCCGGGTCGTCGCTGGCGACGGACTTGCTGCCCTTCCACAGCGTCAGGTTGGAATGCGCCAGGTCCGCCGAGCCGCCGACCAGCTCCGGCAACAGCGGCGCGTAGGCCTCGATCGCGTTCTGCGAGGCCTTGCGCGAGGCGATGGACGGGCCCTCGGCCTGCACCTTCGCGATGAACGCGTCGGCCGCCGCGGCGAAGCCCTCCGGCAGCTCGCCATGCGAGCGGCGCACCAGCTCCGCGGCCAGCTCCGGGTAGCGCCTGGCGTACTCGTCGAACAGCCGGTTCCACTGCTCCTCGCGCACCAGCCCGGCGCCGTTGGCACGCCAGGCGTCGCGGATGTGCTGCGGGATCTCGAACGGGCCGTACTCCCAGCCCAGCGCCTTGCGCGTGGCCTCGACCTCGTCCCTGCCAAGCGGCGCGCCGTGCACCGATTCCCTGCCCGCCTTGTTCGGCGAGCCGAAGCCGATGGTGGTGCGGCAGCAGATCAGCACCGGCTTGTCCTCGTTCTCCATCGCGGCCTCGATCGCGGCCTTGATCGAGTCGGGGTCGTGGCCGTCCACGTCGCGGATCACGCGCCAGCCGTAGGCCTCGAAGCGCGCAGGCGTGTCGTCGGTGAACCAGCCGCGGGTGTCGCCGTCGATGGAGATGCGGTTGTCGTCCCAGAACGCGACCAGCTTGCCCAGCTTCCAGGTGCCGGCCAGCGACGCGGCCTCGTGCGAGATGCCTTCCATCAGGCAGCCGTCGCCCAGGAACACCCAGGTGCGGTGGTCCACGACCGGGAACTCGGGGCGGTTGAAGCGCTGCGCCAGCAGCTTCTCGGCCAGCGCGAAGCCGACGGCGTTGGCGAAGCCCTGTCCCAGCGGCCCGGTGGTGGTCTCCACGCCCGGGGTCACGAAGTTCTCGGGATGGCCCGGCGTGCGCGAGCCGAGCTGGCGGAAGTTCTTCAGTTCCTCCAGCGGCAGGTCGTATCCCGACAGGTGCAGCAGCGCGTACTGCAGCATCGAGCCGTGGCCGTTGGACAGGACGAAGCGGTCGCGGTTGAACCAGCGCGGGTTGCCGGGGTTGTGGCTGAGATAGTCGTTCCACAGCACCTCGGCGATGTCGGCCATGCCCATCGGCATGCCCGGGTGGCCGGAATTGGCGGCCTGGACCGCGTCGATGGCGAGGAAACGGAGAGCGTTGGCAAGTTCGCGGCGGCTGGGCGTCGTCATGGCGTCGTGGGGCTTGGGGTCGCGGGGAAACCCGCCGTGGCGGGCACAGGGTGCCTATTGTCCCATCCCGCCCCCGGCTTGTCGCCCGCGCCGGGCCGGCGCCCCCCGGGCCTAGCCCGCCTGCCTGCCTGCGGACGGCCCCGGGGCATCCCCCTCGCGGCCCGCCACGAGCGCGGCGATGCCGAGGTCACCGGTCACGTTCACCGTGGTCCGGCACATGTCGAGGAAGTGGTTGACGCCCAGCACCAGGCCGATGCCCTCGGCCGGTACCCCGACCATGGCGCAGATCAGCGCCACCACCGGCAGCGAGCCGGACGGCACGCCCGCGGTGCCGATGCCACCGAGGATGCACACCAGCATCACCAGGAACTGCTCGGCCAGACCCAGTTCCACGCCGAAGAACTGGGCCAGGAAGATCACGGTCACGCCCTCGAACAGCGCGGTACCGTTCTGGTTGGCGGTCGCACCGATGGTCAGTACGAAGCGCGAGATCTTCTTCGGCAGCTTCAGCTCGTCGTCCGCCACCCGCAACGCGGTCGGGAGCGTGGCGTTGCTGGAGGCGGTCGAGAACGCCATCAGCATCGCCTCCTGTACGCCGCTGAAGAACTCCAGCGGCGAGCGCCGTGCGATCAGGCGCAGTGCTGCGCCGTACACCACCACCATGTGGATCGCCAGCGCACCTGCCACCACCAGCACATACTTGCCCAGCTTGGCCAGCAGGTCCCAGCCGAACAGCACCGCGAGGTTGAACATGAAGCAGAACACCGCGTACGGCGCCAGGCGGATGACCAGGCCGATCAGGGTCATCGACACCTCGAACAGGCCCTCGATGCCACGCTTGAGCACCTCGGTCTGCGGCGTGCGGGTCAGCACCAGGCCGATGCCGAACATCAGCGCGAAGAACATCAGCGAGAGGATGCTGGCGTTGTCGGACGCGGCGCCGAGCACGTTCTGCGGCACGATCGACAGCAGCATGTCCATGCCCTTCGGCTGGGATGTGCTGTCGCGGACGATGGCCTGGGTGCGTTCCGCGCTCTCTGCCAGCAACTGCCGCGCCAGCTCGGGGTCGACGCCCGAGCCCGGCTCGAACAGATTGACCATCACCAGGCCCAGCAGCACCGCGATGCCCGACAGCAGCACGGTGTAGGCAAGCGTACGCCAGCCGATCCGGCCGAGCGAGCCGATGTCGCCCATCTCCGACACGCCGACCACCAGCGCCGAGAACAGCAGCGGCACGATCAGCATGAAAATCAGGTTGAGGAACAGGGTCGAGAACGGCTGCGTGCCGTAGCGGATCGCCGCCTGTACCCAGCCGGCGTCGCCGCCGATGGCGTAGTGCACCAGCAGTCCCAGCGCCAGCCCCGCGGCGAAGCCGATGCCGATCTTCCAGTGCAGCGGCATCCGCGCCTGTTCTCCCGCCTTGGCCATGCTTCAGCTCCGGAAATGAACGCGACGCGTCAGCTTAGCAGACCGCCGCCGGCGGCCCGGCCGCGCCGGGAGGGCACACGCGGATCCCGTGTCGCCCGGCGTGCAGGCCTGCCCATGCCCCGCGTGCCATCGCAACGCGCGATGCGGCGGACCATGCTTCTCCCGGCCCGGAAACGGGAACGGGGCCCGAAGGCCCCGTTCCGGCGGATCCGCGCCCGGCCGCTCAGCGCTGCGCGACGCGCAGCACCTTGGGCGTGACGAAGATCAGCAGCTCGGCCTTTTCCCTGTTCTTGCCACGGTTCTTGAACAGGTTGCCGAGGATCGGCAGGTCGCCGAGGAACGGCACCTTGGCCAGGTCACTGCGGCTGCTGAACTCGTAGACGCCGCCGATCGACACCGTCTGGCCGTCCTCGACCAGAACCGCGGTGGTGATCTCTCGCTTGTTGATCAGCGGCACCTGGCCCAGGTTCGGCGGGATCTGGATGTAGCGGTCGACCTCATCCTTCTTCAGGGCAATGCTCAGGAACACGCGGCCGTCGTTGGTGATGGTCGGCGTGACCTTCAGCTCGAGCAGCGCGTCCTTGAACTCGACCGTCGGCACGTTGTTGCTCTGGCCGCCGGTCACGGTCAGGTAGCCGATCTCCTGGCCCTGGCGGATCACCGCCTCCTTCTGGTTGCTGGTGACCAGGCGCGGGTTGGAGATCACCTCGCCACGGCCTTCCTCCTGCAGCGCCGACAGCTCGACATCCCAGTTGATGGTGTTGCCGAGGATGGTGAAGGCCAGGGAACCCGCGTTGGCGACCGGGGCGCTCCAGTTCAAGCCACCCGTGTTGCCATTGTCGCCAAGGCTGCCGCCCCAGCTGACGCGATCCTTGGAACCGCTGACGCCAAAGCGGGCGCCGAGGTCGCGCGCGAAGGATTCGTTGGCGATGACGATGCGCGCTTCGATCACGACCTGGTCCACCGGCTTGTCCAGCATGGTCACCAGGCGCTTGATCTCGGCCACGCGCTGCGGGATGTCGACCACCAGCAGGGTGTTGGTGCGGCGGTCGAAGCTGATGCTGCCGCGTGCGGACAGGAAGCCCTGGTCATGCAGCTGGCCCTGGCCGCCTGCGCCGCGCCCCTGCATGTTGTTCTTGCTCTCCTCGGTCAGCAGCTTGGCAATGTCCTCGGCGTTGCCGTAGTTGATCGGGATGTACTCCGTGACCTTCTCGGCGCGCTCCTCGATGGCCAAGCGGGCGTCCTCCTTGGCCTGCTCGAACGCGGCGATCTCGGCCTGCGGCGCCACCCAGACGACGTTGCCGTTGCGGCGCTTGTCCAGCTGCTTGGCCTGCAGGATCAGGTCGAGCGCCTGGTCCCACGGCACGTTGACCAGGCGCAGGGTGATGTTGCCCTGCACGGTGTCGCTGGCGACGATGTTCAGGCCCGACTCCTCGGCGATCAACTGCAGCACCGTGCGCACGGGCACGTCCTGGAAATTGAAGGTCACCGGGCGCCCGGTGTAGCCCGTGCCGGACTGCTGGGCCACGGCGGCCACGCCCGCGGCCGCGCCGACCGCACGCTGCGCCCCGGAGGCACGCGGCACGATCTCGACGATGTAGTCGCGGCCGGTCTGGTAGGCCAGCGACTCGAAGCTGCCCTTCGTGCTCAGCACGATGCGCGCGCCCTGCCCCCCCTGGCTGGCGTCGATGCGCTGCACGGGCGTGGCGAAGTCGGTCACGTTCAGCGGCCGCTGCAGCGAGGCCGGCAGACTGGCGTTGCCAACGTCGACCACGACTTCCGAACCCTGCGTGCGCAGGTCGGGCATGGCGCCCTCGCCGTCGAACTGCACGATCAGCTTGCCGGAGCCGCCGTCACCGCGCTTGAAGTCGATCCTCGACACTGCCACCGCCGCCGGCCGCTGCTTGGCAGGATCCACGGCCGAGACCTGGCCGGCGAGGACGGCCGGGAACGTCGCGGGCTGCCCCGCGTGCACCGCGGCTGTGGCGGCCAGCAGGCCCGCCGCGAGGCCGGCGATCCCCGCCCGGAACCGCATGCCGCGCCGGATCGCGTTCGGGCTGTGCGCTTTGCTAACGATCATCGTGGCTTCCCCTAATCAGTTGTCCTCGAGCGCAATCGTCGCCGGCCGTTCAAGCCAGCCACCCGCGCCATCCGGCACCAGTTCGACGAGTTCGATCCTGTCTTCGTGCACGCTGGTCACGCGCCCGTCGTTCTGGCCCATGTACGTGCCCGGAACCACGCGGTAGGTCACCTTGTCCGGCGCCATCACCAGACCGACGATCTGCCCGCCACTGTGGAGCGTCCCCACCATGTCGAGACTGTCGAGGGGGAATTGCTCGAGCACGTGCTTGCGCCGGTTGGCGTCAGGCCGCGGGCCGGTCCCCCCCGCGTCGCGCCCGAAGGCGGTGCTGAACGGATCGCGCAGGTCCTGCGCCGCATACTCGAAGGTCTCGAACTGCTGCATCACCGGCAGCGGCTCCAGCGGCGGCGCCGGGCGCGCCTTCACGTTCGCCACCCACTCCTCGAGGTTGGGGGCGTCGCCGGGCGTGCTGGTCACGCCGCGCACGCACCCTGCCAGCGCGGCCGTCGCCAGTGCGAGCAACGCCAGCCGTGCCGTGGTCTTCATCGTGCGCATCAGCGCTCCCCTCCTGCCGCCGTGGTGGCGGCTGCCTGTTGCGCCTCCTCCTCGTCGAGGTAGCGGTAGGTCTTCACCGTGCCCGAGAGCTCCAGGGTGGAATTCGGCCGGATGCCCTCGCCCGGGTTCCTTTCACCACGGGGACGCAGCGAGATGTCGTGCATGGTCAGGATCACCACGCGCGGCAGCGAAGCCACGCCGCTGACGAAGGCGCCGAACTGGTGGTAGGTGCCCACCATCTTCAGCTCGATCGGCTTTTCGGCGTAGAACTCCTTCGGCACCTCGGGACCCGGCCTGAACAGCTCGTTGTAGATGCCGGTGGCCAGCGCGGTCTGCGAGATGTCGTTGATCAGCGCCGGCATCTCGGTGCGGCTGGGCAGCTGGCGCAGCATCTGCTGCAGTTGCTGCTCCATCTGCGCGAGCTGCTGCTTGAGGGCATCAAGGTTGGCCGCGCGCCCCTGCTTGAGTTCGAACTCGCTGCGCAGTTCGGCCTCCCTGCGCTCAAGCCGCTCCAGCTCGTCGCCCTTGGGGCTGGTGAGGAACCACCAAAGCAGGCCGAAGATCAGCAGGCCGACGAAGACGCAGAAGCCGACCTTGAACTCGCGGGGCCAGGAGCCGATGTTGTTGAAATCGAGCTGCCCGAGATCCTTCAGCGACACTTTCTTCTTGCTCACCGGGCACCTCCTTCAGCCGCCCCCCCGGCCTGCCCGGCCGGTTGCGGCTGCGCTTCCGGGTCCTGCACCTGTTCCGGCTGCGCCTGCCCTTCCGCGGCGGCCGGGGCCTCGGCCGCCGGCTCCGTGGCGGCCCCCTGCCCGTCAGCAGGGGCCGGGCCGCTGCTGACCGGCGGCACCGGGTCGGGCACGCCGTCGCCATCCTCGTCCTTCGGCGCGTTCGGGTTCGACAGCTGCACAGTGAGCTGGAACATGTACGGCAGGCCGGCCACCCCGTCCTTGGCCTCGATCACCGACAGCTCGGGCCTGGTCATCCACCCGGAGCCTTCCAGGTTGCGCATGTAGGTACTGACCCGCGAATTGGACTGCGAGCGGCCCTCGAGGGTCAGCTTCTCGCCCTCCTGCTTGATCGCGGTCAGGGTCACGCCATCCGGGATCGTGCGCACCAGCGAATCGAACAGGTGCACCATCTGCGAGCGGTTGGCCTGCAGCTGCTCGATCACCTCCTTGCGCGCCAGCAGGCGGGCCTTCTGGCGATCGAGCTCCTCGATCTCCTTGATCTGCGCGTCGACCTGGCGGATCTCGTTCTCGAGGAAGGCGTTGCGCTCGTGCTGCCCGGAGATCTGGGCGTTGTAGTAGAGGTTGACCAGGAACCACAGCACGACGCCGGCCAGCGCGGCCAGCGCCAGCATCAGGCCGAATTCCTTCTGCTGCTGCTTGCGGCGCTCGGCACGCCACGGGAGGAGATTGATCCGTGCCATCAGTCGAAGCTCCTCAGGGCGAGGCCGCAGGCGATCATCAGCGCAGGCGCGTCCTGGGCCAGCGCATGGGCCTGCACGCGCGGGCCGAGCGTCATCTGCGCCAGTGGGTTGGCGATCACCGACTGCACGCCCAGCTGCTCCTCGACCATTTCCACGATGCCGGGGATCGAGGCGCAACCGCCAGCCAGCACGATCAGGTCGACACGGTTGTATTCGCTGCCGGCATAGAAGAACTGCAGGAGGCGGTTGATCTGCTGGACCAGCGCCTCCTTGAACGGCTCAAGGACCTCGATCTCGTAGCTCTCGGGCAAACCGCCCTGGCGCTTGGCCAGGCCCGCCTCCTCGTAGCTCAGGCCGTAGCGGCGCATCACCTCGTCGGTGAGCTGCTTGCCGCCGAACACCTGTTCGCGCACGTAGATGCTGCGGCCGTTGCGCAGGATGTTGAGCGTGGTCATGGTCGCGCCGATGTCGACCAGCGCCACGATGCCGTCGCGCGGGATGTTGAGCGAGTTCGCCATCAGGCCGAACGCATTCTCGATCGCGAACGCCTCGACGTCGATCACCTTCGCCGTCAGGCCGCCGAGCTCCAGCGCCGACGCGCGCATCTCCACGTTCTCCGAACGCGAGGCGGCGAGCAGCACCTGGACCATCTCGGGGTTGCCCGGCATCGGCCCCAGCACCTCGAAATCGAGGTTCACTTCCTCGATCGGGTACGGGATGTAATTCACCGCCTCCAGCTCGACCTGCGACTCCATCTCGTCCTCGTCGAGGTCGGCCGGCATCGGGATGATCTTGGTGATCACCGCGGACCCGGCGACGGCGGCGGCGGCGTACTTGGCGCGACTGCCGGAACGCGCCATCGCCCGGCGGATGGCCTCGCCTACCGCCTCGACCTCCACCAGGTTCTTCTCGACCACCGCATTGGGCGGAAGGGGTTCGACGGCATAGTGCTCGACCCGGTAGCGGTCACCGGAACGAGAGAGCTGCAGAAGCTTGACGGCTGTCGAGCTTATGTCGACGCCGACGAGCGGCGCATGGCTTTTTGTGATCAGCCCCACGGTTTTCCCCTTTGCCACGGGCGCTTACGAGCGCAACGTGCCCCAGAATCTTAAATAACGGACTTTTCATGTGATGGCAACCACGAGCTGGCAAGATCGTGCCGAAATGCGCAGTCGTTGTCACAAGTGGTCCACCTGCGTCACATCCGGACCGGGGAATCCCTACCGTCCGGGACCAGCAACGGGAAACCCGGGCGGCACAGGCCATGCCGGGGCGGCCGGGCGACCAGCCGCCCCTCCTCTATACTGCCTCCCCCGCCGCACTAGCCAGGGAATGAGGCCCGATCCCGGATGTTCCGCTTCCGCCGCCTGCTCCGCTGGGCACTGGTCGCACTGCTGATCCTCGCCGCCACGGGCGGGATCGCCGCCTTCGCCTTCTATCTGTCCGTCGCCTCGAAGCTGCCGGACATCCAGGGCCTGCGCGACGTCGAGATGCAGGAGCCGATGTACGTCTACTCGCGCGACGGCAGGCTCATCGCCCTGTTCGGCGAGATGCGCCGCTACCCGGTGAAGATCGGGGACGTGCCCGAGCGGCTCAAGCAGGCCTTCCTGGCGACCGAGGACGCGCGCTTCTACGAACACCACGGCGTGGACTACAAGGGCGTGGCGCGCGCGCTGTGGCTGCTTGCCAAGACCGGCGGCCGCGAGCGCGTGCCGGGCGGGTCCACCATCACCCAGCAGGTCGCCCGCCAGTTCTACCTGAGCACCGAATACAGCTTCACCCGCAAGTTCGCGGAGATGCTGCTCGCGATCAAGATGGAGCGCGAGCTGACCAAGGACGAGATCTTCGAGCTGTACCTCAACAAGAGTTTCTTCGGCAACCGCGCCTACGGCGTGGCCGCCGCCGCCGAGTTCTATTTCGGCAAGACCCTCGACCAGCTGACCCTGGACGAGATGGCCTCGCTGGCGGCGATCCCGAAGTTCCCCTCCAGTGGCAACCCGATCAGCAACCCCGAGCGCGCCAAGATCCGCCGCGACGACTACGTGCTGGCACGGATGCAGGAACTGGGCTACATCACGCCGCAGGAAGCGGCGGCGGCCCGGGCGGTGCCGATGCACGCCAGGCCGCACGAACGGCCGGTCGAGGTCCACGCGCCCTACGTGGCCGAGATGGTGCGCCAGGAGATGTTGGCCCGCTTCGGCGGCGACGTGCTGAACAAGGGCTACCACGTCATCACCACCATCGACCCGGAGATGCAGGCCGCCGCCAACCAGGCGGTGCGCGACGGGCTGCTGGCCTACGACCACCGCCACGGCTGGCGCGGCGCGGAGCAGAGCTTCGAGCTGGCGCCGGACGAGGACGCCGGGGCGGCCGCCTCGCGGATCCGGGACATTCCCGCCCAGGGCGGCCTGCTGCCGGCGATCGTCCTGGGCACCAGCGGCGCCAACGCCACGGTCGCGCTGGCCGATGGCAGCACGGTGGTCCTCGACCCCGCCAGCAGCCGCTGGACCGGGCGCGCGCCCGGCGCCCTGCTCAAGCGCGGCGACCTGGTCCGCGTGAAGCGGACCGAAACCCCGGCGAAGGCCCCGGCCGCCCCGGCCACCGTGGCCTGGCAGCTCGAGCAGCTGCCCCGGGCGCAGGCGACCCTGGTCTCGCTCGAGGCCGACACCGGCGCGCTGCGCGCCCTGGTCGGTGGTTTCAGCTTCGCCGGCAGCAAGTTCAACCGCGCCACCCAGTCCCGCCGCCAGCCCGGTTCCAGCTTCAAGCCGTTCATCTACGCCGCGGCCTTCGAGAAGGGCTTCAACCCGGCCTCGATCGTGCTCGACGCCCCGGTGGTGTTCCGCATGCGCCGCGGCCAGGTGTGGCGCCCGCAGAACGACACCGGCAACTTCGCCGGCCCGATGCGCCTGCGCGAGGCGCTGGTGCAGTCGCGCAACCTGGTGTCGGTGCGCCTGCTCGACGCCATCGGCGTGGACTACGCGCGCAGGTACATCGCCAATTTCGGCTTCGACGAGGCGGAACTGCCGCCGAACCTGTCGATCGCGTTGGGCACGCCGTCGCTCACGCCGATCGACATCGCCCGCGGCTACGCGGTGTTCGTCAACGGCGGTTTCCGGGTGACTCCATGGTTCATCGACGAGGTCCGCGACCGCGACGGCAACGTGATCTTCAAGGAAAAGCCCGCGGTCGCCTGCCGGAGCTGCGACGACGGCAGCCCGGCGTCGCGCACCACCTCCTCCTACGTCGTGGACGGGTTCGACTTCGGCCCCGCGGCGCCGGCGGCGCAGCAATCGCGGCAGCAGGCGGATGACAAGGCCCCGCAGCAGGCCGCGGACGCCACGCAGCCGCCGCCCGGGGACGCCGTCCCCGCCCCGCGCGCGATCGACGAGCGCATCGCCTACCAGCTCGTCTCGATGATGCAGGACGTGGTCCGCCGCGGCACCGGCGCCGCCGCGAAGGTGCTGGGCCGGGAGGACGTCGGCGGCAAGACCGGCTCCACCAACGAGCACCGCGACGCCTGGTTCTCCGGCTTCGGCGGCAACCTGGTGACATCGGTCTGGGTCGGCCGCGACGACAACCGCTCGCTGGGCTACCGCGAGTACGGCGGCAGGGCCGCCCTGCCGATCTGGATCGACTTCATGCGCGTGGCCCTGAAGGACCGGCCGATCGCCCGCAACGACCCGCCGGAAGGCATGGTCCGGGTCGCGGTCACCGCCGGCGGGCGCCTGCTGCCCAGTACCGCGGAGGGCGGCATCATCGAGTACGTGAAGGTCGAGGACCTCGAGCGCATGGAGAGCGAGGCCGAGTTCGACTTCGACGAGGCACCGAAGGAAGAGGCCTTCGACATCTTCTGAACAGGGCCGCGGCCAGGGCGGACGGCACGTTGACGCCCCGCCCGCATGCGGTACAGTCGGCGCAGGCCCGCCACGGGAGACCGCGATGCACCGCGCACGCCAGCATGCCGAGGCCCGCATCCGGGAGCGCCGCCGCCGGCTGGCCCACGAGGCGGCCCGGCTGATGGCCGAGAGCGGCATCCGCGACTACCGGCTGGCCAAGCTCAAGGCCGCCAGCCGGCTCGGTTTCCACGACGACGCCTCCCTGCCGCGCAACCGGGAGATCGAGGAGGCACTGCGCGAATACCAGCGCCTGTTCCAGCGCGACACCCAGGCCAACGCCGTGCGCGTGCGCCGCGAGGCCGCGTTGCGTGCGCTCGAGTTCTTCGCCCGCTTCGACGCACGCCTGGTCGGCCCGGTGCTCGAGGGCACCGCCGACATGCACTCGCCCGTGCACCTGCACCTGTACTCCGACGATCCGGAGGCGGTGCAGCGTTTCCTCGAGGAATCCGGGATACCGGCCCAGTCGCGCAGCCGGCACGTGCGCCTGGACCGCGTGCGCGGGGGCGACTTCCCGGTGTGGGTGTTCGTCGCCGAGGACCTGACCTTCGACCTGCTGGTGCTGCCGGAAGCCGCGCTGCGCCAGGCGCCGCTGTCGCAGATCGACGAGCGGCCCATGCGGCGCGCCTCCGCCGCGCAGCTGCGCGCGTTGCTGGCGGAGGAGGAAATCTCCGTCTACGGGCTGCGCTGAGCAGGCACCGGCGGCGGATACGGAAACGCCCCGCACCGTGCGGGGCGTTTCCTGCCTCCGGCCCCGGAGGGCACCGGGGATCAGCGGCGGTCGACGGGCACGTAGTCGCGCCTGGCGTGGCCGGTGTAGACCTGGCGCGGGCGGCCGATCTTGGCCTCCGGGTCCACCTGCTGCTCCAGCCAGTGCGACACCCAGCCGGCGGTGCGGGCGATGGCGAACATGACCGTGAACATCTCGGTCGGGATCTTCAGCGCCTTGTAGATGATGCCGCTGTAGAAGTCGACGTTCGGGTACAGCTTGCGCTCGATGAAGTACTCGTCCTTCAGGGCGGCCTCCTCGAGCCTCATCGCCACTTCCAGCAGCGGGTCGTCGACGCCCAGCGCGCCGAGCACCTTGTGGGTCATCTCGCGGATGATCTTCGCGCGCGGGTCGAAGTTCTTGTACACGCGGTGGCCGAAGCCCATCAGGCGGAACCCCGAGCTCTTGTCCTTGGCCTTGGCCACGGCGGAGGCGACGTTCTTCGGGTCGCCGATCTCCTCCAGCATCTTCAGCACCGCCTCGTTGGCGCCGCCGTGCGCGGGTCCCCACAGCGCGGTGATGCCCGCGGCGATGCACGCGTACGGGTTGGCGCCGGTCGAGCCGACCAGGCGCACGGTCGAGGTCGAGGCGTTCTGCTCGTGGTCGGCGTGGAGGATGAACAGCAGGTCCAGCGCCTTGGGCACCACGGGGTGCAGCTCCAGCGGCTCGCTCGGCACCTCGAACATCATGTGCAGGAAGCGGCTGATGTACTCGAGGTTGTTGCGCGGGTAGTTGATCGGCCAGCCGATCGAATAACGGTACGCGGCCGCGGCCAGCGTCGGCACCTTCGCGATCAGGCGGATCGCGGCGAGGCGGCGCTGCTCCGGGTCGGACAGGTCAAGGGTGTCGTGGTAGAACGCCGACAGCGAGGCCACGCTCGCGGCCAGCATCGCCATCGGGTGCGCGTCGTAGTTGAACCCGTGCAGGAAGTTCTTGAGCGACTCGTGCATCATCGTGTGATGCGTCACCTCGTGCTCGAACTTCCGGAACTCCTCGGCACCCGGCAGTTCGCCGTTCATCAGCAGGTACGCGACCTCGAGGAAGCTCGACTGCTCGGCGAGCTGCTCGATCGGGTAGCCGCGGTACAGCAGCACGCCCTGTTCGCCGTCGATGTAGGTGATCGCCGACTTGCAGCTGGCGGTGGCGGTGAAGCCGGAGTCGTAGGTGAAAAGCCCGGTTTCCTTCGTCAACCGCGAGATGTCGACGCACTCATTGCCGAGCGTGGGTTTCAGGACAGGCAGCTCGACGGACTTGCCGCCGGCGTTCAACACGACGTGTTCAGCCACTGGATGCACTCCTCGGATGTCTGGCGTGCGGGCGGTCCGCCCGGCTACCGGCGGCACGCCCCGGTGCCGCAACGCAGCAAGTATCTCACAGTGCGCCCCGGTACTGACTCGACTTTGGTCATGGGTGGGGCGGCCACGCGGCCTTTCGCAGGCGAAAAAACGCGGACGGCCGCCCTCGGGCGGCCGTCACCGGAACGGTTCGTTCCGCGCGCGCCTGCGTCCGCGCGCGGGAACCGGGTTACTTCGAGTAGCGGCGCTTGAACTTGTCGATGCGGCCGCTGGTGAAGACGACCTTGTTCTGGCCGGTGTAGAACGGGTGCGTCGCGGACGACACCTCGATCTTGACCAGCGGGTATTCCTTGCCGTCCTCCCACAGGATGGTCTCCTTGGCGGTCGCGGCAAGGGTGGAACGGGTCAGGAACTTGAAATCGGAAGTCACGTCCTGGAAGACGACTTCGCGGTATTCGGGATGGATGTCGGCCTTCATGGCGGGCACCGGATTGCGCAGGGAAAGTCCGGTATTCTAGCCTCCGCCCGCCTTTGCGCGCAAGCCGGCCGGTCACGCCGCGAGCGCGGCCGCGGCCATGGCCTCGAACCCGGCCTGGTCGTAGCGGAGCAGGATGCGGACCTGGTCCGGCCTGCCGGTCTGGCGGTTCCAGTCCACCACCGTCATCCCCCGCCCCGGCCCCTGGCCGGTGTCGACGTCCAGCGGCCGTTCGGCCGTCGCCAGCGCCCCCTCCGGCGCCAGCGCCCATGCCATCGCCAGGCCATCGGCGCAATGCCAGCGGTCGCCACGCAGGCCCTTCGCCCAGTCACGGGTCCGGCGGGAGATGGCATCGTAGAACCGTGCCCGCGGGGTGCCGGCGCCGAGCCAGCGGTCCACGTCCGCGTGCGCCAGCCCATGCGCCAGGGTGGCCTCCCAGTCGCACAGGTCGATGCGCGGGAAGGCCTCGAACACGATCTTCGCCGCCTCGGGGTCGAAGTGGACGTTGAACTCCGCCGCCGGGGTGATGTTGCCGTGGGCGGTGACCGCCCCGCCCATCACCACCAGGCGCGCCACCCGCTCCGGCAGGGCCGGGTCGAGCCGCAGGGCCAGCGCGAGATTGGTCAGCGGCCCCAGCGCGACCAGCTGCAGGCGGCCGGCGTGCTCGCGCGAAAGCCGCAGGATGGCCAGCGCGGCGTGCTCGTCCGCGGCCCGGCGCGCGGCCGGTACGTAGCCGGTGTCACCGAACCCGTCCCTGCCGTGCACGTAGGCCGCGTCCGGGGCCGGGTGCAGCAGGGGACGATCGCAGCCGGGGAACACCGGGACATCGTCGCGGCCGGCGACCTCGCACAGCTTCAGGGCGTTGCGGACGGTATGGTCGAGGCCGACGTTGCCCGCGGCGATGGTCAGGCCGACGACCTCGTACCCGGGCGCATTGAATGCCATCAGCAGCGCGAGGGCGTCGTCCACGCCCGGGTCGGTATCGATGAGAAGCGGGATCGGTTGTGTCATGCGCCATTATCTGCCGGCGCGGGGCCGCATTGTCCAACCGGAGCGCCCGGGCCGCGCAACGGGCGCCTCATCCACGAAGCGTGACCATATGCCCTTCCCTGTCCCACGGCCCGATGATACGAAGATCCACCAACGGACACCGGGTCAGGGGGGACGGGTATCCGCATGGACAGCGAACGGAGCGGTGCCGCGCGCGGCGCGCGGCATGCAGCCCGGGACGGAACGCCACGCACAGGGCACACGACGCCGCAGATGGACCACGCCTCCGGCTTCCCGGACCCGGCCCTGGTTTCCGGCGTGCTGGGATCGCGTGACCGCAGGGCGCTGCTGGCGCTGGAACTGGCCGTCCTGAACGAGGAACTGGCGGCCATGGAAACGGCGATCGCGGCCGGCGACGTCCCGGCCTGCACCCGGTGCCTGCACCGGATCCTCGGCGGACTGTGCGTGTTCGGGTCCTGCCCGGCGATCGAGCGTGGCAGGCAGGCGCTGCGCGCCTTGCGCGCGCAGCAGCACATGCCCGGGCACGAACTGGAAGCGCTGTTGCGCATGCTGCAGACGCTGGCCGACCGGCTCCGGCGCCTTCAGGCGTCATTGTCCGGGCCCCACGCGGAAGGGGCTCAGGCCCCGGCGTAGCGCGCCGCGCCGCCGACCCAGCGGTCCACCAGCCGGTCGGCGATCTCCGGCGCCTCGCGCATCAGCGCGTCGCCGATGCGGTGCACCTCGGGCAACAGGTCGGCATCGCGCGCCAGATCGGCGACGCGGAACTCGGCCAGTCCCGTCTGCCGCGTCCCGAGCAGTTCGCCCGGGCCGCGCAGCTCGAGGTCCTTCTCGGCGATGACGAAGCCGTCGCTGGTCGAACGCATGGTCTCGAGCCGCTGCTTCGCCGCGTGCGACAGCGGCGGCTGGTACAGCAGCACGCAGGTCGAGGCCGCGCTGCCGCGCCCCACGCGCCCGCGCAGCTGGTGCAGCTGCGCCAGGCCGAGGCGCTCGGCATTCTCCACGATCATCAGCGAGGCATTGGGCACGTCCACGCCGACCTCGATCACCGTGGTCGCCACCAGCAGGTCGAGCTCGCCCTGCTTGAACGCGCGCATGGTCTCCTGCTTGTCCTGGGCCTTCATCCGGCCGTGGACGAAGCCGACGCGCAACCCCGGCAGCGACGCCGACAGCAGCGCGTGCGTGGTCTGCGCCGCCTGCGCGACCACCTCGTCGGACTCGTCGATGATGGTGCACACCCAATATGCCTGCCGGCCCTCGGCGCAGGCCGCGCGGATCCGCTCGATCAGCTCCGGCCTGCGTTCCGCGCTCAGCACCACGGTCTGCACCGGCGTGCGCCCCGGCGGCAGCTCGTCGAGCACGGAAACGTCGAGGTCGGCATAGGCGGCCATCGCCAGCGTGCGCGGGATCGGGGTCGCGGTCATCACCAGCTGGTGCGGGACCACGCCACCGGACGCGCCCTTGTCGCGCAACGCGAGCCGCTGGTGCACGCCGAACCGGTGCTGCTCGTCGACGATCGCCAGCGCCAGGTCGTGGAACACCACGCCTTCCTGCATCAGCGCGTGGGTACCGACCACGACCTGCATTTCGCCACCGGCGACCTCGGCCAGCGCCGAGGCGCGCGCGCGTCCGGCCAGCTTGCCGGCGAGCCAGCCCACGCGCACGCCGAGCGGCTCCAGCCATCCACGCAGGCTGTTGAGGTGCTGCTCGGCCAGCAGCTCGGTCGGCGCCATCAGCGCGGCCTGTCGGCCACTGCCCACCGCCACCAGCGCCGCGAGCGCGGCGACCACGGTCTTGCCGCTGCCGACGTCGCCCTGCACCAGCCGCAGCATCGGCTCGGGCCGGGCCAGGTCCGCGCGCACTTCCGCGAACACGCGCTGCTGCGCGCCGGTCAGCGCGAACGGCAGGGTTTCGACCAGCTTCCGCGCCAGGGTGTCGTCGCGCAGCGGCACCGCGCCGTGCGACTGCATGGCGATGCGCTGGCGGCGCAGGCTCAGGTGGTGTGCCAGCAGTTCCTCCAGCGCCAGCCGGCGCTGGGCCGGGTGCCGCCCGGCGAGCAGGGCCGCGACGTCGGCATCGCGCGGCGGTGCGTGCATGACCATGACCGCTTCGCGCAGCGACGGCAGCCCGCGCTCGCGCAGCCACTCCCGTGGCAACAGCTCCAGCTCGTCGTCGTCCGGAAGGCGGCTGAGCGCCTGCGCGATCAGCCGCCGCATCACCGCCGGGGCGATGCCCTCGACCGCGGGATACACCGGGTCGAGCGAGTCGCCGAGGGGCGCGTCGCCGTCGCCGAGCAGCCGGTAGCTGGGGTGCACCATCTCCAGCCCGTACTGGCCGGGGCGCGGCGTCCCGTAGCAGCGCACGCGCGCACCCACCTGGAACCGGCTGGCCTGCTGCGCGCGGAAGTGGAAGAAGCGCAGCACCAGCGTGGCACGCGAATCGTCGCCGATCGCCACCCGCAGCACCGGGCGGTAGCGGAAGCCGCGCTCGACCGCCTCGACCCGCCCCTCCACCTGCGCCGGCACTCCGGGCTGCAGCGCACGGATCGGGGTGATCCGCGTGCGGTCCTCGTATTGCCGCGGCAGGTGCAGCCACAGGTCCTGCAGCGTCAGCAGGCCGCGTGCGGCGAGCTTTGCCGCGACCGCGGGCCCCACCCCCGGCAACATGGTCAACGGCACGTTGCCGGATGCCGCCAGCGCGGGCGTCGGCTTCGCCATTCCTCCGGGCGGATCAGCCCAGCACCATCACCGCGTCGACCTCGAACGCCACGCCCTTCGGCAGGGCCGACACCTCGATGGTCGAACGCGCGGGATACGGCGCCTCGAAGTATTCCGCCATCACCGCGTTGACCGCGGCGAACTGCGACAGGTCGGTCAGGTACAGGCCGACGCGCACGATGTCGGCCAGCGAACCGCCCGCGGCCTCGGCCACGGCCCTGAGGTTGTCGAAGGCGCGCCGCGCCTGCGCCTCGATCCCGCCCTGGACCACCTCGCCGGTGGCCGGGTCGAGCGGGATCTGGCCGGAGATGTACACGGTGTTGCCGGCACGCGTGGCCTGCGAGTACGGGCCGATCGCGGCGGGCGCGCGGTCGGTCTGGATCGGGGTACGTGGCATGCGCGATCTCCGTTCGGAAAGCCCGGGATTATAGGTCCGCGCCCGGGCTGTGCCCGTGGCCTGCGCGCGTCACAGCCGCTGCACGCCGTGCACCACGCCGAGCCGCCGCGTCCTGCGGATGACCTCGGCCAGGTGCTCGCGGTCCCTGACCTCGATCGAGAAGCGGATGGTGGCGATGTCGCTGTCGCGCTCGAGGTACTCCACGCCCTCGATGTTCGACTCGGCCTGCGCGATCGCCGCGGCGATCTGCGCCAGCACGCCCGGGCGGTTCTCGGCCTCGACCCGCAGCGAGACGCTGTAGTCGCCGGTGACCTCGCGGTCCCAGCCGATGTCCACCCAGCGTTCCGGCGACTTGCGGTACTCGGCCACGTTCGGGCAGTCGATCCGGTGCACGACGATGCCCTTGCCGGCGGTGTGGTAGCCCATGATCTCGTCGCCCGGGATCGGCTGGCAGCAGTTGGCGAAGCTGACCACCCCGCGCTCGTTGCCGGTGATCAGGATCCGCTCGTGGACCGCCGGGCGCCCGTCCTTCTCCTGCGCGGCGGCCGGCGGCGCCTGCTGCGCCAGGGCCGTCGCCACCTGCGCCGGCATCCGGTTGCCCAGCGCGATGTCGGCGAGCAGCTCCTCCATCCGCGGATAGCGCATCTCGGCCAGGTAGGCCTCGACGCGCTCCGGCGGCAGCCGGTCGAGCGAGGTGCGCAGCTCCTCCAGCGCGCGGTCGAGCATGCGGTGGCCGAGGTTCACCGCGTCCTCGTGCTGGAGCTGCTTGAGCTGGCTGCGGATCGCGGTGCGCGCCTTGCCGGTGACCACGAACTCCAGCCACTGCGGGCGCGGCGTGGCCGACTTCGCGGTGACGATCTCCACCTTCTGGCCGCTGACCAGCCTGCTGCGCAGCGGCACCAGCTTGCCGTCCACGCGCGCGGCCACGGCCCGGTTGCCGATGTCGGTGTGCACGGCGTAGGCGAAGTCGAGCGCGGTGGAGTTGCGCGGCATCGCCAGGATGTCGCCCTTGGGTGTGAACAGGTAGACCTCGTCCGGGAACAGGTCGACCTTGACGTTCTCGAGGAACTCCAGCGAGGAGCCGGTGGCGCGCTGCGACTCGATCAGGCTGGAGATCCATTTGTGCGCGCGCGCCTGCGCGCCGGTCGGCGTGCCGCCGTGCTTGTAGGCCCAGTGCGCCGCGATGCCGCGCTCGGCGATCAGGTCCATCTCCTCGGTCCGGATCTGGACCTCGATCGGCGAGCCGTAGGGCCCGAACAGCACCGTGTGCAGCGACTGGTAGCCGTTGGCCTTGGGGATCGCGATGAAGTCGCGGAACCGGCCGTCGAGCGGCTTGAACACCGAGTGCGCCACGCCGAGCGCATGGTAGCAGTCCTTCACGGTGGGCACCACGATGCGGAAACCGAACACGTCCATCACCTGGTCGAAGCTTTTCCCCTCGTTCCGCATCTTGTTGTAGATGCTCCACGGGGACTTCACCCGGCTGATCAGGCGGTACTGCAGGCCCTCGTTGGTCAGCCGTTGCGCGAGCTGGGCCTCGATCCTGGCCATCGCCTCGCGCCGCACCATCGGCTGGGAGCGGATGTGCTTCTCCAGGATCATGTGGCGCAGCGGGTACAGCGCGTGGAAGCCGAGGTCCTGCAGCTCGGCCTTGATCAGGTTCATGCCCAGGCGCTGCGCGATGGGCGCGTAGATCTCCAGCGTCTCGCGCGCGATGCGCGCGCGCGCCGGGCCCGGCTGCGCACCCAGCGTGCGCATGTTGTGCAGGCGGTCGCCGAGCTTGATCAGGATGACGCGCAGGTCGCGCGCCATGGCCAGCATCATCTTGCGGAAGCTCTCCGCGGCCGCCTCCTGGCGGCTGCTGAACTGCAGCTTGTCCAGCTTGGTGACGCCATCCACCAGCTCGGCCACGGTCTCGCCGAACTCGGCGGCGAGCTGCTCGCGGGTGAGCGGGGTGTCCTCGATGGTGTCGTGGAGGATCGCCGCGATCAGCGTCTCCAGGTCGAGCTTCTGCTCGGCAAGCACCCTGGCCACCGCGACCGGGTGGGTGATGTAGGGCTCGCCGGACTTGCGGAACTGGCCCTCGTGCGCCTTCGCGCCGAGCGCCCATGCGCGGCGCAGCTCGAGGCGCTGCTCGCGGGGCAGGTAGCCGGCCGCCTCCTCCAGTTCGCGGACGTAGTCCGGGATCTCGTCGTCACCGGGGACGGTGACGCGGATGGGCTCGGACTGGACGGGTGCACCCTGGCTCATGGGGCCAGCCTAAGGCGAAACGGCGCAACGGGGAAACAGCGGGGCGGCCGGCGCATCCCCGGGGCGGGCCTGCCGCCGCGCCGGCGCGGCGGGACCGGTTGCCGGTCCGCGCCGATCCGGGTGTCAGTCGTCTCCCTTCATGTCATCGTCGGCGGCCACCATCTCGGCGGCGGCCCACTCCAGCGCCTCGCGCTCCTTGCGCTCGCGCTCGGCCTTCTCGACGGCGTCGATGTAGGCCTGGTCGATGCGGCGCGCGGCGATCTCGCGCAGGGCCAGGACGGTGGGCTTGTCGCCAGTCTCGTTCTCGATCCTGGGCTCGACGCCATTGGCGAGCTGGCGGGCGCGCTTGGCGGCCATCATGACCAGCTCGAAGCGGTTCTCGACGACTTGCAGGCAGTCTTCAACGGTGATGCGGGCCATAACAGGTCTCCCGGCGGCCGGCTGGCCGTCGATCTCGGTTCCGGAAAGGGATTGGACATTGTATGGGGTCCGCCCGGGAAGAGGCAAGCACACCCCTTGGAAAATCAGTTACTTGCCTGAACGGTACCCCCGGCCGTAACCGGGCCGACCCGGACGCTCAGGGGTCCGGGGCCAACAGCGCCGCGATCAGGTCGCGGTGGCGCTCCACCTGCCGGACCCTGCGCAGGCGGCTGGCGGTGAAGATCGCGCACATCTCCTCCACCGCGGTCTCGAACACCTCGTTGACGATGATGTAGTCGAACTCGGCGTGGTGGGACATCTCCTCGCGGGCGTTGGCCATGCGCAGGGCGATGGTCTCCTCGCTGTCCTGGCCTCGCTTGCGCATGCGCTCCTCCAGCGCCGCGCGCGACGGCGGCAGGATGAACACGCTGACCGCGTCGGGCACCTTGGCCTTCACCTGCTGCGCCCCCTGCCAGTCGATCTCCAGCAGCACGTCCCGGCCGGCCTCCAGCAGAGGCTCCACCGACTGCCGGGCGGTACCCTTCCAGTCGCCATGGACGCGGGCGTACTCGAAGAAGTCCCCCGCCTCGATCATGCGCTGGAACTCCTGCTCGGTGACGAAGTGGTAGTGCTCGGCGTCGCGCTCGCCCGGGCGCGGCGCGCGCGAGGTGAACGAGATGGACAGGCTGATGTTGCGGTCGCGCGCCAGGCAGGCGTTGACGATGCTGGATTTTCCGGCGCCGGAAGGTGCCGCAACGATGAACAGGGTGCCGCGCATCGGGAAGCCGAAGGGTCCGTGGACGGGATGAAGGCCCGTGCGGGGCGGCGGCCGGAAGGCGCGGACGGCGCACGGGCCGGAAAGTCTACCGCTTCCGCGCCCCGCGTTCCCCGCCGCCGGCCCGCCCTACTCGATGTTCTGGACCTGTTCGCGGATCTGGTCGATCAGCACCTTCAGTTCCACCGCCGCGTTCGAGGTGCGGGCGTCGACCGACTTGCTGCCCAGGGTGTTGGCCTCGCGATTGAACTCCTGCAGCAGGAAGTCCAGCCGACGGCCCACCGGTTCGCGCTGGCACAGTACCCGCCGAATCTCTTCGACATGGCTGGCCAGCCGGTCCAGCTCCTCGTCCACGTCCAGCTTCTGCAGCGCCAGCACGAGCTCCTGCTCGACCCGGGCCGGGTCGGCGGCCTGGGCCAGCTCCGCCAGCCGCGCCTCCAGCTTCGCCCGCTGCGCGGCACGGATGGCCGGCACCAGCGCGCGCACCTCGCCCACGATCCGCTCGATGCCGTCCACGCGCTCCAGGATCGCCGCGACCAGCTTGGCGCCCTCGCGCTCGCGGGCGGCGACGAAACCGTCGAGCACCCGGTCCAGCAGCGCCAGCACCGCCTCCTGCATCGCGGCCGGGTCGACCGCACGGGCCTGCAGGACGCCGGGGAACTGGAGCAGGCTGGTGAACTCGGTGTGCATCCCCGGGAAACGGGCCTGCAGCGCCTGCGCGAGCGCGCCCAGCCGGTCGACCAGCGCCTCGTCCAGCTCCAGCGCGCCGGACCCTTCCGCCGGACGCAGGCGCAGGGCCAGGTCGAGCTTGCCGCGCGAGACCCGCGCGCCGACGCGCTCGCGCAGCACGGGCTCCAGCGCGCGCAGCTCCTCCGGCAGGCGCAGGCCGAGTTCGAGGAATCGGTGGTTGACCGCACGCAGCTCGCAGCCGAGCACGCCCCACTCGGTGGCGAGCTCGCCGGAGGCGAAGGCGGTCATGCTGCGGATGGCCATCCGGGACTCCATGGTTGCCGGGCCGCCAATGGTAATCTGACGCCCCTTTCCCTGCCCGATCCGCATGAGCATCGTCCGTCCAAGCGGCCGCGCCCCCGACCAGTTGCGGGAAATCCGCATCGAACGCGGGTACACCCGCCACGCGGAAGGCTCCGTCCTGGTCTCCTTCGGGGACACCCGCGTGCTGTGCACCGCCAGCGTCGAGAACAAGGTGCCCGCCTTCCTGCGCGGCAAGGGCGAAGGCTGGGTGACCGCCGAGTACGGCATGCTCCCGCGCGCCACGCACACCCGCGGCGAGCGCGAGGCCGCCCGCGGCAGGCAGGGCGGCCGCACCCTCGAGATCCAGCGCCTGATCGGCCGCGCGCTGCGCGCCTGCGTGGACCGCGGCGCGCTGGGCGAGCGCACCATCACCCTCGACTGCGACGTGCTGCAGGCCGACGGTGGCACCCGCACCGCGGCGATCACCGGCGCGTACGTGGCGCTGGTGGACGCGGCGCGCTGGCTGCTTGCGCGGCGCGAGATCGGGCGCGACCCGATCCACGGCGCGGTGGCCGCGGTGTCGGTCGGGATCTGGCGCGGCGTTCCGGTGCTCGACCTTGACTACGCCGAGGACAGCGACTGCGACACCGACATGAACGTGGTGATGAACGACGGCGGCGGCTTCATCGAGCTGCAGGGCACCGCCGAAGGCCACGCCTTCCGCCGCGACGAACTGGACGCGCTGCTGGAACTGGCCGCGGCCGGCTGCGCGCGCCTGTTCGAGCTCCAGCGCGAGGCGCTGGCGCGATGAGCGGGGCGCCACGCGAACTGGTCCTCGCCTCGAACAACGCCGGCAAGCTGGAGGAGTTCCGCGCCCTGCTGGCGGGCCGGGGCATCCGCGTGCGCGCGCAGGCCGAGTTCGGCGTGCCGGACGCCGAGGAAACCGGCCTGAGCTTCATCGAGAACGCCATCCTCAAGGCGCGCCACGCCAGCCGTGCCACGGGACTGCCGGCGCTGGCCGACGATTCCGGGCTGTGCGTGGACGCGCTCGGCGGCGCGCCGGGCCTGTACTCGGCGCGCTACGCCGGCGGCCACGGCAACGCCGACGCCAACATCGACCGCCTGCTGGCGGAACTGGACGGCGTGGAGGACGCGCGGCGCACGGCGCACTTCGTCTGCGCGCTGGCGCTGCTGCGCCACCCGGGGGACCCGCGCCCGATCGTGGTCGAGGGCGTGTGGCACGGCCGCATCCTGCGCGAACGCCGCGGCAGCGGCGGGCACGGCTACGACCCGGTGTTCCTCGATCCGGACGCCGGTCTGACCGCCGCGGAGATGCCGATGGCGGAGAAGAACCGCATCAGCCACCGCGGCCGGGCGCTGGCGCTGCTGCGCGGGCGCCTGGGCGAACTGCTGTAATGGATGCACGCCCTGCCGGCGCCCGCAATGCCACGATGCTGACCCCGCCGCCGCTGTCGCTGTACGTGCACATGCCCTGGTGCGTGCGCAAGTGCCCGTACTGCGACTTCAACTCGCACCCCGCCCGCGGCGTGCCGCCGTACGAGGCCTACGTCGACGCGCTGCTCGCCGACCTCGACCACGACCTGCCGCTGGCCTGGAGGCGCACGGTGCACAGCGTGTTCTTCGGCGGCGGCACCCCGAGCCTGTTCCCGGCCGACGCGATCGACCGATTCCTGCAGGGCGCCAGCGCGCGCCTGCGCTTCGCGCCGGACGCGGAGATCACCCTCGAGACCAATCCCGGCACCGTCGAGCACGGCCGCTTCGCGGACTACCGCCGCGCCGGCGTGAACCGGATCAGCCTCGGGGTCCAGAGCTTCGACGACGGCTGCCTGCAACGGCTGGGTCGCATCCACGACAGCGGCGAGGCCGAGGCGGCGGTGAAGCTGGCGCAGGACGCCGGGCTGGACAACATCAACCTGGACCTGATGTACGCACTGCCCGGCCAGACCCCGGACATGGCCGTCCGCGACGTCGAACGCGCGGTCGCGCTGGCCCCCGCGCACATCTCCCACTACCAGCTCACCCTGGAGCCCAACACCCTGTTCGCAGCGCGGCCACCCGGGGGACTGCCCGACGAGGACCAGGCCTGGGACATGCAGGAACGCTGCCAGGCACTGCTGGCGGAGGCCGGCTACGCCCAGTACGAAGTCAGCGCCTACGCCCGTCCCGGTCGGCAGTGCGCGCACAACCTCAACTACTGGCGCTATGGCGATTACCTGGGGATCGGCGCCGGCGCCCACGGCAAGCTCACCCTGGGCGCGGAGCAGGCGATCCTGCGCCGCTGGAAGCTGCGCCATCCGGCCGCGTACATGGCAGCCGCAGGCACCGCCGGGGCCATCGGCGGCGAGGAACGGGTCACCCCGGACCAGCGCCCGTTCGAGTTCATGCTCAACGCCCTGCGCCTGGTCGAGGGCTTTTCCCTGGACGCGTTCGAGGCCCGCACCGGTCTCGGGCGGGACGCCATCGCCACCGGGCTGGCACAGGCTGCCGGCCGTGGCTGGCTGGAAGTCGGGGGAGACCGGGTGCGGCCCACCGCGCTGGGCCGCCGCTTCACCAACGACGTGATCGCCCTGTTCCTGCATGACGGCCCGTGACCCGGCACCCGCCCGGGTTGGCCCCGGTCGAGGCGGCATGCTAAGAAAGGCCCAGGAAACGATTCCGGCACGGGCAGGATGCCACCAGTCCCCCGGGGGGAGGGACCTGAGCCGGACAGGGACGGGCAAGGGGGGACGATGACAGACATGCACGCGAGGTCGATCCGGCGCATCCGGCAGGTCCGGGCAGCCCTGCGGGCACGCAGGGACTGAAACACCGGAGGGCGCATGCCGACGACGTCCCGCCCGGAGAACACGCCCCGCACCCTGGCGGCCGCCCAGCTGCCCGGGCGCGTGCGCAAGGCGCTGGAGCTGGCGCTCGCCCTGGTATCCCAGGAGCTGGACAACGGTCTTGCCCGCATGCTCGAGGAGTTCGAGCAGGAACTGTTCCGGCTGGCCGACCAGGCCCGCAACCCGGGCCAGATGTCGGGGTACATGGAAACCCTGCGCACGTTCCGCACCAGCCGTTCCGACCTGGTACCGCACTTCATGCTGGAACTGGAGGCGTCGCTGGCGGCCATCCGCACCCCGCCCGCGCCCGCGCCGGAGGCTTCCGATCCGGCCCCGTTCTCCGGCGGCTTCGGCAGGCTCAGCCTGGTCGACGAGGCGGTGATGGACGAAAACACCGTGCTGCACGAGATCGCCACCCGGCAGGAAGGCCGGGCGAACCTCGCGCTGCACCTGCTGGGGCAGCGTTTCGGCGTGCTCGCCGGGACCCCGGCGTTCGACGGCGAACGCCTGCCGCTCGGACCACAGGCCCTGTGCCGGGCGATCCGCGCCGCCGCGCACGCCCTCGAGATCGAACACGACTCGCGGCTGCTGCTGTACCGGATCTTCGACCGGCACGTGATGTCGTCGTACGCCCGCGTGCTCGAGCGGCTGGACGAGCAGCTCGACCACGCGGGGATCCTGCCCGGCCTGACCTTTGTCCCGGTACGCACGCGCCCCGCCCCGGTCGCGCGCACGGACCGGTCGGAGCCGGACGCCGACGAACCCGCCCGGCAGGCCGGCCCCGCGGGAGACACCCCGGCGTCCCCCCCCGCAGCATCCCCCGATGGCGCACGCACCGCCCCGCCTCCCGGCCCGCAACCCTCCGGGGCGCCAAGGGGCGGCTGGCGCGGCCCCCGCCCGTACACGGCCTGGCCGGGCGATCCCCCGGGGCCGGAGGAGGAGGAAGACGAATCCGTCGCCCTCGAGAAGCTGACCCGGCTGCTGGCGGGCCGTCGCGAACTGCTGGGCAAGCTGCGCCCGGACACCGCGTCCCGGCCGCGCCTGCAGCTCAGCACCGACGACGTGTTCTCCGCGCTGCGCCAGTTGCAGGCCCAGTCGCCATCCACGCCGGGCGCGCCGCAGACCTTCTCGGACATCAAGCAGATCCTGCTGGCGCAGGCGCGCCAGCGGCACGGCACCGGCGCCGACCTCTCGCCGCAGGACAACGACGCCTTCGAGCTCCTGCAGATGCTGTTCACGCACCTGGAGGAGGAAATCCGCCGCGACGCCCCGGCCGCGGCGCTCGTCCGGCGCCTGCAGGTGCCGCTGCTGCGGCTGGCCCTGCTCGACCGCAGCTTCTTCGTGCGCAGCCGCCACCCCGCGCGACAGCTGCTCGACACCGTCGCGGGCAACGCGGCCAGGTGGCTGGACGACAGCGACTTCGACCCGCAATTCCTGATCCCGCTGCAGCAGGCGGTCAACCACGTCGTCGAGCACTACGACGGCGACGCCTCGGTCTTCGCCGCCTCCAACGAGCGCCTGCAGGCGTACCTGCAGGCGCAGGTGCGCAAGGCCGAACTGCTGGAGAAACGGCATGCCGAGGCCGCGCGCGGCAAGGAGAAGCTCGAGATCGCCAAGCTCCGCGCCGCGGAGGCGATGGAGCGCATCATCGGCGACCGCCGTCTGCCGAAATTCACCCTCGCGCTGCTCAACCAGGCCTGGGCTGACGTGCTCACCCTGACCCTGCTGCGGCAGGGCGAGGAATCCGACGCATGGCTCCGGCAGCTGGAAGCCACGAAGAAGATCGTCGAGGCGGGCGCGCGTGAGGACGCCACGCCGGACCCGGAGCTCGCCGCGCACATCGAGTCCTCGCTGGGGCAGGTCGGCTACCACGGCGAGGAAGCCTCGGTCATCGCCAGGCGCCTGGCCGGCAGCGGGCAGGACGAGGACTCGGCCTCGCGCACCGAACTGGCGATGAAGCTCAAGGCGCGCACGCGGCTGGGCGAGGATTCCAGGGCCGCCCGGCCGAAGCTGCCGCCGCGCACACCCGAGGAACAGCAGCACTACGAACAGCTGCGCAGCCTGCCCTTCGGCACCTGGATCGAGTTCCAGGTCAACCAGCAGGGCGACATGGTCCGGCGCCGGCTGTCGTGGTACAGCACCGTCACCGACAATGCCCTGTTCGTGAACCAGCATGGCCAGCGCGTCGGCGAACAGTCGCTCGACGCCGTGGCACGCCTCCTCGCCCGGGGTCAGGCGCGCATCGTCACCGCCGACCGCGCGAGCCTCGTCGACCGCGCCTGGCAGGCGACGGTCAACGCGCTGCGCAGCTTCGCCGGGCTCGGCGGCGGGGACGCTTCCGGGAAGCACGACGCATGATCCACGAATTCCGCCGCGCCAGGCGCCGCAAGGCCCCCGACACGATCCTGGTCACCGACACCATGACCGGGCGCGTCGCCGGCCGCCTCGGCAACCTGTCGCAGACCGGCATGCTGCTGATCGCAAGCGAACCACTGGTCGACGACGCCCTGTACCAGTTCAGCTTCGTGCTGCCGGGCGGGGAGGACCCGGCGCCGGTGGAAGTCGGCGCGCACCTGCTGTGGATGGACAATGCCAGCGCGCCGGGCCAGTCCTGGGCGGGCTTCCGCTTCATCGCCGTGGAGGGAAAGCACGCGCGCCGCATCCGGCAGTGGATCGAGTCCCCGGGTGGCCATTACGAATAGCGGACAGCGCCGCCCACTGCGGCACCGGACCGCTTGCGGCAGAATAGCGGCGTTGTTCCCCCGACGGATCGTGCACGATGTCACTTGCCGCAGCACGGCTCTACGCCGACCACCTCGCCACCCTGCAGGCCCGCGCCGCGGCCGCGCTCGAGCGCGGCGGCTTCGACCACCTCGTGGTGCCCAGCGGCACCGTGCACTACCAGGTGTTCGACGACCGTGACTACCCGTACGCGGCCAACCCGCAGTTCAAGCACTGGCTGCCGCTGACCCGGAACCCGGGCAGCTGGCTGGTGGTCACGCCCGGCGAAAGGCCGAGGCTGATCTACCTGCAGCCGCGGGACTACTGGCACGTGGTGCCGCAGGCGCCAAGCGGCTGGTGGGTGGAACACTTCGACATCGTGGTGATCCGCAGGCCCGAGGAGGCGCTGCAGCACCTGCCGAAGAACGCCGCGCGCTGCGCCATCCTCGGCGAGCCCCAGAGCGCCCTGGGCAACTACGGCGCATTCGCGCCGAACAACCCCCGGCCGGTGCTCGACTACCTCGAGTACCACCGCGCGTTCAAGACGCCCTACGAGATCGAGATGATGCGCGAGGCCACGCGCATCGGCGTGCGCGCGCACCGTGCGGCCGAGCGCGCGTTCCGCGCCGGCGCCAGCGAGTTCGGCATCCACCTCGCCTACTGCCAGGCCGCCGGGCAGGACGCCACCGAGCTGCCCTACAGCAACATCGTCGCGCTCAACGAGCACGGCGCGGTGCTGCACTACACCGAGCTGGACCGGGTGCCGCCGAAGCAGGTGCGCAGCTTCCTGATCGACGCCGGCGCCAGCTACGGCGGCTACGCCTGCGACATCACCCGCACCTACGCCAGCGACCCCGGCAGCGAGTTCCAGGCGCTGGTCGACGCCGTGGACCGCATGCAGCGCGGGGACATCGCCCAGCGCTTCCGCGCCGGCAACGACTACCGCCAGGTGCACCTGTTCGCGCACCTCGCGCTGTCGCAGGTGCTGCGCGAGTTCGGGATCATCCGTGTCACGCCGGAGGAAGCGGTCGAGCGTGGCATCAGCAGCGCATTCTTCCCGCACGGCATCGGCCACGGCATCGGCCTGCAGGTGCATGACGTCGCCGGCTTCGCCGCCTCCGACAGCGGCGGCACCATCCCGAAGCCGGACGGCCACCCCCACCTGCGCCTGACCCGCACGCTCGAGCCTGGCATGGTGGTGACCAACGAGCCGGGCATCTACTTCATCGACATGCTGCTCGACGACCTGAAGGCCAGGGGCCTAGGCGAGGCTGTGGACTGGGGCCGGGTCGAGACGTTCCGCCCCTACGGCGGCATCCGCATCGAGGACAACCTCGTGGTCACCGACGGCGACCCGGTCAACCTCACCCGCGAGGCCTTCGCCCCGGCCTGAACCCGTACCGGCCCGGTTCCCGCCAGGCGGCCGCGTTCGCGGCCGACGACGTGGCCGCCGGGCACGGGCGCCAGCCCACGCCGGGCGTGGCCTTCCGCCGGCCACCGACCGGCGTGGGCCCTGCGGTGACCGCGGTGTTCACCGGCACCTGTGGCGATCCGGTCCGGATCCACCCGTCGCCGCGATGTTGAAACCGACGGCGCAACCCGCGCTCAGCGCGCGGCCATGAACGCCTCGATCTCCTCGGCGCTGCGTGGCAGGCCCTCGGTCAGCACCTCGTGGCCGTCGCGGGTGATGGCCACGTCATCCTCGATGCGGATCCCGATACCGCGCCACTTCTCCGGCACCGAGGCGTCGTCCAGGCGCACGTACAGGCCGGGCTCGATGGTGAACACCATGCCGGGCTCGAGCAGGCGCGACTCGCCGTCGATGCGGTAGTCGCCCACGTCGTGCACGTCCAGGCCCAGCCAGTGGCCGGACTTGTGCGGGTAGAAGCGCTTGTAGGCATTCTCCGCGATCAGCTTCTTCAGCCTGCCCCTGAGCAGGCCCAGTTCCAGCAGGCCCTCGGTCAGGACCTCGACCGCGGCATTGTGCCCGGCCTCGTACGGCACGCCGGGCCGCGCCTTCTCCAGCGCCGCGGCCTGCGCGGCCAGCACCAGCTCGTGCAGCGCGCGCTGCTCCCGGGTGAAGCGGCCGTTGGCAGGGAAGGTCCTGGTGATGTCGGCGGCGTAGCCACGGTACTCGGCGCCGGCATCGATGAGCACCAGCTCACCGTCGCGCACGACCGCATCGTTGGCGCGGTAGTGCAGCACGCAGGCGTTGGCCCCCGCGCCGACGATGCTGTTGTACGCGGGATGCGCGCCGGCGGCGCGGAACACGCGCTCGATCTCGGCCTGCAGCACGTATTCATGGATGCCGGGGCGGACGATGCGCATCGCCTCGCGGTGCGCCTCCATGGTGATCTCGGCGGCGCGGCGCATCAGCCGCAGCTCGTCCCGGGACTTGAACAGCCGCAGCTCGTCGAGCAGGTGGCCCAGCTCGAGGAACTCGTGGGGCGGCTGCGCGCCCAGGCGCACCTGTTCCCGCACCCGGTTGAGCCAGCCGATCAGCTTGAGGTCGAATTCGGGATCCCGGCCGAAGTGGTAGTACACCCGGGTCCGGCCCTCGAGCAGGCCGGGCAGGATGTCGTCGAGATCGTCGATCGGGTAGGCGTCGTCGAGACCGAACGCCTCCACCGCGCCCTCCGGCCCGTAGCGCGGCCCGTCCCAGGCCTCGCGTTCCGGGTCACGCTCGCGGCAGAACAGCAGGGTCTCGCCATGGCGGCGGCCCGGGATCAGCACCAGCACCGCCTCCGGCTCGGGGAAGCCGGTCAGGTACCACAGGTCCGAATCCTGCCGGTACGGATAGTGCGTGTCGCGGCTGCGCACGCGCTCGGGGGCGGCGGGCACGACGATGATCGCGTCCTCGCCCGCCATGCGCATCAATTGCCGCCGCCGGCGCGCGAACTCGGCGGCGGAGATGCCCGTCATTGCCCGCATCAGTTCAGGCTCCGCCGGTGGCGCGGCCCCAGGACGCAGTCCCCATGCAGCAGCATCACCGCGACGCGGACATACTCCTCGATCTCGGTGAAGGCCTCCTCGTCCTCCTCGTCGCCCTCCTCCTCGGCCCGGGCGGCGGCCAGCCTGGCGAGGTCGGTCAGCGCCTCCCTCCCCTCCTCGGACAGCGGCGGATCCGACCCGGCGGCCAGCCCGAACGCGCCGACGAAGCCGCGGCACCATTCGAACAGGGCGCCGCTGCGCAGGAACAGGGAGGCCTCGGCATCGGGGATGAGCAGCTCGAGGCCGAACCCGGGGTCCTCGAACTGCTCGGCGGTGGCGCGGCGCAGGCGCTCGAAGACATGATCCTCGTCGGGCGTTTCCACCGCGTCCACGAGCAGGACCCGGCGCAGCCAGCCGGCATCGTCCGCGCCCCCGCCGGCCAGCCAGCCGCACAGACTCCCATGCAGTTCGCTGGCGTCCACGCCCAGGCCCAGCCGGCGGCAGGCATCGTCGACTTCCCGGAAATCAGGCAGGGTAGAGGCCACGGCGGTGTCCATCCTGTTGCAAGGGCCCCAAGTCTAGCAACCGGAACCACCACGGCGGTCGCTTGTTGGCCGGAGCGGTCCGTGCCTACACTCGGGAACCGTCCGCCAGGGGGGACGCGCGACCGAATGCCCGCCACCGCTCATCCACTGCTGATCGCCGGCGCAGTCGTGCTCACGGCGCTGGTCGCCGGGCTCGTCGCGCTGGTGACGCGGCGACGCCGCAACGAACGTGCCTACCTGCGGCAACTGCGCGACCGCGAGGAGCGGCTCAAGCTGGCCCTGTGGGCGAGCGGAGAACACTACTGGGACTACGACGTCAAGACCGGCCTGCTGCGCCGGCTGCTGCCCGGGGATCCCGGCGGCAGCCCGGGCGGGATGCCCTGGGAAACCGTGCCGGCCACCGAGCTGCTCCACCCGGACGACGTGCCGCTGGCGACCGGATGCCTCGACGCCTACCTCAGGGGGCAGACCCGGAATTTCCACGCCGAGCTGCGCGTCGCCGACGGACGCGGCGGCTGGATCTGGATGCGTGCCCGGGGCCGGGCCGTGGCCACCGACCCGGACGGCAGCATCCGCCGGGTCGCGGGCACGGCGCTGGACATCACCCGGACGCGTGCCGCCGAACGCGAGCGCCAGATCGCCGCCGAGGTGCTGCGCAGCATGAACGAGGCGGTCTCGGTGCTGGACCGCAACTTCGACTTCATCTCGGTCAACCCCGCGTTCGCGCGCATGACCGGCTACGAGGAGTCCGAGATCATCGGCCGCAACGCCAGCATCCTCGACAGCCTGCAGCACGACAGCGCCTTCTACCGGCACATCCGGGAACAGATCATCAGGAACGGCCGCTGGAGCGGCGAGATCTGGCAGCGGCGCAAGGACGGCGAGGAATTCCTCTGCTCGATCGAATCCAGTTGCGTCTACGACAGCAACGGCCAGGTCGCCCTGCACGTCGCCGTGCTCAACGACATCACCCAGCAGAAGCGCGCCGAGCAGGAGCTGCGCTACCTCGCCAACTTCGACACCCTGACCAACCTGCCCAACCGCTCGCTGCTGGCCGACCGGCTCTCGCGCGCGATCGTGCGCGCGCAGCGCGAGGACAGCCTGGTCGCGGTGCTGTTCCTGGACCTGGACCGCTTCAAGGACATCAACGACTCGCTCGGCCACGCCGCCGGCGACCGCATCCTGCGCGCCGCCGCCTCCCGCCTCCAGCAGACCGTCGGCCTGCACCACACCGTCGCCCGCCTCGGCGGCGACGAGTTCACCGTGGTCCTGGAGAACCTCGAGTCCCCGGAGGAGGCCGACAAGGTCGCACGCGAGATCATCATGGCGTTCGAGGCGCCGCTGCTGCTCGACGACCGCCGCGAGATCTCGATCTCGCCCTCGATCGGCATCAGCCTCTACCCGGACCACGCCCAGGTCCCGACCGAACTGCTGAAGCAGGCCGACACCGCCATGTACCAGGCCAAAGCCGCCGGGCGCCGGACCTTCATGCGCTACGACGACGCCATGGACGTGGCGGTCCGCTACCGGGCCACGATCTCCAGCGCGCTGCGCAAGGTCCTCGACCGCGGCGAGCTGGCCCTGGTCTTCCAGCCGCGGCTGGCCCTGGGCGAATCGCGGATCACCGGCGTGGAGGCCCTGCTGCGCTGGACCAGCCGCGAGCACGGCAGCATCCCGCCCGGTGACTTCATCCCGATCGCAGAGGAAAGCGGGCTGATCCTGGAGATCGGCGAATGGGTGCTGCGCGAGGCCTGCCTCGCCCTGCACCGCTGGCGCCAGCACGGGATCAAGGACCTGTCGGTTTCGGTCAACGTCTCGGTGCTGCAACTGCTGCGCGGCGATTTCCCCGACGTGGTGGCACGCGTGCTCGCCGACGTGGGCCTGCCGGCGGGCAACCTCGAGCTGGAGCTGACCGAGAGCGTGCTGATGGTCAATGCCGAGCACACCTCCGCCAAGTTGAGTGCCTTCCGCGAGCTGGGCGTGTCGCTGGCGATCGACGACTTCGGCACCGGGTATTCCTCGCTGGCCTACCTGAAGCGGCTGCCGATCACCACGATCAAGATCGACAAGGAATTCATCGGCGACCTGACCCACGACCCGGAAGACGCCGCAATCACCAGCACGGTCATCACCATGGCCCACTCCCTGGGCCTGAACGTGGTCGCCGAGGGCGTGGAGACCGAGGCCCAGATGCAGTTCCTGGCCTGCCACGGCTGCGACGAGATCCAGGGATTCTGGCTGTCGCCCCCCCTCGACGCCCATGCCTGCCTGGCGTTCATCCGCAACTGGATCCCGGCCCGCCGGGGGGGGCCGTCCAGCCGCGCCGCGATGGCTTGACCGGCCCCGGCCGCCTGCCTATCGTGGCCGCATGGACACCCCGGACGTGATCGCCCAGCTCCGCGCCGTCGCCGACCGCATCGACCAGCTGGCGGACCGGTTGCGTCGCCTGGCGGACGAGAACCAGTCGCTCCGGCAGCAGCACGAACAGATCGCAAACGAGCGTGCACAGCTGCTGGCTAAGAACGAGCAGGCGAGGTCCCGGGTCGAGGCGATGATCGCGCGCCTGAAGTCGCTGGAGCAGCACACGTGAGCACGCCCGAGCCTGTCAACGTCCGCATCCTCGACCGCGAATACACCGTGGGCGTGGTTCCCGGGGGGCGCGAGAGCCTGATGTCTGCGGCGCGCCTGCTCGACGGCAGGATGCGCGAGATCCGTGGTGGCAACCGCATGGTCGCGATCGACCGCCTCGCCGTGCTCGCCGCGCTCAACCTCGCCCACGAGCTGCAGCAGCTGCGCGACGAAGCCCGGCAGCGCGACCAGGAAGTCGCCCGCATCCTCGCCGACCTGCAGCGCAAGCTCGACGCCCTGCTCGACACCGCGCGTTGACCTCGCGCATTCATCTTCCCGGCCGGATCCGGTGCGTTTCCGCCGGCCGGCATGCATCCACCACCCGGCAATCCCGGTATACTTCCCGCACGTCCTCTGCCGTGTGCGACAGCATGCGCAACATTCGCCTTGTCCCTTAACAACGACCTCGGGGATGCGGCGGATTCCGGGAGTGCATGTCCGCCACGCTGCGGGAAGCCCGATGGAATCCTGGCGTCCCCACCTGAACCTCGGGTTCAAGGTCGTTCCGCAGGCATCGGCATGGCGGAGGACGTATTTCCCATCCGCGGACGCCGCCCCGGAACTGCCGGCGGCGGCTCCCTTCCGCGCCAAGGCCGCCGCGGCGACAATGACGGCCATGCCCGATGCGATTCCTTCCCGATGACCCCCGAGCGCGGCAGCCTGCGGCGCATCATGCGTGAACGCCGCCGGGCGCTGCCGCCCGCCGAGCGCATCGCCGCCGCGGAAATGCTCGCGGGACGCCTGCTCGCGCTGCCGTTCGCCCCCACGCATGGTTACGTCGCCGGCTACTGGGCCATGGATGGCGAGATCGCCCTCCACGCCTGGCAATTGCGCCTGCCGCCCGGCGTGACCTACTGCCTGCCGGTGCTGCACGGCGACGGACGCCTGCGCTTCGCCCCCTGGAAGCCGGGCGACCCGCTGGTGCCCAACCGCTACGGCATCCCCGAGCCGGATGTGGACGAGGAGGCGCTGCTGGAAGCGGACTCACTGGCGATGGCGGTCGCGCCGCTGGTGGCCTTCGACGCCGCGTGCCGCCGCCTCGGCATGGGAGGCGGCTGGTACGATCGCAGCTTCGCGTTCCGCGCCACGCGCCCGGCACCGCCCGCCCTGGTCGGCGCCGCCTTCGAACTGCAGCGCGTCGAGGCCCTCGACGATGCCTCGTGGGACATCGCGCCGGACGCGATCTGCACCGAACAGGCCACCTACTTCCGACCGACCCCGACATGACCCGGAAACGGTACTGGCTCATGAAGTCCGAGCCCACGGACTTCTCCATCGACGATCTCGAGCGCGTCCGCACCGAGCCCTGGACCGGCGTGCGCAACTACCAGGCGCGCAACTTCATGCGCCAGATGCAGGTGGGCGATGGCGTGCTGTTCTACCATTCCAACACCGACGTTCCCGGCATCTACGGCATCGCCGAGGTGGCCTGCACGGCCTATCCGGACCCGACCCAGTTCGACCCGAAGTCGAAGTACTACGACCCCAAGGCCACGCGCGAGCAGCCACGCTGGGAACTGGTCGACGTCTCCTTCGTCCGCAGGCTGGCCCATCCCGTCCCGCTGGAGGAGATCCGCCGGCACGCGGACGCGCTGGGCGAGGAGTTCCACCTGATCCGCAAGGGCTCGCGCCTGTCGGTGATGCCGGTCACTCCGGCACAATGGAAACTGCTGCTGTCGCTGGAGCGGAAGTGATGTCGGAAGCCAAGCGCCTGGCCGGCGAGAAGGCCATCGAGTTCGTCGAGGACGGCATGGTCGTCGGCGTCGGCACCGGTTCCACCGTGGCCTTCTTCATCGACGCGCTGGCCCGCATCCGCCACCGTATCGCCGGCGCGGTGTCCAGTTCCGAGCAGAGCACGGCGCGGCTGAAGCAGCATGGCATCGACGTGCTCGACCTCAACCACACCGGTCCGCTGCCACTCTACGTGGACGGTGCCGACGAATGCGACCCGCACAAGCGGCTGATCAAGGGCGGCGGCGCGGCGCTGACCCGCGAGAAGATCATCGCCGAAGCCTCGGAGAAGTTCGTCTGCATCATCGACCCGTCCAAACGGGTGCCCGTGCTCGGGAAATTCCCGCTGCCGGTGGAGGTGATCCCGATGGCGCGCAGCCTGGTGGCGCGAGAGATCCTGCGCATGACCGGCGGCCAGCCGGTGTGGCGCCAGGGCGTGGTCACCGACAACGGCAACTGGATCCTCGACGTGCACAACCTGTCCATCACCGACCCGTTGGCGATGGAGCGCGAACTCAACCAGATCCCGGGCGTGGTCAGCGTCGGCCTGTTCGCGCGCCGTCCGGCCGACGTGGTGATCGTCGGCGGGGAGCCCCCGGAGATCTTCTAACCCACTGGTTTTACTGTTATCTCTTGGCCTGAGACGGCGCGGCGCGATACTCGCCGGAGGTCATCGCGTACCCGTCCCGTGACCCTCCGCTGCCTGTACGTCGACTTCAACTCGTTCTTCGCGTCCGTCGAGCAGCAGGACGAGCCCCGGCTGCGCGGCAGGCCCGTGGGTGTGGTCCCGGTGATGTCACCCACCACCTGCTGCATCGCCGCCAGCAACGAAGCCAAGGCGTACGGGATCCGCACCGGCACGCCGGTCTGGGAAGCGGTGGAAACCTGCCCCGACATCCTGCTGGTCGAGGCGCGGCCCGCGCGCTACATCGAGATCCACCACCGGCTGATGGCGGCGATCGCCGACTGCATTCCCCACGACCACCCCGCGTCCATCGACGAGGTCCCGTGCTGGCTGATCGGCCGCGAGCGCGAACCCGGGAACGCCATCGCCATCGCGCGCAGGATCAAGGAGCGCATCCGCGAGGAGTTCGACTGGATCCGCTGTTCGATCGGCATCGCGCCCAACCGGTTCCTGGCCAAGACCGCCTCGGACATGGCAGGCCGCGACGGACTGAAGGTGATCGGGCTGTCCGACCTGCCGCATTGCCTGTACGGGCTGGAACTGCGCGATTTCTGCGGCATCGGGCCGTCGATCGAACGGCGCCTGCGCAACGCCGGCATCCACACCGCCGAGCAGCTGTGCATGGCGACGCGCAAGCAACTGCGGGCCGCATGGGGCAGCATCGAGGGCGAACGCTACTGGATGCAGCTGCGCGGGCACGAGGTGCCCGGGCGTCGCACCCGGCGCGGCTCCATCGGCCATTCGCACGTGCTGGGCCCCGAGCTGCGTGACTACGGCGGTGCCCGCGCGGTCCTGTTCAAGCTGCTGGCCAAGGCCGCCATGCGCATGCGCGACGAGGGCTACCTCGCCGGAGGCATGGCGATCCGCGTCCGCTTCGTCGGCATGGAGCACCGCTTCGAACGTGACCTGCACTTCGCGCCACTGGACGACACGCCCTCGCTGCTGCGCCTGCTCGGCGGGGAGCTTGCACGGCTGGAGCAAGCCATGCGCTCGGGACGCTGGGACCCGCAGCGCCACCCGCCGCTCTCGGTGGCGGTGACGCTGTTCGACCTGGAGCCGCGTGGCCAGGCCAGCGGCGAACTCATGGCCCCGCGGCAGCGCGACCGGTTGGTGACCGAGGCGCTGGACCGCATCAACCGCAAGTTCCACAACGTCCTCTACTTCGGCTCCATGGCCAGGGCGATCGCCCATGGCGCGGCCCCCATGCGGATCCCCTTCCAGAGCATCCCGGACCGGGACCGCGACGAGGATCCCTTCACCCGGAAACAGGCCACCAGCGACGCCGTGGAGCTCTACCAGGACCGGGAACGCCGGTTCAAGGTCCTGGCCGAGGCGAGCCATCGCGAGGCCCGGAAACGCACCAGCTCGCCCCGCGGCCAGGATGCGCCGCGCGCAGGGGCAGGCGGCTGGTCATCCGCGAAGCGCGCCGGCACGCAGGCAACGCCGCAGCTCCCGCTGTTCTCGTAAGCTTCCCCGATCCGCAGACACCCCATAAGTAGAACTTTCTGGCATGTTTTCCCCAGCCAGGAGGTTCCATGA
>CALLKI010000079.1 GCA_938008415.1 uncultured Luteimonas sp. | reverse complement strand
TGGCGGATGCGCCGCTCCCAGTCGTAGATGCCGATCAGCGCCTCGATCTCCAGGCCCTCGATGAATACCTTGTCCATTGGATGCTGCGACAATACGGGCTCAGGATTCTAGCCCAAGGGCGACGGCACCGAATGAAACTGGCCTATTTCCTCAAGGATGCGACCGCTTCCGGTGGCATGGAGCGCGTGCTCTCCAACAAGTGCGCCTGGTGGTGCGCGCAGGGACACGAGGTGCATGTGGTGTCGCTGGTCGATCCGCAGGGACGCGAGCCGTTCTTCCCGTTTCCCGCGCAGGTGCGCCACCACAACCTCGGCCTGCAGCGGATCTACCGCAAGGGCCTGGCGAACAAGCTGCGCAAGGGACGCAACGTCGAAGCGTTCGTCGCCGCCGCCGACCGCTGGCTCACGCAGTTCCAGCCGGACATCGCGATCTCGATGTTCGACGAGTATTCGCGCCACCTGCCGCGTACCCGCCATGCGTGCTGCAAGGTCGGCGAGCTGCATTTCGCCAAGCACAAGAGCGCGCAGCACATGTACCGGCTGGAGCGGACCGCCGCCGGACGCGCCCTGTGCCGGCTCTACAAGCACGCCGACTACCGCCTGATCGGCGGCTACGACGCCTTCGTGACCCTGACCGCGCAGGATGCCGAGGCCTGGGGCCGGCTCCCCAACATCACCTCCATCCCCAACGCCGCCAGCTTCGTCTGCCCCACGCGCGCACCGCTGGATTCGAAGCAGGTCATCGCGCTTGGCCGCAATACCCGGCAGAAGCGCTTCGACCGCCTGCTGAAAGCGTGGTCGCGGGTGGCGCCACGCCATCCGGATGCGACCCTGCGCATCGTCGGCCCGGGCGGCAAGGACGACCTGCGCCGGCTCGCGCACAGGCTGGGGATCGAGTCGCAGGTCACCCTGGACGACGCCGTGCGCGACGTGCCCGGCGCGCTGATGCAGGCAAGCGTGCTGGCGTTGTCCTCGCAGTACGAGGGATTCGCGATGGTACTGCTGGAGGCGATGAGCTGCGGCCTGCCGGTGGTGGCCAGCGACTGCCGCAGCGGCCCGGCGGAAATCGTCACCCACGGCGAGGACGGCTTCCTGGTCGCGCCGGGCGACATCGAAGGCATGGCCGCGGCGCTGGACCGGCTGCTGTCGGATCCGTCGCTGCGCGACGCGATGGGCGCCGCCGCCCACCGCAACGTCGCGCGTTTCTCCGAGCAGGCGGTGATGGCCCGCTGGCAGGCGCTGTTCGAAGGGCTGTTACGCGCCTGAGGCGGCCAGCGCCGGCAGGGCGGCCATGTCCCAGCGCGGGGTGACGCGCACCGAAGTGTCCTCGTGCTGGCCGGCCTCCAGGCGCAGCGCACCGGCGAAGGCGATCATCGCGCCGTTGTCGGTGCACAGCGATGGACGCGGGAAGCAGGCGCGTCCGCCGCGCTGCGCGCACATCTCCTGCAGCTTCGCGCGCAGGCGCCTATTGGCGCCGACGCCGCCGGCGATCACCAGGGTGTCGCTGCCGGCCGCGTCCAGCGCGCGCCCGCACTTGATCGCCAGGGTGTCGACCACCGCGTCCTCGAAGCCGCGGGCGATGTCGGCGCGGGTCTGTTCGGACTGGTCGGACTGCTGCCAGGCCAGCAGGACCTGGGTCTTCAGCCCGCTGAAGCTGAAGTCCAGGCCCGGACGGTCGGTCATCGGCCGTGCGAAGCGGAATGCGCCCGGGGTGCCGCGTTCGGCCAGCGCGGCCAGCTGCGGGCCCCCGGGATACGGCAGGCCCATCAGCTTGGCGGTCTTGTCGAAGGCTTCGCCCGCGGCATCGTCGAGGGTCTCGCCCAGCAGGCGGTATTGGCCGATGGCCTCGACTGCAACCAGCTGGGTATGGCCGCCGGAGACCAGCAGGGCCACGAACGGTGGCTGCGGCGGGTTGTCCTCCATCAGCGGGGCCAGCAGGTGGCCCTCCATGTGATGCACCGCAACAGCCGGCACGTCCAGCGCCCAGGCCAGGGCGCGCGCGGTCCCCGCGCCGACCAGCAGGGCACCGACCAGGCCGGGGCCGGCGGTGTAGGCCACGCCGTCCAGGTCGCCCGGTGCCAGGCCGGCCTCGGCCAGGGTCTGGCGCACCAGCGGCAGCAGCTTGCGCACGTGGTCACGGCTGGCCAGCTCCCGGACCACAGATCGGAAGA